>CAYULV010000058.1:7753-18073 GCA_964445655.1 uncultured Granulosicoccaceae bacterium | reverse complement strand
CTGATCAAATAGCCCGCCGACTATTCCCAGCTGCGAAGATAGGTGTTCGCTGCTCAACATCATCCCCCGCAACACCGCCATGTTCAATGAGATCCCTCAAGCTATTGCAAGCGCGCTTGAGCTCAATCTCATCCAGCACCGAATCGTAGACATATGATTCAGTGTCTGTTCCTCGGCCAAGCAGCGCATCGATCTTGCCCTTACTATCCTGCAAATTAAAAACAAGCTGATTCAATCGGTATATCTGTCGCTTGCGGAAATAGATGAGCTCATCAAGCTCGACAGCTTGTTGAATGGTTGTGGATTGAATGGCTGTGGCCGTATTTCCCATTAATCGTCGCCCCCGCACACCAGGAAAGTCAAACGCTGACAATAAAGGCTCACCCAGATCGATATCGAGTGTAAGACCGCCTCTCAACAATTCCTTGGCTTGGACGCTCAACAACAAACCTTGTGCGGCGACTGGCACAGCCGCATCGCTTGTGCCATGTCCATAGGCTTGTCCATCAGCCGGTTCAACGCTTGCCGACTGGCTTTGTTTTGATAGAACGAGCCAAACTGAAACGGCTGCGAAAAACAAACCCAGGAAATCGACAGTAGACAATCGCTCACCGAAAACAAAATAGCCAATGAGCATCGTCGCTGGTGGAGAAAGATAGGCAAGGCTGGCCACCTTGACTGCGGATAATTTCCTGAGCATCAGAAACATCAATCCATATGCCCCCAAAGACACGAAAATCGCAAGCCAAAGAATCGAAAAGACTAGCTCACCACTCCATTGAGATTCGAAGCCTTCGAAAACCGCAGCAGCAACCACGAAAAACAACAGCGCACTGCTACAGTGAATCAAGGTAATCAAGGAAAGCGGGGGCTGTTCGCAATTGTCAGCCTGGTTAGCGAGTGATATTCGACGATCAATAAGGCTTGCCACGCTGATCGCGACGATCGCTATGAAAGGCAACGAGTATCCGAGGACCGAACCACCGAGTGCGATACGGTCAGACACCACCAGCATGACCGCGGCAAATCCCAAAACTAGACCAGACCATTGCCGGTAACTGATTTTTTCACCGGCGATGGCAGGTGACAGGGTCGCGGTCATCATGGGCTGCAATGCTGTGATAAACGCCACAAGGCCTGCCGAGACGCCGAACGCAAACGCACTGTTTCCAGCACCGAGGAAAACAGCGTGTGCCATCAGGCCAACACATACATGCAAATAAATTTGCGAACGAGGCATTGAACGCCAGGCACGAGTGACCGACACAAAGACCAACAAGGCCAGCACGACAAGCACATAGCGGTAGGCAAGCAAGGTTAAAGTACCCGCATATGCCTGTCCGTACTTTGATCCAATCCAGCCCGAGCTCCACAGCACAACAAAGACCAGGCACCCCAACAGGATTTTGCAACCAGACAACCAAACAACTCCTAACGTGAGTAATCGCACAAACTGGACACCCACATACATCTACAAGACATACAAACTGGACACCCACGAAAATCTCAAGAGTCAAACTGGGAACTCAAACAGAACTCAAACAGGACACCCATTTACGCTTAAGAAAAGCACGCGCAAGGGTACTAGGAGTGACGAACAACTAAACTAGCCTTATTAATAATTCGAACAATATATTTTGGCTAGTATCATGGCGACTATCAGCGAGCAGCCTTACTCTTATGAGCAATCACATCAGATGTTCGATCATCGGCAATGCCGGTGGTGGGAAATCCATACTGTCTCGCGCCCTGGCATCGAAAGCCGACGTCCCCTTACATGAACTGGACAGCTATCTCTGGAAAGAGAATTGGCAGAGCGTTGCGGATAACGACTTCATCACACAACATGAAGAAATCATTAACAACGAACAATGGATTATCGATGGTTTCGGAATCCCCGACTCCATCCAGCCACGATTTGATCGTGCGACTCATTTCGTATTTGTCGATCTACCTATCTGGCTGCACTTTGCGATTGCCGCTGAAAGACAGATGGCCTGGAAAGCAGGCACGCAGAAACATCCTCCGGGTGGCATGCAATCACCACCGCCGACTAAAGCCTTGTTTGAAATGATGTGGGCTATCCACACCGAACTCAGACCAAGAGTGCTGGACATGCTGGATGCTGCCGACAAGCGCGGCGCTAAAGTGGAAGTCGTGACATCGACCGAGGATCTGAGAAAATGGCAGTTCGATCCTTTGGCCCTTCTTTAGCCCTTTTTAGACTCTTCTATAAACCTGTCTAATACGGAGCGCGTAGCTAACGACAGCCCAGATCAAAAAAGCCTCTCTCAAACAGCACGTGTCGCTGACGTCAATCCAGATCAAACAAGTCCCACTGCCTGCCAGTGTTGCCTGACACAGGTGGACGAAACAAATCCGTATTCAAATGATTGTGCTCGCGGTTGGCGGCCAGTCCATAACGCTTGCAGGCGAGCTCGAAGCGCCGCTGTATGAGTTCTGCACGAGGTCCTGTGCCAACAAAGCGCTGACCGAATTCACTGTCATTCAAACTGTTTCCCTGCTGCTTGTCGCCACGCAGCATGCGCACGGCTTTAAGCACTCTATCGCAGCGCATTGGATAATGCTCTTTCAGCCATTCTGGAAAAAGTACGGCAAGTTCATGTGGCAATCGGAGTAACAGGCAGGTTGCCATGGTCGCTCCGTGCTCAGCTGATGCCTGCATGACGCACTCGATTTCCGATTCATTGAGTGCGGGAATAATTGGCGACATTGACACTCTTACCGGGATTCCCGCGTCAGCCAAGGTTTTGATGGTACGCAGCCTGCGATGAGGGGCAGCGGCTCGTGGCTCGAGCAGTTGAGCAAGCTTGTTGTCGAGTGTTGTCAAAGACACAGCTGCAGTCAGAAGATTGAGCTTCGCAAATTCCTGCAATAGATCAATATCACGTTCGATCAATGATGATTTGGTGATCAGATATATCGGGTGCTGACATTCAAGCAGCACTTCAAGAATTTTCCGCGTCAGGCAAAGTTTGCGTTCAAGCGGTTGATAAGCATCAGTATTGACGCCAATTGCAATGGGTTCACATTGGTAAGAGGGCTTGGAGAGTTCTTGACGCAACAAGGTCGCAGCCTCTTTTTTGGCATACAACAAGCGTTCGAAGTCCAGACCTGCTGAATGTCCGAGAAACGTATGCGAGGGTCTGGCAAAACAATAGACGCAGCCATGTTCACAACCCCGATAAGGATTGATTGACCGGTCAAAATGGATATCGGGCGAGCGGTTACGGGTGATGACGGTCTTGGCACGGTCTTCTCGCCAAACGGTTCGAAGCGTGGCCTCGTCGGCAATATCGGTATGCCAGCCATCGTTGATATCGATACGCCGTAACGGCTCAAATCGCCCACTACGATTGCTGACAGCGCCTCGACCGCGTCTTGCTCGGGGGGTATTGTGCATGGCACGACCCTGATAACTGTATTTACATACAGTATATCAGCACATTACCAAAGTAGGCCAGTTAGCTTAAGCCGGTGATAAACCGTTTACATCAGAAAAGCTGCTCAACTTCCTTCTTTCGGTCTTTGTTGGTTTTAACCGCAGGCGGTTTGCTGGAGCTGTTTCCAGAACTCTGGGTTGACGTCACGGTGACCCTTTTGTCTCCCTCCGGGGTGTTTTCAGCGAAAAACATCTCCAGAACAGAATTTTCGGTATCACCGGGGAGACCGGTCTTGCGATCGATGCGCATCGTTTCGATGCCGGTCGGTTCGACGAATTCAGCTTCAGGTGAACCACTAACAGTGGCCGCCATATAGCTTGTCCACATCGGCAGAGCGGCGATCCCACCCGCCTCTCTTCTACCGAGCGGGTCGAGGCCATCAGATCCAATCCATGCCGCCGCAACGACATTCGGATTGTGCCCAACGAACCAGGCATCAAGTTGATTGTTTGTTGTTCCGGTCTTGCCAGCGAGGTCGCTACGCTTAAGCGCTTCACCGGCACGACGAGCCGTACCACGGCGAACCACTTCACGCATCATGCTGTTCATGATGTAGGCGTTACGAGGGTCGATAACTCTGGGCGCATCAACGGCATCGATCAGCACCTCGGCAAGCTCATCGCTAGTGCCACTAGCACTGGTGTCACTCGAAGCAGATGTGCTTGCATTGTCCACATCGACTTCCGCTTGCATTTCGGCGGTTAGCGGATTTTCACCCAATGGGTCGCAGTCATCGCACAACACCACTTTTGGCGTGCTGTAGATAATCTCGCCACGTGGACCTTCAACGCGATCAATGAAATGCGGTTGCACCCGATAACCCCCATTGGCAAAGATGGCAAAGGCACTGGCCATCTCCATTGGTGTCACGACCGCACTGCCAAGTGCCAGGGACAAATCAGGTGGCATATTCTCTTCGGCAAAGCCAAAACGTTTGGCATAGTCGATGGCGTACTCGGTACCGATTTCACGCAGCACACGGATCGAGACCAGATTCATGGATTTAACCAAGGCTTCGCGTAAGCGTGTCGGGCCAAAAAATCGACCGCTGTAGTTTTGCGGACGCCACTCACCTTCCAATGCATCGTCGTGAAAAACGACTGGTGCATCGTTGTAGATGGTCGCAGCCGTATCCCCCGCAGCCAGAGCAGCAGAATAGATAAAGGGTTTGAACGTCGAACCAGGCTGACGCCGAGCTTGAGTGACACGGTTGAATTTGCTGCGAAAAAAATCGTAACCACCGACCAGCGATGTTATTGAGCCTGTGGTGGGGTCTATTGAGACAAACGCCCCTTCCACAGCAGGCAGCTGAACAAAACGAGCCGTTCCATCCGGTCGGATCTGCAAGGTAACGACATCACCAACCGCCAACGCGTCAGAGACATCGGTCAGTTCATCGCCTTGTTTGTCGATTTCAATGCGTTCGCGCGCCCACTCGACATCTTCAAACGGCAAATTGTATTCAATACCTTGTTCGGTAATAACCGTTGCGGTGTTGTTTTCCAACGCCAGCACAGCAGCTGGCAATGTGTCTACGGGATTTGGCAGTGCCTTCAACGCAGACTTCAAAGCCTCACTATCAGCGAGTACTTCTGCGCTGAGCTGGCTGACAGGACCTGTGTATCCATGACGCCGTTCGTAGTCATACAAGGCATCGCGCAGCGACAGATTGGCGGCGTTCTGATTATGACTCTTGATCGTTGTAAAGACGTTGTAGCCTGCGGTTGCCCAGTTTTCGCCAAACAATTGCTCCATGCGTGAGCGAGCCATTTCACCCACATAGTTGGCTTCGGCTTCGGGTCGAGAGTAATGCAGGCTAGCGCTAACCGGTTGTGCCTTCGCCTCTTCATAGGTCGGTGTGTCGATCATCTCGAGCGCGTGCATACGCCCCAGTACGTAGTCACGTCGTATCAAGGCGCGCTCGGGATTGACCACCGGGTTATAGCGCGAAGGCGCTTTTGGCAGACCTGCCAGCATGGCCGATTCGACGAGCTCGAGGTCGGAGATTTTTTTGCCGTAATAGACCTTGGATGCAGCAGCGAAGCCATAGGAGCGATTGCCGAGATAGATCTTGTTGACATAAAGCTCGAGTATTTCGTCTTTTTCCAGCAAACGCTCAATCTTGAACGACAGAAATATCTCGCGGATTTTTCTTATATAGGTTTTCTCACGTGTCAGGAAAAAGTTACGCGCCACCTGCATCGTGATGGTACTGCCACCTTGCGAACGTCGCCCACCCGACTTGGCCACACTGACAGCAGCACGTATCAACCCTTGGTAATCAACGCCCGGGTGCTCATAAAAGCGCTTGTCTTCAGCGGCGATGATTGCATTCTTGAGGCTATCCGGCACTTGGGAAATCTGCACGGGTTCTCGTCGCTGCTCCCCATATTCGGCGATCAGATCGCCTTCAGCGGTATAAATTCTTAAGGGTATCTGCAGCTGAACTTCGCGCAGTTGTTCGACATCAGGCAGATCAGGGGCGATCTTGTAATAGAGATACCCCACACCGATTGCCACTAATAATCCGGCACAAATGCCCGATATGGCAAGCCATTTGAATACAAAGCCTAGCCAGCCTGACTTTCTCCGACCACTACGGTGATCTGGAGAGTGTCTACGCCGGCGTTTACGGGATGACGAATGAGGCATTGATCTGCCAATTAAGCTTTTCAGATCAATGAATTATATCGAACCATCTTGTAAACAACCTGAAAACTTGTGTGCCTCATGACGTAGGTAACAGGGACGTAACGGGAACGCCAGTTTTCTGCCACCGGCAACTCAACCGAAATTTGTTCGGGGGAGTGGTCATTTAGATAAGCGTAATTACCAGCATCCAACGGAGGAATGTGATCCACACCGTATTTCTGGTCGAGAAAGTCTCGACTGGTGCTAAAGGAATATCACGGTATGGGCGCTAAACCTGACATGGCACTCAAATTCTCATCCAGAAACGCAGGCCTCGTTGGCCTGGACATTACGGCGACGTCGGTAAAGCTACTGGAGCTCAAACCGACGAAAAAGGGTCACAAGGTGGTTAGTTACACCGTCGAACCTTTGCCGGCAAACGCGGTTAACGAAAAGAACCTGCAAGACGTCGAGGCGGTTGGCGATGCCATCCGGCGGGCAGTCAAGCGTTCTGGCACGCGAACCAAAGCCTGCGCAGTAGCGGTACCCAGCGCCATGGTGATCACCAAGGTCATTCAGATGCCTGATGACCTGAAAGATCACGAAATGGACGCGCAGATCCAACTCGAAGCGGATCAGTACATTCCCTACGCACTCGAAGAGGTCAACCTCGATTTCGACGTCATGGGGCCTTCTGAAGAAGCCAATGGCATGGTCGATGTGCTTCTCGCAGCCTCTCGTAGTGAGAATGTTGAAGATCGCACCGCAGCGGCCGAGATCGGCGGACTGGACGTCAAGATTGTAGATGTCGAACCTTACACGATGGAAGGTGCGTTTCAGCTGATCAAACACCAGATTCCTAACGAGGGCATGGACCAGACGGTTGCCATCCTCGATGTCGGCGCAAGCATGACAAGCCTTTGTGTGCTGCGCGATCAATCACTCATATATACACGTGAGCAGCCGTTCGGCGGTAAGCAGCTCACTGAAGAAATCATGCGTCGCTACGGCCTGTCTTATGAAGACGCAGGCCGCGTCAAGCGCGTTGGCGGTCTCCCCGACAACTACGAACCAGAAGTGCTCGCACCATTTCGCGATCTGATGGTTCAACAAGCAAATCGCTTCCTGCAGTTTTTCTTCTCTGCAGACAAGAATGACTACGTTGATCACATCGTACTCGCTGGTGGAAGTACCGGCATCGAAGGGGTTGACGAACTGATCGAGCAACGTATTGGTACACCAACCGTACTTGCCGATCCTTTTGCTGAGATGAGCGTCGGATCAGATGTTCCAGCACAACGTCTCAAGGACGACGGCCCAGCGATGATGATCGCCTGTGGTCTCGCCATGCGAGGAGCAGCGTAATGACAAAAATTAATCTATTACCGTGGCGCGAGACTTATCGTCGCGAAAAGAATACCGAGTTCGGCATTCTCCTCGGAGTATGCATGGCAGTCGCTGCCGGCATCGGCTTCGGCGGGTTCAAGTATGCCGAAGACAAGGTTGACTTTCAGGCACAGCGCAACTCGCGTCTTAACACAGAGATTGCACAACTTCAGGAAGAGCTGAAGGAAATTCGCGAACTTGAAGATACCAAGAACAACCTTCTTGCTCGTATGGAGATCATCCAGCAGCTACAAGGTCAGCGTCCGCAAATCGTTCATACGTTTGACGAGATCGCCAAACGTTTGCCAGACGGCATTTTCCTGACCGCTATGAAGCAGGAAGGTACAACGCAACTGGTCATGGAAGGACGCGCCGAATCAAACGCTCGTGTTTCTGCCTTGATGCGTCGCATGGATCGAAGCGAGTACTTCAAGCAACCGCGTCTGGACGTTATCAAATCCAATACGGACGATGTCATCTCCAACTTCAAGTTGAGTGTCATCCAGGACCGCCCTAAAACTGAAGCGGAGGAGCTTGACGATGGCGTTTAGTGACACAATCGCAGAGTTGCAGAAAATCGATGGCGAGGATTTCAAACGCATCGGTACTGCACCAGTTGCGCTACGCGGCTTTTGCATAATCCTCGGATGTGCTGCCGTACTCGGAGCCATGGCTCACTTTATGGTGCGTCCGCAATTCGACGAACTGAAAGTGGTTGAGGCAAAAGAAATCGACCTTCGTGCGAAGTTTGACCACGAACAAGCTAAAGCCGCCAACCGCACCGCATACGTTGAGCAGCTCGAAGAGATGAAAAAGACTTTCAATGTCATGCTTCGTCAGTTACCGAACAAAACTGACATCGAAAGCCTCCTGGTTGACTTGTCACAGACAAGTGTCGCCAGTGGCCTGGAAGTCAAATTTTTCAAACCGGAAACAGAAATTCCGCGTGAGTTCTACGCAGAGTATCCAATTCGCATCAGCGTCACCGGTCAATATCACCAGTTTGGTCAGTTCATCAGCGGCCTTGCAGCTCTACCTCGCATAGTGACCTTGAGCAACATTGACATCAAGCAAACTGATACGAAAAACGCTGAACAGAATATCGCCAGCAAATTGAAAATGGATTTGATGGCTACGACTTACCGTTATCTCGAGGAGGATGAATAAGCCATGTACCGGTTGAAACTCTTACCGTTGCTCGGTTGCCTGTCTATGCTGACTGCATGTGGCGGAGACATGTCTGACCTCGAGCAATTCATTAGTGAAACGAAACAAAAGCATCACGGCAAGGTGGATCCATTACCGGAATTCCCTCCTTACCAGACCTTTACGTATGACGCGTCCGATATACGTGATCCGTTCAGACCGCAAACCGATCTGACTGCATCACCTGTCGCGAGCATCGAAGAGGAAGCTTACTCAGGTCCAAGACCTGAAGCAGCTCGCCGAAAAGAGCCATTGGAAAGTTATCCAGTGGATGCATTGAAAATGGTCGGCTTATTGCAACAGCAATCGCAGACTTGGGGATTAGTACGTGACCCTGAAGGCACGATTCACCGAGTTCAGCCTGGCAACTACGCCGGTCAGAACCACGGCAAGATCGTAACGGTTTCAGAAAGCAAAATTGATATTGTCGAACTAGTTCCCGACGGTCTCAGTGGCTGGGTCAATCGCGAAGCACAGCTCGCGATGGCCGAAGAATAGATTACTACGGAGATAAATTAAAAATGCAAGCCCGCCAACATACGCTCCGACTCAGCCGGATCAATACACGCAACATCATTCGAGCAATGAGTCTTGCCTTGCTAGCTGGTGCCGCACTGGCAACCCAGCAACTGCAAGCTGCCTCAAACTCGTTGGTTGATATCAGCCACGTCACCCTGCCGGGGAACAAACAGCAATTAGCCTTGACTCTGTCAGGCCCTGCTAGCGCTCCCAAGGCATTTACCATCGACAACCCAGCGCGTATCGCACTGGACCTGGCTGACACTAGCAATGAACTGGACGAGCGCAACTTGCGCATCGCATCCGGCATGTTGCAAAACGTCACGACGGTAGAAGCCGGCGGTCGTACACGAGTTGTTATCAACCTGACATCAATGTCGCCTTATCAGACTTCTATCAAGGGCAATCAGCTTTTGGTAACACTCGATAGTGATGCAGATGGCTCACAGCCTGCTGCAGGTGAATCGATTCTCGTTGCCAGCGACGGTGGAGACGAAAACTTCTCCGGTCCGATCGTAGAACGTGTCGACTCTATCGACGGTCTTGACTTCCGACGTGGCCCAATGGGCGAAGGTCGAATCATCTTCGATCTGTCCTCCGCTGGTATTGTCACCGACATGCGCCAGGAAGGTGGACGCGTTATCGTCGACTTCCCTGATACACAGCTTGCTGCCAAACTGCAACGTCGACTCGACGTCATGGATTTCGGTACGCCGGTACAGTTCATTGATGCCATCGCCAACAAGCGTGGCACCAAGGTAATCATTCAGCCAGCCACACAAGAATTCGAGCAACTGGCTTACCAGTCGGACAATACGTTCACTGTTGAATTAAAGCCAATGAGCAAGGAAGACATCGAAGCCAACCGCAAAGCGAAATTCGGTTACATCGGTGAGAAACTATCTCTGAACTTCCAGGATATCGAAGTACGTTCGGTACTACAGCTCCTCGCTGATTTCACAGACCTCAACATCGTTGTCAGTGACTCGGTACAAGGCAAGCTGACATTACGACTGAAGAATGTTCCTTGGGATCAGGCGCTCGACATCATTCTGCAAACCAAAGCACTTGGCAAGCGTCAGGCGGGCAACGTGATCATGATCGCGCCGGCTGA
>CAYULV010000058.1:0-7653 GCA_964445655.1 uncultured Granulosicoccaceae bacterium | reverse complement strand
GACAACTTCAACAGAGACATCGGTGTTCGTTGGGGCCTGAATCGCAATACGGTTAACGACGATAACCCAGGCGGCGAAGGCGAAGGCTTTGCATTCTCTGGCAATGCTCAAGGTGTAGCAGACCTCATCAATGGTGATGGTGTAGAAGCTGGACGCTTCAACGTGAACCTGGCAGCAGCCGGTAACGCAGGTACCCTCGGTATCGCACTTGCCAAGCTCCCGTTCGGCACATTGCTTGAGCTGGAACTCTCCGCGATGCAGGCAGAAGGTAATGGTGAAGTAATTTCAAGCCCACGCGTCATTACTGCCAACCAGCACGAAGCCTATATCGAACAAGGTGTTGAAATTCCATTCCTTGAAGCCTCTTCAAGTGGTGCCACATCAGTGTCTTTCCGAAAGGCGGTACTTGGCCTGACGGTTACACCTCAGATCACACCTGACGATCGCATTGTCATGGATCTGCAAGTGAACAAGGACACAGTGGGTCAGATCTTCAGCGGTATACCAAGTATCGATACTCGTGAAGTCAGCACGCAAGTGTTGGTCGACAATGGCGAGACAGTTGTACTCGGCGGCGTCTACGAACAGACCAAGATTCAGAGTGTGACATTGGTACCTTTCTTTGGTCACCTGCCTCTGATCGGCAAGCTGTTCCAACGTAACAATGGCACTGACGACAAATCTGAACTTCTGGTTTTCGTCACACCAAAGATCATCAAGGAAAACGTTTCACTGAGCTACTGATATGCTGATGTAGTTTCGAGAAACACACGAAACCGAAGCCCGCCTCACTGAGGCGGGCTTTTTTTTGCCCATTTATCCGCCAATTTGATCGCGGGAATTTGCACACCCTGCCCGCTTCGGTATCATTAGCCGCAAACCGACATCGATTGAATATCCGTAACCCGCGATGAGCAGCATCTTCCTTATCGGTCCGATGGGCTCTGGCAAAAGCACCGTCGGCCGAGCATTGGCCAAGAAGATTGGCTACGACTTTCTCGACAGCGATCGCGAAATAGAAGCTCGCTGTGGCGTCGATATCCCAACCATCTTCGACTACGAAGGCGAAATCGGCTTTCGAGATCGCGAGGAACGCATGCTCGATGAACTCTCCTCCAGAGCGAAACTGGTGCTGGCCACTGGCGGCGGATCGATCCTGCGAGAGTCCAGCCGTGATCGTTTGAAAGATCGCGGCTATGTCATATTGCTGTCTGTCGATCTGGACGAGCAGATGCGCCGCGTCGGTTCGGATACAAAACGCCCGCTGCTCAAGGCTGATGATCCAAAAGCGATCTTACGGACACTGATGGAGGAACGGGCGCCGCTGTACAAGAGTGTTGCTGATGTCGAGATATCGACCGACTCACGACGCATGTATCATGTCGTTACCCGCATTATCAAGCATCTCCGAAGCAACGATGTGATAGATCGCTAGCACACCCCATCATGCACACACTTAATATTGACTTAGGACAACGAAGTTACCCGATTCATATCGGTAGCGGCCTACTGAAACAACAAGGCTTGTTGAACCAATACGTCCGCCACAAGGCCTTGGTCGTGACCAATGAAACGATCGCCCCCTTGTATCTTGACGCGACACTTGCGGCACTCGGCAATACCCCATCATCAAGCGTCATCTTGCCAGATGGTGAGTCCTACAAATCACTGGCTACGCTCGACGCGGTCTACGCCGCGCTGCTTTCCGAAGGGTTTGATCGGGGCGCAACGCTTATTGCCTTAGGTGGCGGAGTTATCGGAGACATGACCGGTTTTGCCGCGGCCAGCTATCAACGCGGCATCGATTTCATACAGGTGCCAACCACCCTCCTGGCTCAGGTAGATTCATCCGTCGGCGGCAAGACCGCCGTCAATCATGCGCTCGGTAAAAACATGATCGGCGCCTTCCATCAGCCAGTCGCTGTGATTGCCGACATGGACACCTTGTCCACGCTGAACGATCGCGAACTCAAGGCGGGTCTTGCAGAAGTCATCAAGTACGGCTTCATTATCGATGCTGATTTTTTCGCCTGGCTCGAAACCAATATCGATGCCTTGCTCGCCCGCGATGTGGTGGCGACTGGTGAGGCTGTCAGACGTTCTTGCGAAATCAAGGCCCGCGTGGTCGAAGCGGACGAACAGGAACACGGCATCCGTGCCTTGCTGAATCTGGGCCACACCTTCGGACATGCCATCGAGGGGGCTCTGGGCTACGGTGTCTGGCTGCACGGCGAAGCGGTCAGTGCCGGCATCGCCATGGCGCTCGACTTCTCAAACCGTCTTGGCCTGATCCCGGCAGCAACCCAACAGCGAGGAATCGCACTGCTTGAGCGTGCAGGTTTGCCCATTGCGCCGCCGAAAGAGATCTCACCAGAACGTTTCCTGACGTACATGTCAAGAGACAAGAAAGTGTCAGCTGGGCAATTGCGGTTTATTGTCCTCGATGCCATTGGGCAATCTCATGTGACAGGCGACTTTCAGGAGGCAGCACTGCACGCCACACTCGAGCACTTTTCTGCTGCCTGAAAAACACGCCCTTTATTAAGCGCTATCGAACTGGCGGATATAGTAATATTCGCACCTCACCCGTTGCCTATAGAGCGCCGATGTCGTCTTTTGATGCCTTGGATGTCGACCATGGAGGTTTGCTGTCAGATGCGACACTTTCCGCCTTGCAGTTGCGTCAGCAACCGTTTACCGCCACGGCGGCTGATGGTGATAATTTCAGTGATGACACAACTGCTGAACAGTTGAGTGATATCAAGCAGGCCTTGATCAATGGCGACGACCTGCTACTGATTCTCGGCGAAGAAGGCGCGGGGAAATCGACGCTGCTCAGCCAACTCGGCGCAAATAGTGGCATGCGAATCCAGTGCTTCTCCGTCAAGGGTAGCCAGCGATTCAGCACCATGAACCTGTTCGGCGGCATGCTCGAAGCGTTCAAGCAAAAGCCTGCAGCTGATCTGAAAGACATGCTGGATCAGCTGATTCCTTGCCTGCAATCGATGGTCGCCGGCAACACGCTCAGCGCCATTGTGCTCGATGATGCTGACCATGTCGGTGAGTCGGAACTCACCCGCTTGCTCTCAGGCATGCTCTATATCAACAGTCAGGACGAGACCCTGCTGCGAATCGCACTCGCTGCCCCCAGCGATTTCGAAAACCACATCCCCAATCTGCTGCCTGAGGGCGCTGATCTGCCCTACTCAAGCCTGACGATTGATCATCTGGACCCGGAACGCGCCACGAGTTATCTGGATTTTCGCCTCAATCAGGCCGGATACTTTGAAGAATTCCCGTTCAACGACCGCGAAGTATCGTCAATGGTGGAGCAAAGCGAAGGTCTGCCGACCGGACTTCACGTCGCAGCTGCCAACCTGCTCAATGAACGCCATGGCGCTTACGTGGAATCGATTCCCCCGGAACTACTGTCCGAGGGGGGCGGCATCATGGCTGGAAAAAGTGGCAAGCTCTTGCTCGGCGCTTTGGCTGGAGCCCTGATTATCGGCGGTCTCGTGTTGTTCAAAAAGCCGGGCGACGACGCAGAAGATAACCGCTACCGAGTGGTAGAGCAGCGAAAAATCGATGCTGATGCAAACAAAATCAGTCTGGTTAACGAAGCGACGAATGCAAGCACTGACAGCGCCAGTGACACCACGGGCTCGACAGGCGAATCCGCTGACAACGATGTTGCTGTGAGCGACACGACCGGCAGCGACAGTGATGCCTCCGGCGATGATGACGTCAATGTATCTACCCCATCACCCGAGCGCAACGACGATGCAGACAGCGCGGGTAGCACCGAGTCGGAATCGCCCTCGGGCAATAGCTCGGAAGCAAACGCAGGTGGTCAGCAGGCAACAAACACCACGACTCAGACAAACAATAACAACCCCTCTAACGAAACGGCATCAAGCAGCACGCCAGCGCCGGAGCCGTCGACCAGCGCCAATCAGCCTGAGACCGCGAGTGACGATAGCGACGCTATCGCGGAGCCTGCGCCACAAACTGCCGACACGGGTAGCAATGTGGTGCTCGAATCGCCAAATTGGATCCTGACACAGGACGCCTCACTGTTTACCGTCCAGATGAGTGCCTCCACAGAACGCGAGGTGGTTGAGAAATTCCTGCAGCAAAACCCACTCGAGCCGCCAAATTCAGTATTTTCCTTCGATCGCGACGGCACCACCTGGTATGCCCTCGTGCACGGCCTCTACCCGAGCATCGATGCAGCGCGTGCGGCCGTCGAGCGCCTGCCCCCAGCGGCCCTGACCAATCAACCGTGGATCCGCGCCATCGGCCGCATCCAAAGGGCGCTGAGAGACCAGAACTAGCGGTTCTTGGCCCCCAGTTTCGGGCCTGATCCGGACTCGGTATAATGGTGGGTCCGCCTCTGAACAGAGAGGCGGTGTAACCCATTAGATACTGTTGTCACTCTATGAATTTCTTGGATAATCTGGCCGAAAAAGGCCTGTACCAGCCCAACTTCGAACACGATAATTGTGGTTTCGGCCTGATCGCGCAAATGGACGGTCGTGCCAGTCACTGGCTGGTCGAGACGGCCATCACCGCTCTCGGTCGCATGACACACCGCGGCGCGATTGGCGCCGACGGCAAAACCGGTGACGGCTGTGGCCTGCTGCTGCGCAAACCCGATGTCTTCCTGCGCAGCGCCGCCGCAGAAGCAGGCATTTCTTTATCCGGCGAATTTGCCACCGGTCTAGTTTTTCTCAACCACGATAAAGACAAAGCACAAACAGCCCGCACGCAACTCGAAAACGAATTGAATGCCCGTGGCTTGAAGTTCAACGGTTGGCGCGAAGTACCGGTTGATGTTTCCGCCTGTGGCGAAGAAGCCAGAAACAGCGTGCCACGCATTGAACAGGTTTTTGTCAGTCCTGATGAAGAGATGGATTCGGCCGAATTCAACCGCCATCTCTTTGTAGCAAGACGTCGTACCGAAATCGCCTTGAGCGGTAAAGACGATGAGTTTTATGTCTGCTCCTTATCTAGCGATGTCATTTTGTACAAGGGTCTTGTCATGCCGGAGTATCTGGCAAGTTTTTACAAGGATCTCGAAGACGATCTGCTTGAATCATCAATCGCGGTTTTTCATCAACGTTTCTCAACCAACACATTGCCTCAGTGGCGACTGGCACAACCGTTTCGTTATCTGGCACACAATGGCGAAATCAACACCATCGCCGGCAACCGCAGCTGGGCCAATGCACGGGCCAGCAAACTGCGTTCAGATGTGTTGCCAGAACTCAGCGAATTGGTACCACTGATCAATCAAGATGGATCGGATTCCATGGCGCTGGACAATATGCTTGAAGTGTTGATGTCCGGTGGTATCGATGTGTTTCGTGCCATGCGCATGTTGATGCCGCCAGCCTGGCAAAATACCTGGGAACTTGATTCGGATCTACGTGCCTTCCTCGAATATAACTCCATGCACATGGAGCCTTGGGATGGACCCGCCGGTGTGGTGTTATCCGATGGCCGCTATGCCGCCTGTGTGCTCGACCGCAATGGTTTGCGACCAGCACGTTATGTCATCAGCAAGGATCGTCATATCACGCTTGCCTCAGAGGTCGGTGTGTATGACTACGCGCCTAGCGACATCACAGTCAAGGGCCGCCTTAAGCCAGGCGAAATGATGGCTGTCGATACGCAATCGGGGCGCTTGCTGACACCACAGGACATCAGCGACACGCTCAAGCATCGTCAGCCTTACGCCAAATGGTTGCAAAAAAACAAGCGACATCTGCGTTCACGTTTGCGGGATCTCCCGCAAACCGCACCGGCCATGAACGACGATCAGCTGGCCATCTATGAAAAGCTGTTCAATGTCACCTTTGAAGAACGTGATCAGGTCCTGCGTGTATTGGCCGAAGGCGCGCAAGAGGCGATCGGTTCGATGGGCGACGACACACCCTTCCCCGTCATGTCCGAACACGTGCGCCCACTGTATGACAACTTCCGTCAGCAGTTTGCACAAGTCACCAACCCACCGATCGACCCCCTGCGCGAAACCATCGTCATGTCGCTTGAGACCTGCTTGGGGCGTGAGAAAAATCTGTTTCGCGAAACGCATCACCATGCCAATCGCTTGCTCGTGCGTTCACCGGTTTTATCTCGTGAAAAGTTCGATACCTTGCTCGCAATGGATGATGAACCGGGCTACGCCAATGCGCAGTTGAGCCTGCAATACGATCCGGCAGCCGAATCACTCGAACAAGCCATTGACCGTATTACCAAAGAGGCCGTCAAAGCCGTCGCTGAAGATCATAAGGTGGTTATTGTGCTGACCGATCGCGAGATCGCCACCGGTTTGTTGCCCGTCCATGCCTTGTTGGTCACCGGCTCTGTGCATCATGCTCTGATCAAAGCGGGTTGCCGACCCGATGCCAATCTGGTTATCGAAACAGGCACCGCTCGGGACTCACATCAGGTCGCGGTATTGGTAGGTTATGGCGCAACCTGCGTCTATCCCTACCTAGCGTATGAATCGATTCAGGCCATGGTGCGTAGTCGCGAAATCGACAGTGACGATATTCCTCAACTGGAACAGAACTATCGCAAGGGCATCAACAAGGGCTTGATGAAGATCCTGTCGAAGATGGGTATTTCAACCATCTCCAGTTATCGCGCCGCGCAACTTTACGAAATCGTTGGCCTGCATTCAAATGTAGTGGATCGTTGTTTTGTCGGCACCACCAGTCGTATCGAGGGGATTGATTTCTCCGATATTGAACTCGACTTGAAAACCTTGGCAAAAGCGGCCTTCGATCCACAGGTCGAAACCAGTCAGGGTGGACTACTCAAATATATTCATGGCGGCGAATACCACGCCTACAACCCGGATGTCGTCAACCAGCTGCAGGCGGCAGTGACCAGCGGTGAATATGAAGACTATGCGGTCTATGCAAAAACAGTCGATGGCCGACGCCCGGCCATGCTGCGCGATCTACTCGCACTGACACCCCAGGGTGATCCCATACCCGTCGATCAGGTTGAATCCACGGAATCAATCATCCGCCGATTTGATTCAGCCGGCATGTCGCTCGGCGCGTTGTCACCAGAAGCGCACGAGACACTGGCACAGGCCATGAATCGTCTGGGTGGACGATCAAACTCCGGTGAAGGTGGCGAGGACAAGGCCCGCTACGGCACAGACAAAATGTCCAAGATCAAGCAAATCGCTTCCGGACGTTTTGGTGTGACACCACATTATCTGGTCAATGCAGAAGTCTTGCAGATCAAAATCGCGCAAGGTGCCAAGCCAGGCGAAGGTGGACAGTTGCCTGGGCACAAGGTCAACGAGATGATCGCGCGTTTGCGTCACAGCAACCCAGGCGTTGCATTGATTTCACCACCCCCGCACCACGATATCTATTCGATCGAGGATCTCGCGCAGTTGATCTTTGATCTCAAGCAAGTCAATCCCGAGGCACTGGTGTCAGTCAAACTGGTTGCCGAAGCCGGTGTCGGGACCATTGCCGCAGGTGTTGCAAAAGCCTACGCCGATCTGATCACCATTTCTGGTTATGACGGTGGTACGGGAGCGTCACCTCTGACCAGCGTCAAGTACGCAGGCTCACCTTGGGAACTCGGCATGTCCGAAACGCATCAGGTACTGCGAGCCAATGG
>CAYULV010000057.1:0-18103 GCA_964445655.1 uncultured Granulosicoccaceae bacterium | reverse complement strand
CAAGGACAGCAGGTTGGTGTTTGTCAATCTGATATTGGCGCGAACCTGATTCTCCCTGAAACTCGGTCGAATATCCTTGTCTACCGAGGACAGTATGGCTTCTCGAGCTGCATCGGGATTGTCTATACGGCTTCCACATGACCAGATCACAAACACCATTGACCCCAGCAAAACGAACGGTACATACCGAGCCCAGGGCGGTCGTCGATTTCCTAGTAAAGTAAAACCTGTCATGTCTGATGTGTCCGTTATTTTCCGGTGTTACTGGCGATTTCTGCAAGACTGACCAGACGTGCCAATGTATCCAGTCGATCGTAATCGCTGACCGTGCGAATGTTGGCAACCTCAACTGCAGTATCCGTCAAGGCATCAAGTAGCTGTTGATTGTCGTCCAACAAGGTCGTCATGCGCTGCTGTTGATCCGCCTCAAGACTGACCAGCTTCGCCTTACGCTCATCCGGAATCTGTGATGCGCTAACCGCTGCAATGGGCACTTCAGGAGGTGGAGCTGGCGGCGTTATGGGTGTTGGTGCTGGCGGCGGCGGATCAATTGCTGGCCTCTTGCGCGAATCACGGCGATTATCCCGACGCTTGCGATCTCGTCGAAGGCCAAATCGCGAGCCAATTCGTGAGCCAATTCGGGAACCGAACGACCTATTATCTCTCGTGTCATCATGATCCGTATCATCGAGGTCCGTGTCATCGTGATCGGTATCATCAAGATCCGTATCATCATGCGATGCGCGAGTGTTGTCGTCAAAACGAGATCCAGAAAAGCGATCAGGTGCACTCAAGTCGTCCTGCCGCCCATGATCGTACTGTCTTTCAGATTCCTCAAAATGCGTCCTGGTATTGTCGTGACGTGAAATGGACGAAATACTGTGCTTTGTGGCTATGACGTCATTCAGATTGTGAATGACCTGTTGCTGCACTCGCCTGGCAGCTGACAGATAGGCCAGCGGGCTCTTGGCCTTGCCACGAAAGCGCGTCTCGACAACCGCATGGTAATCGTCCAGTAACTGACGCAGTACATCCACTTGCCGCACACCTTCCGGGACAGCAAGCTTGTCGAGCTGGGAGCGCGCTCGGACAAGCTCGGCCTGCATCTCGAAATGTTCTTTTTCTTCACGTTGCTCAAGCCATTCGAGTTCGTCCGCACGGGTAAAACCGCCCAGCCGGTACAGCACGGGCACAGATAGAGCCGCCAGCACAGCCAATACAAAGTAGCCAACCAGCCACAGCCATGACGGGGCAAACCACCATGCAAAGGCGGGGACTAAAAGCAGGGACAGGCCACCGGCGACAAGAGCCGTATTGCGCATCTCACTATTGGGGCCACTGAATATGATGGGACTGGTCTCGATGCCAAGGGTCATTCCGTACACACAGAGTAGTGCCTGTTGCCGTCCCATTCAATACTCAGGCGCTGATTCCAGCGCTGAAGTAAGCTAGCATGAACCTAGGTATTTCTCCGCGAAACCATTTCCATGAATTCAGACTCTCTGGCGGCCGAGCTGGTAGCGGCCCGCAAACAAGGTGGTCGTTGCAATTCCCTGCCCGACATCAAAACCGTTGACGAGGCTTACGCACTGCAGGCCGCGGTTAATGCCTGTGAAGGGCAAGCGCCGATCGGCTTCAAGATCGGTGCAACGCTCGATGCCGCCATGGAAATGCTGAATCTGGACACACCTTTCCACGGTGAAATTTTCAAGGCCTATCATCGTGATCAAGGCGAACGAATAGCCGTATTCGATAGCCAGCCCACGAGCGTCGAAACAGAATTTGTCGTGGGTCTGGGTCGGGACATCAAACGTGGCACTGTTGAGATCAGTGTGGATGATGTCCGCGACGCCACCGCCTGGGTCGCTCCAGGATTCGAAATTGTCGGTTCACGTTTCGATGACGCCTGGCCACGAAACGGACGCAAGGTAATCGCTGATGGGGCGGGTAATGTTGCAACAATTCTCGGCACACCAATCACGGATTGGCAGTCGCTCGATCTCGACAAGCATGAAGCCTCTCTTGCGATCAACGGTGAACAAAAGGCCGTTGGAAACAGTGGCATGTCAATAGGCGGCAGCCCGCTGAAGATGTTCGCCTGGCTTTTAAATCAACCCGCATTCGCAACACGTGGCATGAAAGCCGGTGAGTTTGTTTTCTGTGGCACGTGTACCGGTGTTATCCCTGTGTCTATTGGTGATGAGCTCGTCGCCGATTTTGGCACCATGGGACAAATCAGCATTACCCTCGAAGACGCAAACGCTTGAAGCGATCAGGCGTTTGATAACGCTCATGAAACCGGATCCACAGACTGCGGAGTGCTCGACGATTGTTCTTCAGTTCCGTCGCGAGGTAATTCTGCACACGAGCTAATGCATTGGACAATGGCTTATCAAACCGCAGTGAAGGCTTGCGACCACCGGTTATCATCATGCCCAAGTCCGCCGTGACAGCCGACGCTGCGTGTACTACGGCAATTCCCATCAGCAATGACAGAATGGGCGCCATAACAAACCAAACAATATAAACACCATCAGTAGACGTACCGAACAACGGTACCCACATCATTTCGTATATACAGTTAAGCACAAGTTGATGACTGCAGAAGGTCGTGAATACATAGGGCGCGAGACGATGAGCCCTTTTAAAGCTCTTCGCGCGAAACACAACAGGCATTAACGTCCAGATAGCGAGCGAGCCAAACAGCCTGCACAGCGGATAAAGAATCGTCTCACGAAGATCAATACCAACACTTGCCAATGCTGTTTCAGCGGATGCCAATTGATTACCATTACTCATCATGACAAGCAATGTCAGCAATACTGTCAATCCGACCCACAAGCGCCAACGATGATCGACAGCGTCAAGCGGAGTATTTCGCAGCGCCAGATACAGGCCGATTGAAAAGGCAAATAAAACCAGTGGCCTTAGTACGATGAGGCCTTGATGCTGATGCAAACCAAGATACACGCATGCCAATAACGAGAGCAACAGTATGGGAGACCTACGCAAACCCATAATCAATAGCGGCGACAGCACAATACACACAAACAAATCACGCAAGAACGCGAGATGCATCGTTGCACCGTGTGGAATATCAGTCAGGAAAAAAAGGATATTGAGATGATCCAACAAGGTTGATGCATCATCAATGAATGTCACGCGCCAAACCGAGGCAATGCTGTAAACGGTATAGCTTGCCAAACTCCAGATAAACATGGGAACCAGAATCGATCTGAATCGCCGTTTGTAAAGTGTACTAATGGAGTAGCATTTACCTAACAGTATCTTGGCTGTCAGATACCCGGACACAATGCTCAGCAAACTGGCACCTGCCCTGCCAGGCCCCTCAATCAACAGTCCTTGCAAGAGACTGGTAGCGTCCAGCCATGACATAGCGTACAAAACTCGTTCAGACTGACCATCCGGCACATGAACATAGATCATGCACAAGACGGCGACCAGACGTGTCATAGCAACTCGGTCGCAAAACATTTTTTCGGTATGTGACAAAGACACAGCCATACCAATAACATCGGCTAATTTGATTGCACAGAAGGATAGTAGGCAGTCAAACTGAATTCTCGATGAAACGACGTATTAGAAGACGGACATGTTACACGCCACCTTAACGACTGATTAATGACACCCCGCAAAGGCCGGTTCATCATTGATGGCTTTACCATCGCTCACAGACAGAAGTAGTTCATGTTGTCGGCGCCCCCACATCGTCGCGGCAGATGTCTGATATGGTGACGTCAATAAGTATTCAGTTCCGAACATCAGAACCATGAAGCCCGACAAGCCATCATCGCGCAAGGCAAGCAAGCTGACACTCTCTGCAAATGCCAAAAAAAGTAGCAGCCGATCGCGTGCACGTTATTTACGTCTATGGGAAGCGATACGAAAAACTCGAAACGAATTCAAGGACTGGCAATCTGGCGTGGATCGCATCATGACGAATTTCAATGTCCAGATTCGTCCGCGCGAAACAAAGCTGACACATGAAGTTCAATTGCTCAGCGAAGCGCTTATCGAACATGCCGAGCATACCCTGCTCGATAAAAGTCAGGCAGCGATACTGCATTTGTGGATTGTCGATAATCTGGAATCACTCGCACACCACCCATTCGCGGACCAAAACACCACAAACGATTTGCGACAACGTTGGCTTCAGTTTGTACATTCAGACAAAGGCCAAACTGGGAAAGACGCCTTGGGCATCGAAAGTCAAACTGACACACTGAAATTTGACCTCGATGACGAACTGGATGACGATGACATTATCTTCAACTTCTGTTCAAGCTATGAGTCGCCGTCTCATCAACGCTACGGAGATCGCAAACAATCAAACGTCCAGCAAGCGGGTGATGATTTCGAACATAGTGAGCGCTCTGAACCACACGATCAAACCAGCGGTGATCATCAAGACAACAACGACGATGCCTCCTCAAACGCATCAGAGCACGCTGGCAGTACGGCAGAGACAGTATTTGGTGATGTACTGTCAGTCGATCAACTTTTCCGGCCATTGGCCCGCGCTCTACATCCTGACCGAGAACAGAATGAACAGCGCAAAGCCGAAAAGCACGCACTAATGAGCGAATGTCTGACAGCTCGGGAGAACAATGACATCGATAGTCTACTGTCCCTGTATATCGAACATATCGGAGATTTACCCAAGGGCATACTTGCCGACAGTCATGAACAATTGATCCGCTTGCTTGAACGCCAGCTTAAGCGGGAACAATGGAAATTCAGACAAGCCCGCTTCAGTAATGGCTTTGAGCGAATGCTGCTTGATCGGTATCAGCGGGAAGAACCTGCTGCGGAGCAGACCGCATTTGAGCAGCATGCTGCGTCACTGGATGCCGAGATTAAGCGCCTGTCAGCGCAATTCAAACTGATCAAGAGTGATTCAGGATTGCACTCAGCTCTTCAGGATCGCAAGCTTGTCGAGCAGGATCGAGTCGCGATCAGCCGTCTGACCGGTGCTTGAACGTTTCAATTCAGCTCTGGCCTCGGAACAACGCCTCTGCCACCATACGCGCAATGTCATTGACGGCCAATGATGTGGCGGAGAAGTACTGCGGGAACTCCTTGCCCCGTCCGTAGTACACGAACTGGAACGGCAATATGTCCAGCAGCGTGCGTCCATCACCGGATATCAATTGAATATGCCCTGCCATATCGACCCCGCCCAACGGTTCGCGTAACAGACGGTCAAACGTGACTTCGATCCGAGCCATTGGTTCATAACCCCGTGGCCAGGGTTCAATCAGTACATTGGAGCCAGCGTGAAATCGCAGACGATCGGCCAATACGCGAGTTATCGCCTCATCAGGTGATTCTGCCCAGCGATGATTATCGCTTAATGAAACGATACCGGTATTGTTGCGACTGGCAATTCGTTCATCCTTGATATAGCCCGGAAGGTTAACGACAGCAAGCCCCAGCGCTGAGATTTCCAACGGTACCGCCGCAAGTGGATCTTCGACCAGTGGCTCAAGCAAATAGAGCTTTGGCGGAGGACCACTAAAGCATGCCGTCAGCACGACGCTCAAGAGCATTACACACAGTACCGCAAGCGGTGACGTGTGGCGTTCTCTAGCGTCCGGTGAAAACTGCATTGGGGTTCTCTTCCAGTAGTGCAGCAAAGGCGGCAATCGATTTCGCAGCCAGCTTGAGCTCTCGTACAGTAGCGGCAAGTTCGATATAAATTTCAGAATCCGGTGACAGACCCTCAAGAACATCATTGGCATTTTGCGACGCCGAGGTTAACGCAGCTAACATGGTCGGTAGATCTTCACTCGCTTGTTCCATTCTGGATACTGCTCGGCTGATCGATTCGAGCGATGTGGAAATTTGTGCTGGGATGCCAGACACATCAGGACTATTGATCAGGCCACGAGTGTCGCTGAGCAGACCAGTTGCAGCGTTAACCAGACTGGATAGCGGCAGCTCGGACAAATTCTTGACCAGAGTTTCGACATCGGCTGTCACACCGTCGATATCTGAATCAATCGTCGGTAATGTCGGATACGGCTCGCTGGTATTGTCAATTTCTGCCGCCGCAGCTTCAGGTATATCTACCAGTTTTACTATCAATGACCCCGTCAGCAGATTACCGCTGGCAAGTTGGACTCGTAAGCCATTATCAATAAATCTTTCCAGCGTCTCATGAAGTCTTTCAGGTGTGACATCCAGCATGCCGAGGCGACGCGGCTGGAACTGGAGGGTAGCAATAGCGGTGGATTCGGCACCAGGATTCCTTGGCAATCTGGCATTGACTTCAATAACTCGCCCTACTCGCAAGCCATTGTACTCAATGATCGCATCAGCTCTGAGCCCTTTGACGCTGCCTTTGAACTCAGCGAGATAACGAAAACCCTCATCATCCTCCCCGTCAAACAGACTGTCCTGTGCCGCAGCACGATTATCAAATACTTTGAACTGCTTTTCATTCGCCGCTACCGGCGTCATACCATCGACATCGACCGGGTTCTCGAAGGCAATACCGCCTATCAAAAATGCAACGACCGATTCCACGCGAACGTAGGCACCGTCCGCACCGATATTACTTTCGATACCAGACACCGAAAAAAAGCGCGTCGCCGGAAAAACAAATTCGTGATAAGGCGCTTCGATAAAAATATCGAACACAACGTTCTTGGCATCGGGTGACAAGCGTCGTCGCTCGACCCGCCCCACATCAATCTGGCGATGGAGCACAGGCGAACCGACGTTGATATAACCAGATTCTTCGGCAGTCAACGACAAGCGCAGACCAGGTGTGCCACGTTTGGTCAATGGAGGCTCTGACAAACCCATGAACTCACTCTGGCGTTCGCCGCGATTGTCATCCCAGTCAACTTCAATATAGGACCCCGATAGCAAAGTGCTTAGACCCGATATCTCGGTTGTATTGATTTCCGCATTGACAATCCAGAAGCGTGTATTGTCGTCAAGGTAACGAGATACTTGTGGGTCAAGCCGAGCTTCGACTATGACCGAGTCCAGATCCTCGCTTAGCCGAACCGCCTCGACGGTGCCAACGTCGACATCGTTGCGACGAATGCGTGTTTCGCCAGCTTTGACACCGCCGGCGTTATCAAACTCAATGCGAACCAGAGGGCCGCGCTCGGAGTATGCTTTCCAAAGGATCCACCCCGAGCAAACAATGGCCAATATAGGCAACAACCAGGCGAGCGATAGACGCGACTGGATTTTTCGCGACTTCACGATACGCGCTTCTTTGGGTTCATTCGTTGCCACGTTAGCCATGCCCCCAAAACAGTCGCGAGTCGAGCGAACTGGCGGCAAACATGGTGAATATGACAGACACCGCAAATGAGCCGATGCCAATACCCGGTGTTATTGTGAGTATGGAACCAAGTTGAATCAATGCTGCTAAAACAGCGACCACAAACACATCGATCATCGACCAACGGCCGATAAATTCAGTTACAGAATGCAGTTTGTGACGCGTGTGAAAAGACATAGGCCAGTTAAAATGCAGAGTCAGTGCCAATCCGCCAATCGCTAGAAATTTCATAACCGGAATACAGATACTGGCCACAAAGATGATGCCCGCGACAAACACCGAACCGCTGTCATACAGCGCTATAATGCCGCTTGCAATAGTGTCGGTACGCGAACCTGTCAGTGACTGAGTCGTCGTGATCGGATGGATATTGGCTGGTATGTAACTTAAAACCCCGACAATGAGAAATGCCCAGACCCGCTGCAGACTGAGCGACCGATGAACAATAACAGAAGCGCCACATCGGCGACAGCGATCCGCAGTGTCGATTTTGTGCAGTGCGCCACAGGCACGGCATCTAATCAGTCCAGCGGCCCTGGCACTCAGGCCGTTTGATGAAGATGCGCCCACACCGTATCCCGACAAAGCACCATATTGATATAAACCAACACCCCGATGAGCGCCAGCAAGGTCCAGAATGCGAGCCCGAGCTGAAGATTCGCCAACGTACTTATTTTGACCAGTGACACCACAACACCCATCATGAATATCTCCGCCATGGCCCAGGGTTCAATCAATATCGACCAACGAAAGGCGGTCCGCATTGCACGCCTCACTGGACGCTTGAAGCGAATTCGCCACAGCACATAAATAAGTAATACAAACCGGGCTAATGGTAAAACGATAATAAAAGCCAACGTCACGACACCAAGGCCAAGCATATTGCCAGACCATAGCGACCGAACGGTGTCCAGTACTGATATATGGCTCTCAATACCCGCTCGACTCAGACTCAGAAATGGCATGCACAGACTGATGATCAACAGCACGGTTCCCGCAAGTGCCGCGGCCAGAGAGCGATCAACCGTGAACAACTTACGCGTCTGCATGACATCACCACAGCGCTCGCAACATGAAGTTTCGCCGGGCGCTAGTGGCGCACGGTAGTGCAGCCAGTCGCAAGCCGAACAGGCGATCAGGTCATCAAGCTTGACTTCGCGGGTTGACGGTTTCATGGTGAGTGAGAGTTACAGTGTGTATTGGATACGTCTGTTAGTGACATGGATCCACAGCTCTACAATACCTCATGCAACGATAATGGAGTCATAAACGATTACTTTGCACTGGTTACTGCGCGCCCGGAACAACCGGTTCAATGTCTGGTACATCAATGAACACAACATCACTATGATCCCCGATCGTCACGGTAAGTTCCAGATCTTCTGAGATCGATGTGCGTTGCGAGCTGTATTCGAGATAATACACCCCTCGAATATTATCGGTTACCCCAGCAAACGCGTTTTCTATAGCGCTGTTTTCAAATGTTGGCAGGTAGAGTCCGCCACTCTCTGTCGCCAGTTTTTGTAGCGCTTCGCTATCGACATTACTTCCCAGACTGACAAAATAGGTATCGAGTTGCTGCCCGTAAAATTGATCCTGAGCTTGTTTCACATTACGCAGGCGCTGTTCGATGTATTCCTGCATCTGCGCCTGACTACGAAACGCTGGATAAAAGTTGAGACTCGAAAAATCCCTACCATCTGTGAATGAAATCAGAACAGAATTCTGGTTCGATAAACCTCGACTATCAATATCGTCCAGTGCGGTGTCCAGCGCGTAATAAAACGCCGTCGCAGATTCAGTCAGGTCGTCAAAATTTATCTCGCGCAAGGAACCAAGCGGATAGACATCACCAGCAAAAACGCGGATATCAAATTCCGCTCCCTCCGCTAGTGCAATGATTGATCGAGCAACCGAATCAAGAAGATCATGCGCCGCACCGCTGTGAACGATACTACTGGACACATCCAGCACCAGATACACCACGGTATTCAGACGTGAGTAGTCAACCGTAACCGGCGATTCAACATCTAGTAATCCACCCTCTTCAATCCGAAAATGACGTGTAACATTGTCTTCCAGACCACTGATCGAATGGTAGGGATTATCGGCTGACGTGCCGAGCTTGCCCTCAACTTCAACAGCAAAGCGATGTACTCGTCTATTGTTTTCGAGTGCTGAACTGTAGCTGTCGGGATCGAAGGTGACCTTAAGCTCTTCAACGTCGTTGAGATCGGTTGACCGCCTGCGTAACACCGTCGGCAAAGACAATACCGAAAAGGTTGGTAAATCATCGATGACACTGCCACTCAAGCCTTCCAACCCTATAGTGATCGTACTCGGTGTGTCAGTTACTGGAACAGTCACTTCTACTTCACCGCTAAGGGCGTCATCTGCGATAGCTTCGCGTGTCAGCAAAGTTGTAGCACCGTTAGCTTCATTAAGTTCAACACGAACACGAGTTCCGGGGCCGACAGACTCAGCCGCATTCGAATCAATACGATAAGTCAACACGAGGTCAGCCTCGCTGGCATTTGCATTGGTACTTTGCAAACGAGAGTCAACACGGATGGCACGGCGACCTGTAGTCGGCGCTGGTAAATTGTTGCCACCGTCAGCGAAGCTGGTGTTACTGCCAGCAGGCGCCAAGGCGTTTGTCAGAGCGCTGCCATCAATCGTATCGCTATCGCAGGAAGCAAGGAAGAAAATCATGCAAAGTGCGCTAAGCCTGATGCGCATAATATGTCTCGATTTCGCTCGACCCATGCCAACAGGTGTCTACCTGCGGGTGTACGGGCCAGTCCGCTTTGGTTGCAATTTTCGTGACATAAATCACGCTATCAGGCAAAAGTGGAGGCAAAAACGGCCGAAATCGACGCGTTGCCGACGAAACGCACCCGAAAGACCGACCTATTTTTGCAGGTGCCGCATGACCCTTTCATCAAACCTGTTCAGCACCGCATCCCAATCAGGGTTCCATGTGGTGCGTGCTACCGGAACACCATCGGGTGACGCGGCATGTTGAGCGCCATACCAATGCTGCGTTGCACGCAGGCAGGCAATAAAAACCGGATATTCATTACCATTGCATACCAACACAGAACCGCCTTTACCAAACAATGCATTATCCGGTGCATACATCAATCCCAGATGTGACTGACTGACTATTCGATGTTCGGGAAATGCGGCGGAACGCACTTCAACATGAGGGGTATCGGTGCTCTGTGTTAGCCGCGCGGCATCACCGGTGTACTTGATCATCAAACGATCCGGATGCGTAAAACGCTTTTTGAACAGAGCTTCCGTATAGTCGACATCAACCACTGAATCCTCGACTGTCACGACCAATAACACCGGCATGGCCAAGCTGTCGCGACGACGCCACGAACGCTTGAGGTGACGGCTTAGCTTGTAGAACTGCCAACCGGAATTGATAGGAATGGAGTTGTATTTGATTGGATTGTCTTCGAGAATCATGCCGCCAAACAACCACGGCCTGTACAGTCGATAAATGCCCGAGTACTTCAAATAGTGATTCAACCGACTTTCGTAAGCGGGTGATATCAGCAAGAGACTGGCAACTTCCGGGTGATCTCTGGCAATCAAGGTCGCCAGCACGGCACCCATGGAAAAACCGCCAATATGCACAGTAGCGCCTTCGGCACGTAGTGCATCAAAGTGTGCATAGGCCGTATCAAGCCAGCTTCGCATGCTGACATCGAGCATCTGTACGGGGCTCGAACCATGTCCTTCAAGCAATACGGCGCGCACATCAAAACCACGCTGCGTAAGCTCGTCCGACAAATCATGCCAGACATAAGGCGAATCATTAAGGCCGTGGAAGAGTAAGTACACGCCGCGAAAGGGAACCGCAGGATCAGCCTTTCGTTCGAAGGGTAAGTTCAGTTCGATATCGGCAGCACTACGCTGCGGCATCGAATGTTGCTCAAGCCACCCGGCTAGCGACTGGCGATATTCGGAAAAGGGCTCGGTGGGCACACTGAACAATGCATTGCCACTAGTACGAGTCGAACAGCCAGCGATCAATACACAAACTGACAACAGGCAAAACGCGAAAAGCCGAACCAGTGGCCCATTAGATGGCTTGGTTCGGCTTATAGTCAACATCAAGAGTCTTGCTGGTACGTCTGAAAAAGGCCTAGCTATAGAGCACAGGCACTCCGAGTTTTTCATGGATTGCATTGCAATGCTGCTCTGAAATACCCATGGACTTGCGCAAGCCATCGAGATACTGAGCTTCCTCTCGAGAATCCAGATCTATCCCAAGCAAGGACATCATGTAAACCTGCATTTCGGCACCTTTCGGCACGTTACGCAACAGACCATCTGTATCAAGCGGTGATTGCATTTCAGAAATAACGAACTGACGTTCTTCATCACTGATTTCATCACCGAGATGTTCAACAATTTTTTGTTGTTCAGACTGATCGATTTTGCCGTCAGACTTGGCGGCATTGATCATCGCACGGATGAGTATCTTCGCCTGATCTTCCTGGGCAGGCGCCGGAGGAGGAGTCTGCTTGCCCTGCAGGGCAGAATTGAGCAAATCTCCCAAGCTGCCGCCCGCTGGCGCACTTGAGCCAAACCCGCCACCCAGCCCATCTGTCAGACCGCCAGCACTGCCACCGGTAGCACCAGCACCGCCAGAAATACTCTCCAGCAAACCACCGAGACCGCCAGGCATGCCCGACGCCTGTCCACCCGCCGCAGCACCGCCCGATTGGGCATTGCCGCCACCGAGCAGACTGCCAAGGCCGCCCAGACCGCCACCGCCACCGGAATTGCCACCCAGCGCACCGCTGAGAAGACCGCCGAGACCGCCACCGCCGCCCCCACCGCGATTGACCATTTTGCCGACGCCTTTCGCCACCATGACACCGACAGCGATGCGTCCAAGTGTTCCAACCAAGCTCATCATTGTTCTCCGAGGAAATTGTTGGTCGCGTTGTGCGACCTCTGAGCCCCGCAGTGTACCTGATCGGACCCGTTGGCCGTTCAGATCTATAATGGGCCATCGTGCTGACACTGACATCGCAATCGGCCAGACAACTGTTGTTGGACCTGCAGGGACTCGGCAAGCCTCCATCGGGCGCGCGTGATGTTGGCAGTTTCGCCGCGACGGTCGATTCACTCGGTATGGTGCAGCTCGATTCGATTGACGTGCTTGTGCGAGCCCACCATCACATACTGTGGTCCCGCCACAACGCCTATCGAGCGCGTAGCTACGACCAACTCCTGACACGTCAACGCCGCGTGTTCGAACATTTCACCCATGATGCAGCCATCTTGCCAATGGATCTGTATCCGTACTGGCAACGACAGTCCAAACGGCGTGCTGAACGATACGAACGTAGCGACTGGGGTAAAGAAATGGCCAGTATCGAAACGCAATACTCCATCCTCAAACGTATCGAAAGCGAAGGGCCAGTTTGCTCCCGTGACTTCACAGGTCAGGCCGACAAAAGCAAACATGCCTGGATGCGCCCTCCTCACAAACTGGCACTCGATTATCTGTGGTTAAAAGGTGAGTTATCGGTCAGTCATCGTGACAAATTTATCAAGTACTACGATCTGACCGAACGTGTCATACCCGAATCTTTCCGTGTACAGAACAAATCTGATGCGGAACAGATAAATCACTTGTGCACACTGGCACTGGATAAACTGGGCTTTGCAACAGCTGGGGAAATTCAACGCTTCTGGGACGCCATGTCACTCAGCGAAGTAAAACGCTGGATAGATCAGCATCCTGAATCCGTACAGGAAATCAAACTGGAACATATCGATGGCTCGACACGCGAGGTGTATGCACGTCCCGATATCGAAGCGCATCTTGAGTCACTTGAACCTACAACCAAGCGCCTACGTATCATCAGCCCGTTCGATCCCATTGTCCGTGATCGTAATAGATTGTCACGCCTGTTCGGCTTTGATTTTCGTATCGAAATATATACACCGGCCAAGCAAAGAAAGTATGGCTACTATGTTTTTCCTGTTCTCGAAGGTAACCGCTTTGTTGGTCGCGTGGAAGTGCGCAAGAACACCAAGGCAGATACTCTGGACTTGCTCAATGTGTGGTGGGAACCTGCCGTGCGTTCCAGTAAAGCCAGAGATGCCAAACTCGATCGCGAGCTTGTCCGCCTGGCTCGGCTTGTGGGAGTTAATGAAGTGAAGCCTGCACGTCAAGCCAAACGGGTAAAACCCTAGACCTACGCCTGCACATCACAAACTTTCCGCAGTGTCGAAGGGTGCCCGACTCGAAACACACTCCACACGCCACACACCACACACCACACACCGCACACCGCACGACACACGCCACAGAGCCACAGAGCTACAGAGCTACAGAGCTACAGAGCTACAGCTGATTGACCGGCACCTTCAAATACTGGTTTCCATCCTCGTCGGCCTCGGGAAACTGCCCGGCTCGCATATTCACTTGCAAAGCCGGAATGATGAGCTTTGGCATCGCAAGCGTTCGGTCACGTTCCTCACGCAGTTTGACAAATGCATCCTCGCTCATGTCCTCGCCGAGATGAATATTGTGTCGCTTTTCGTCTCCAACCGTCGTTTCCCATCGGATATCACGCCCATTCGGTCCGTAGTCATGACATATAAACAAACGCATCTCATCCGGTAGTGACAACAAGCGCTGTACAGACTGATACAACACGCGAGCATCGCCTCCTGGGAAGTCCGCGCGCGCAGTTCCACCGTCAGGCATGAACAAGGTATCACCGACAAAAGCTGCATTACCGACAACATGTGTCATGCACGCTGGTGTATGCCCAGGTGTATGCAGAGTGAATGCCTTCATGCCACCAATCATGTAACTATCGTTGTCAGTAAAAAGATGGTCAAACTGACTACCATCACGTTCAAACTCGGTGCCTTCATTGAACACCTTGCCAAAGACATCCTGCACATCGCGAATGCCTTCACCAATCCCTACCTTGCCACCGAGCTTCTGTTGCAAATAAGGCGCAGCCGAAAGATGATCAGCGTGCACATGGGTTTCGATAAGCCATTCAACATCGAGATTGTGCTGTTGAACATGGTTGACGATTTCATCGGCTGATTCGAAACTCATTCGACCAGCGGCATAATCGAAATCCAGCACCGTATCGTAGATTGCACACGCACTGGAATCAGGATCTTTAACAATATAACTGACCGTATTGCTGGCCGAGTCAAAAAAGCCCTTGACGTCGGGCTCTACTGATAAATCAACTGGATCATTCATGAGGAATCCTTCGAAGACAGGTAACTGGATGTAAACCACATGCCAATCAGCATGGCTGGGACAAAAAACAAGGTACCAACAGCCATAAGTGGCAATGCAGTCCACGCAGGGCCAGGACAAAAACCACTCAAGCCCCAACCGACACCAAAAACAATCGCGCCACCAAGTAGACGTTTGTCAATCCTGGTCGCCATTGGTTCATGAAAGTGCGTATCGAACAAAGGCCGACCGCGCCTGAAAATAAAACGGTAACCGACAAAAGTCGTCACCGACGCTCCGCCCATGACGAAGATCAGACTCGGATCCCAGGTACCGGCAACATCGAGAAAATTTAGCACTTTTTGCGGATTGGACATGCCAGAAATCACCAACCCGACGCCAAACACCAGACCCGCGAGCAATGCACCGATAACTCGAACAATGACGCCATCAGAAAACATGGCGTACCACCCAGACAGTTGCAGCTGCACTTACCATGAATGTTACCACCGCGACAAGCGAACGAGAAGATAGTCGGGCAAGACCACAGACGCCATGACCTGAGGTACACCCCGAGCCTAATACTGTCCCTACCCCAACCAACAACCCAGCGAACACCATCAACACAAGATTGGATGACACGGTCTGTTCAATCTCAATATCAACAAACACTTGTATCAACAGCGGAGCCACTATCAGACCGACAATGAAACTGACACGCCAGGCAGACTCAGCGAGGGGCTGTTTGAGCGCCCTGGCGCTGATCCCGGAAATGCCCGCGACACGCCCAAACAAGAACATCACCAACAAGGCAGACAGGCCAATGAGGACGCCACCGAACAAGGAGGAAAATGGTGTGAAATCAGTCATAGTCAAATTGCACTCATACCAATCAGGCTCGTATCAACTATCGATCGAAACTTTAGCGCCGCTTTCCAAAGACCTATACGCAGCATCGGCAATCATTAAGGCGCGTCGACCATCTTCACCACTGACTGACGGCTGACATTTGCCATCGAGCACATCGACAAAGTGCGCCCACTCAACCTGATAAGCATCGCGGTAACGTTCAAGGAAAAAGTACATGGGCTTCTCGTGGCGTACGCCCTCCTCTCGTTCAAGTACCAGAGCAGTTTCCGGAATATTGTTGGTACGCAAAGAACCAAGCGATCCATGAACTTCAATACGCTGATCATAGCCGAAGGTGGCTCGTCGCGAATTGGTCACAACCGCCATCTTCCCACTGGCACACTGCAGTGTCACGACAGCCGTATCGATATCACCTTCAGACTTGATCATTGGATCGACAAGGGCCGCCGCTGTCGCCTGGACAGTGACCGGCTCTTCACCGAGCATGAAGCGTGCGAGATCAAAGTCATGCACGGTCATGTCTCGAAACAGACCGCCTGAGACTCGAATGTATTCAGCCGGTGGCGGCGATGGGTCTTTGGAGATGACGGTCACCATTTCCACATCGCCAATGTCACCAGCACGTATTCGTTTTTCCATACTCGCAATACCTGGATCAAATCGACGATTGAATCCCAGCAATAGCGGCGATTTTGAATCACTAGTTGCTTTTAGCACGCTTTCAACACGCTCAATGGACAGATCAATCGGCTTTTCACAAAAAACCGCCTTGCCATTATTCATGCCGCGTTCAATCAGATCACCATGAGTTTCAGTCGCCGAGCAAATGACAATGGCATCGATACTTTCATCGTTAAATACAGTGTCTTCATCAACCGCAGAGCAATGGTATTTTTCGGAGAGTTCTGCGGCGCCACTCCCAAAAGGATCAACAATGCATTTGATCTGTGTACTGGGGTGTCGATCTATATTGTCAGCGTGAACCCGTCCAATTCGCCCGGCACCAAACAAAGCAATGGAATAATTACTCGAAGCACTCATAAATTCATCATCAATTTTTTGATTCGTTTGCAAGCCAGTCGTGATCTGGATGATTCTGAAAACGCCATTTCCGCATCGGACCTGCCATGACATTCAGATAGTACATCTCATAACCATAAGGTGCAGCGCAAGGATGATGACCTTTGGGAACCAACACGACGTCCCCATCATGTACTGCCATAGTCTCATCCAGGCTGCCATCCTCAGTAAAGACACGCTGAATACCGAAACCCTGCGTTGGATTCAGCCGATGGTAGTACGTCTCTTCAAGGTAGGTCATCTCCGGGTAGTTATCCTCGTCATGCCGATGCGGCGGATACGAAGACCAATGCCCGGCAGGTGTAAACACTTCAGTGACAAGCAAACTGTCAGCGATATCCCGCTCCTCCATGGCGATCGGGTATATATGCCGAAGATTCGTTCCAGAACCGCGCGCAAGCTGCTTGATATCAGTGATTTCCGTGGCCGCATAATTGCCGTGACCCGGAGCCGAACACACCGCGAGCGTGCAATCCGTGATCGCAGTAGCGGACCAGACGATGTCGTTCGGAAAATAAATTGCACTTGGCGGAAGCTTCTCAAAAACATTCATGCGATTGCCAAAGGCCTTTCGTTGCAACTCGCCACCAGAGATATCAGCCTTACCTTCCACGAGTACCAGGATGACTTCATTGCTACCACTTGCTTGCTCTACCCGATCTCCCACCCGCAGTCGGAACAGCTCAAACCCAACATAATTCCAGCCAGCTGAAGCCGGCGAGATGTCATGCACTTTTCCAGTCTCCCCTGATGGGCGGCGTAACAGATTGCTCACGTGATCAGTCTCACAATTTCCAAGTGTTTATAAGCGTATGACGATACCGCAACCCAAGAGCAGAAACCAAAAAAAACGACAAAAAACAATGACCTCTCTGCGACATCAGGACAGTGTGGTCATCGAGTAATGCTAATTCATTGCAAGCTGTGAATCCGAGGCCGTTAACCAAACTGACATCTCATAGCCCAGGAAGACACGCACCATGTTGACACGAAACAAATACAGCTCTACCGCGGCAATTTGCCTGTCATTGATCGCACTTAGCGCTTGTGGCAGCAAGCCCACAAAGGCACAGCCCGTTGAGCGGGCCATCTCGGGTCCGTTGGAACTGAGAACGACCGATCGCGGCCCAGCCCTGACCATCGATGACGTCTTGTTCGACTTTGAAGAAGCGAGTCTGCGCCCCGAAGCCAACAGTCTAATTCGTCAGGCCGCCGAGTACTTACAAAACAACCCTAACCGTATTGCTATTGTCGAAGGACATACTGACCACACAGGTGACAAGAGCTACAACCAGCATCTGTCTGATGCCCGCTCCGATAGCGTCAGACAGCAACTGTTACGCTTTGGCGTTGCAGAGAATCGTATCCAGGCCAAGGGCTATGGAGAAACCCAGCCTGTTGCCACCAACCTGACCCCTGCTGGCCGCCAGGCAAACCGACGGGTCGAAATTGTTTTTGAGAAAGTCTCTCGTCAGTACAGCAGCCTCTAACTGGTCCACTTGGGTGTGGTTGTAAATAATCTGGTAGAGTATTTTCTTCTATTGAACAAGGAGGTTCAACGGAATGAACCCGAATTGCTACAGCTG
>CAYULV010000056.1:15213-18116 GCA_964445655.1 uncultured Granulosicoccaceae bacterium | reverse complement strand
ACTGTGACCACACCAAAATGCATCAGAAATCCGGGTCCCAGTCGACCGTGATCAGCCGGGCTTGCATGTCGACATCCGTGATCACCGAAGGCACCACCCATGGCACCAGTATTTCCTTGTTCAATGGTGAATCAACCACCATTACATCATTGGCCCCCGTCTCGAACATTCGCTTGACGATACCTATGACGTTTTTGTCTGTCGTCTGAACCGACATTCCCAGAAGGTCTGTCCAGTAAAACTCACCGGGCGCTGCTGTTGGCAGATCATCCCGAAGCACTGCGATCTCAGCACCGATCAGAGCAGTAGCTCCGTCTGGTGTTGTCACACCGTCGAGCGATGCAACGATTGTCTTCCCCTGTGGCCGGCCGTTCAAAACACGGATTTCCGTCCACTTACCATGTTGGCGTAACCACCAGCGCTTGAATTGCGTGATGTTGTTTCGCGGATTGGTATCCGAGTGCACCTTGACCCAACCACGCAGGCCGTAAATTGCCGTTATACGACCTAACCAGACAACCTTGGCCTCGTCAGGCGGCGCTGCCGAGTCAGCGGCTGCGCGGTGATCAGGCTGCTGCATGCTCCTTGCGATAGTTCTTCACGATAGAGCGGACGCGATCACTCATCTGAGCACCACAACCGACCCAGTAGTCAACCCGCGACAAATCGAGTTCGACCGGTGTCGCCTGACCACGGGCAACCGGGTTGAAGTAACCCAAGCGCTCTATATAGCGACCATCACGGCGGGCGCGACTATCGGTCGCGACAATGTGATAGAACGGCTGTTTTTTGGCGCCACCGCGCGACAGACGAATCGTAACCATTTACGTGCAATCTCTTACTGCAAAACCAAGGCAATTCAGGCAGGAAAATACCTCTGCCCGAGGGAACTCCCAAGTATACGCAATAAATCCATAGCGTGCAGCAAATGCTGCCTGATGACCAGAGCGACATCCATTCAAGCCAAGGCTGACGCTTGGCGACGGTAACGATGGTCATCACGGATGGCTTGATGAATAAGTCTTTCGTATAGCTCAAAGTGCCGGCGCACTGAAGCTACAAATCTATCCTGTTGTTTTTATTATTATTTTCAAAATACAACCTTCTCTTTACGAATATTAAACTCTGAAACAGTCGAAGTTTCGGGCATCATAGAGCATTACGATTTCAGCTGTCGCGGTGATGTTGATCGCACCGCAATGCGGCATCCGAGGCCAGGATTCATAACTAGATATGGGAATACGCGCCAAACTTTTGCTTTGCCTCTTGTCAGTGCTGGTACCGCTAGCGGTTACCAGTGGGTTTTCTATCCACCTGTTTGACCAGCAACTGACCGAGCGTGTCGAAATGACGCTGCTGAACGACCAGCGTCTTGAGGCGGCGCGTATCAACAACATCCTCGCCGACTATCGCCAGGACGCCAGCAGTCTCGCCAACAGTGACCATATCAAGCGCTTTCTCGGCGAGCTGCACGCTATTGAAAAAGGCTATCTGCCCAAAAATCATGTTATCGGCGGAATCGATGGCTTCGAGGCCGTTGACCCTGTGGCCAGACACCCATTACATGAGCTTGCGACCCGATTGATTCTCAAGGCTGGCACTCAGGTATCGGAAATCGTTGAACTCAGAATCATCAACCTTGATGGCAAGGTTCTAGGGCAAACTGACGGCTTTAGCTGGCAGCCTGCCAACAAGTCGCTGATCCACAAGGCTATCAAGACAGCCCAGACTGCTTTTGGCGATGCATTCCTGTCGGGTAATGAAGCACGGCTTGGCTTGGTTACCCCGATCAAGGCGATGGACGGAGAAGTTGTCGGTTCGCTTATGTTGGAAACCCGACTTGGCCCCATCGTTGATCTTGTCTCAGAGCACCAAGGCGTCGGCTACTCAAGTGAAGGACATATCGCCCAAGCGACCACCAATGGAGATGCGCAGTTTCTGACACCTTTGCGATTTGACCCCAATGCGGCTTTTGAAAAAATCGTGCCGGATGCGGTGGGCCTGCCGATCAATCATTCGTTGAAGGCGCCGGTCGCAAAAATTATTCATGCAAACGACTATCGCGGTGTTGAATCCATACTCGCTATCGGCACTATTCCCGAAACCGGTTGGGGTCTGGTCGTCAAGCTTGATGCCGAAGAGGCGTTCTTGCCAGTCAATAAATTGCGCCGCTCCATGATTCTGGCGGCAATGTTATCCATCGCTGTTGTTCTCGCAGGCTACTTTCTCTATCTCCACCCACTGGCCAAACGCCTTAGGCGCAACGCAAACGCTGCGCAATTGATCATGGGCGGGGATCTGACAACCCGCATACAGGACACGGCTGGCGATGAAATTGGCGACGCAGCGCGTAGTATTGACCGACTTGCAAATGACCTACAGGCAGACCATAAGAAGCGTGCTGTCATTGAGAATCGCCTGCGCCATCAAGCATTACACGATGATTTGACCGGCCTTTACAATCGCAAGCATGCAAACTCGGTTATTCGAGCATTAAGCATGGATTCAGTGACCACCGACTCCGTGATGTTTCTCGATCTCGACGGGTTCAAGTCCGTCAACGATCAATACGGACATGGCATTGGCGATGACGTACTGGTTGTTGTGGCTCAACGACTGACATCGATGATCCCGGACGGCGCTACACTAGCTCGTTGGGGCGGCGATGAATTCGTCATCATCCTGCCGGACACCGATAACCAGGCCGCAGCCGACATGGCGACCCACATACATCGAGCGTTCGACGTACCGGTGAAGACCGATGCAGGACAGCATGAGATTGCTTGCAGCATCGGTCTGGCTACGTCGAACGATGGTCGAGGGCTCAATGATGTATTGACCGATGCAGACACCCTGATGTACGAGCAAAAGAAAATGCGCCAGACGCGGCATGGCTCGATGAG
>CAYULV010000056.1:2381-15113 GCA_964445655.1 uncultured Granulosicoccaceae bacterium | reverse complement strand
CGACTGATCAATCTTGCGCCAGACTCGGCAAAGATAGACAGACGCTGGATGAGCGACAACATTGTACTGCCGCGCCTGGTTGGGATCTGCCAACAAATGGATATCGATGTAGTCGCCGAAGGCGTGGAGAAGAACGAACAACTGGATATATTGAAGTCACTATCAGTGACCCTGTTTCAAGGATATCTATTCGACAAACCGGAGCCCGCCATCCAGTTCATCAGTCGATGGGGTAGCACTCCGATTGCAGAGCTTGAGAACACAACAGCGACCAAACCACGCGATCTGAAACTGGTGGTCTAGTTGGATGAACTGGCAACCGCACTGCCACTACGCCACGTATCATAGTAATAACGCGAGTCACGTGACGGCGTAAGGCCAAGTTGATAACGAAATCGATTGCCAGGAATGAGGTAATCCGGAATAGAGAAGCTCACGTAAGTTTGCCCCGTCTCTTTGTCTTCCTCCAGTGACCCTCTGAATACCCGAGGACTAGTAGCGGCGATCTGAGCGGAGCTCGATAAGCGCACAGAAAAACGCATCTCGCTTGTTATCGACTCATCAAGAACATCGTCATCGACAAAAGGTTCCAGAGATGCACGGATATTGACCTGATTCAATTCAGAGTTTCTGCTGACAACCAGCTTGTCAAACTCTGGAAAACGTCTGGCATCAACGCTATCGTGAATATCGCTCAGAAGTTCGCGCCAACGCATATTGACAGTATCCAGCTCACAACGCACTTCACGCATCGTGTCACGCCAAAAAAGGGTTGCCGGCAGGCCCAAAGGCGCGCCATCTCGACCAGCGGCCCGCAGAATATCGCCTAGTACGCCCTCACCACAGGTATCAACCAATGCAGCTGTCCACATATCACCGAGACTATAGTGAAGCTCAGGATCAAAGCGCTGACTAAAGCTTGATTCATCGATCAAGTCATTGAATTCGATATGTTGCCGCTTCCATGCAATGGCCGCGAGTTCCCAGTTTGAATTGCGACGAGTGGTTTCTGGTACAACCAGAAACGATACATACTGTGCCATCCCTTCGATAAAAAATCGGGTAGCCCCATAATTGGCCGCAAAAGCCCGATCCGATTCAACGGCCTGCAGCACGTGAGCCGCTTCGTGAACCAATACGCGACGTTGTGATACATCGTTTCTGAATGCATCAAGATCCATCTGAATTTTCTTCCATTTGGCAAGCCCCGCGGCATGCTCGCTTTGCGCCGACAAGTCAACACGAACGTTAGGCAGTGACGCCACACCGAGAATCTCACCAAGTTGTTCGAAGTCGTTTTCCGCATGATCCAACATATAGGACACAGTCCTTACCCTCTCCTTGTCATAGACAAACCGAAAGTGCTCGGTTGTTGCAACATCAAGCTCAGTTGACGTAGAACCTCCTGTCTCACGATCAATCATACCGACGATCACAATTGCGATCACGGCAAAGGCGGCCATCCCCCCAAGGGTTTGCCAAATGCGTGTCGAACGCTTTCGCAACTTACCACCCGTACGCGCAGAGTCCGAACGATTCCAAAGTTGATAGGCGATAAACAGACACAGGCAGGCAACGCCCACGTGCACGCCAATTGCCTTGTAATTCAGGATCAAGGTCGAGCCATGATATTCGTTGGTCATGAATTGGAAAACACTGATAAGTCCGGCACTTCCAACACTGGATTCAAACAACATCACTAACAGAAAATAAAGGCCATAGATGATCAGCCCGAGCGTCCTGAACCAGGACAGCAAAATGCCATGACTCAAAACAACAAAGGCAAAGAGACAGTCGCGCAACAAAAGACTGCCCCAAACTTCCGGATAGAAACGACCACTGATCGATTGCGGATTAAGATGCAACAAAAAATAGTCCGTGCCATAGCCAAGGAAATTCAATCCGATCAACAGTATCCATGCGCTTAAAAATTTCGCGATAAAAATCGAGCGCCTGGATACGGGCAAAGCGCGAAGAAAGTCAACCGTTGAATCATCGTGTTCGCGAGGAAACAGACTGTAGGCAGTTACAAGAGTTATCAACATGATGACTATGGTTACTGCATAGCTCGGCGTTACATCGCAGTGCTCTGCGCACCAACCGCCGAAGGTCTGCTCATCCAGGCGCTCTGTAAAAAACTGAACAAGATAAGAAATTCCGTAGACCGCAAGCCACAAGTATGCGATCGGTATCAATTGCAACAGCTCTTTGCGTACGAGTCTGATCATGGGACTGTTACTCGTTCAGCATGCAATCGAATCGGTTGGTGGAAGTCTTCAGTGATGAAATCCAATGCTACAAAAACACGATCTCCCGGCGCGTAATAGCTAAAGAGCCGATGCTCAGCATCGAGCGCACAATCCTGAAGATCGGCATCGTCTTTAGTGACATCAAATTCGTCATCAAAAGGACCTAGAAGACTATGTTTCATCGCACAAGCGCTGACACTCGTAAAACTATCAGCGTCGCCCCAGCTCGCCACATCAACACCAGCAATCAGTTCGTAATGTCCATCCAGGCTATGTACACCTGCGTCACTGCTTGCTGTTACTCGCCCCGCAAACGGTGGAATGAGAGCAATCCGTTTCATGACACCCGGCTTTGTACCCTCAGCGATCAACCATTGCGTCCACTGCTCAACAAAAACATTCCATTCAATACCGGTAACCGATTCAAATCGGGCAACCGCGGAAAGCTGGCGATCATGAAAGCTTGCGATACTGCTAGGCGCAACTCGCTTGATCAGAAACTGCCGGGAAAGCGCTGTGACCACATCACGGCCTTTAAGCTCTTCAAGGTAAGCCATGGCTGACCAGGCCAAGGCTTCAGCAGTCGGATAGGCGAATCGATCGGCTGTCAATTGCCAATGGACAACAAGATCAGTGACTCGCTTGTCTCGGCCAAGGGCAAACAGGGCCCGCGCCAGCAACTCTTCTCGATGCGCAGGATTGATCGGACCCTGCCCTTGTTCGACCCACCATCGTGTAAACCCATCCAACACCCAGTGATACGGTTCAAAGACCGCACGGCCACCGGTTGTTGAACTCAACAAGCCGTGCAGGATGACCGAATCCATGATCATGTCGTCGTAAGCATCATGCTCCAACCAGTTGCCACCAAAAAATGCACCATCGATAGTCGCATATTCGATGTCGTGTTTGTCCTTGTCGGGAAACAGCGAAACACGCACGGGAGCTAACTGAGTCAAACCAAGAGCCGCCTGCATGCCTAGTAAAGTATTCTCAAGCCGAGCGGCAATAATCTGCGCGCTTGTTTCGTACTCGGGCGACAGATAAGACACTGAAACTCGTGGCTCGTCGATGCGAATAACAGCACGATTGGTAAATTCAAAACTTTCGCGCTCTAGTCGTTGTTGCAACGCAGACCACACACCGAACCCAGCCATCACCAACACACCCAGCACTACATAGTCTCGACGCGACATCGGTTTGGCGAGACGGGCTGCAACCGACCCTTCACCAAGCCGAGCTACAAGAAACCCGCCCAATGAAAAGAAGACCGAGATAAGAACAGTACCGATCATCGCTCGTACCGGCACTATGTCACGCTCATAAACGAAGAAATCTCGATCCATCAGATCAATGGGAGGAACCCTCGATGCATCAATACTGGGTGTATTGATCAACATCAACGTGGTGGCGGCAAGTGTCAGATACATGGCAATTCTTAGAAAGCCACACATACTGAAACAGAAACTGATGCTCCAGTACAACAATACGATCACCGCACTTTTGGCGAACATCAGACCCGCATACTGCAGTGTCGCATCATCAGCAACCCCGGCCACCAGAGCTGAACTACCTACAACCACAACCATCAGTAGCAACAGAAAAGTCAGACCCAGCAGGTATTTGAGTATCAAAGGTCGAAGCAAGCCAACGGGTAATGCCTCTACGAATAAACGCGTACCGCTCATGTATTCACGTACAAACAGGCGATTCCCCAGCATGATCGCAACCAGGGGAAACAACGTCAGCAGGGTAAAGCGTACGACCTCGAACGGACTCATACTGTACGCCGCAGTCTGATTCTGTAGCAGGGCCACGAGAATTATCAGGAGCGCCCCAAACAATAATGCCAGTGCTGCCAAACCATGCTCACGCAGGTCCTTGGCCAAAAGGGAAATGGTTGCCATCAAGATCTAGCCATCAACCCGCTTGACTACGGCAATGAACACATCTTCGAGACTCATCTCATCATGTCGCCAACCTGGCGCAAGTTGATGTTCAATGCCTGGCGGTACATTTCCCCGAAAGTGCAAGATAACAAAGCGCCTGCCTCGTCGAACGCCTCTCTGCAAGATACCAAGACAATCTTGATAGAATTCACCAGGGTGAACTGATGCGTCTTGGTAATCTTCCGGAATCGAAAACGTTGCGATACTGTTACGTAATGGTTCAAGCCGACCTTCGTACATTGTCTGACCTGACTCGACGATGCCTATTCGATCAGCGATCGCTTCTATTTCATCAATAAGATGGGTGGAGAAAAATGTCGTGGCACCGTCGCGCCGTGCCTGCTCCCTGACAAGATCGAGAAATTCGCGACGAGCAACTGGATCCATACCTGCTGTAGGTTCATCGAGCACCAGAAGATCCGGACGAGTGGCGACTGCCAGCGACAAGGCAAGTTTGGCTTTCATACCCCCTGAGAACGTGCCGACTCGACGCTTGGGCGGCACCTCGAAATCACGCAGAAGCTGTTCGTACAATGCCTTGTCCCAACGCGGATAGAAACCACTGACAAAACGCGCCAGCGCGCGCGGAGTCATCCACGGATACATATGTTGTTCCTGCGCAACGTAACCAATACGCTGACGCAAAGGAATGACATCTTTTCCAAGTGTTTGCCCAAACAGATGAACTTCACCGCGATCCGGCCCGGTGATGCCCATCATGATTCGAATAGCAGTTGATTTTCCGGCGCCGTTTCTACCGAGAAACCCGAAGACCTCACCTTGTTTGACCGACAGGTTCAGGTCCTCCAGCACCCGTACCGAACCAAATGACTTGGCTATCGAATGGAAGCCGAGAATCTCTGACGACAGCTCAGGAGACAGCTTCGAGGAGAGTTCTTCGCTATTGACACTCATTTGATTTCACTTGTTCAACCCATAATTGGAATTGTTCAGAGGGGCCTGTCCACTGTCCGAGTGTAGCCTTGATCGTGAGCAACCGTAGGTTCAGGATCATACACTTGAGTGAGATTGATGCGGGATCACAAAGGCGCCAGATCGGCAAAAATGGTCCTATACCCTTTCATTACTTCTCCTTCACAAAGCCTTTGTAATGCAACTCTTCATCAGACAGACGCGGCAAATGTGACTCGATCATTTGCCGCTCCTCGTCAGTCAAGTCGCCGATCTGCCGATGACTGGTATCGATCGTGAAAACAACATCACCCGAGCCGGGCATACGCGTCAAGGTCTGCCGTTCGCTGCGAATATAATGCGAATCCGAGACGACATTCTCCAGTGGCAGTTTGCGTGATTCGCGGCTGTCAGGCAAATGCAGCCTAGCGTGATCATGCACCGAATAGTTGAAACGAACAACCGGCTCATTGACACGCAAGTTGTCGAACATCTGTTCGATAACATGGGCCTGCCTTGTTGCGTGGCCGAATCCCGGGACCGGTGAATGAACGTCAGCCAGCACACGCCCGACCTTGTCTGCGATATTCCAAAGGGAAGGAAAACAGATACAACCGCTGCTTAGTTTCCAACCTTCACTAAAGCGCCGCATGATTGCAATATCCTCATTGATCATCAGGCAAGCCTGCACCAACGATGAACGCGTTTGCGTTTCGATATAGTCAGTCAATGCATCCGGTGCGTGATTCTGCAACCAGAGTCGCACCGCCTCCAGAACCTCTTTTTCGCTCTCTTGCATACCCTCAGTCGTCGCATACACTGTCGGCAAGGCCGTATCGACCAAGGCGATTTTCTGCGCACGATAACTAGCCAGGCGCTCGTCGACGACAAGCCAGTTATCTGGCGACAAGGGTCGAATGCCGATGCGAAACGGCTGATTCAGCGGGTTAAGCGGCATTTTTTAAACTTTTATGCTGTCTGGCACAGGATATGCGCCGATCTATTCGTTGATCGAGGCTTATAATTGATTCATGAAAGGTTACGCAAGAGTTGCCGCAGCTGTTCCCCTGACAGCTGTTGCCGATATGGACCTGAACCGCGATCGCACCCTGAATTTGTGGCGCGAAGCGGATAGCGCGGGCGTACATGTAGTGACGTTTCCGGAACTCGGACTCAGTGGCTATAGCATACGCGACCTGGTCCTGAATACAGCCCTGCTCGATGCTTGTGAGGAATCGTTGCTTGAGCTTGTCGACGCCAGCAAAGGATTGCAGAGCATGGCGATTGTCGGTTTACCATTAAGAGCGCCTGGTGGGCTATTCAACTGTGCCGCCGCGATCGCCGGTGGTGAATTACTCGGCGTCATTCCCAAAGCCTATTTGCCCAACTATCGTGAGTTCGAAGAAGCCCGTTGGTTTCGCAGCGGATTTGATGTAAAGCCGTACAGCACAATTGACATCGGCAGACATACGGCTGACTTTGGTCTGGACGTGCTGTTCAAGAGCTCGCTTGACGATTTTATAGTCGGTGTCGAAATCTGCGAAGATTTGTGGGTCCAGGACCCACCCCATGCGCAGCAGGTATCAGCGGGCGCAAATGTAATCTGCAATTTATCTGCATCAAACTTTACGATTGGCAAGGCTGAGCTCAGGCGCTTGCTGGCCACCGCAGCCTCGGATCGAGGCAAGTGCGCTTATGTCTATGTAGCAGCTGGCCCCGGCGAATCATCGACCGACGTCAGCTTTGATGCCGATGCTTTTATCTGTGAAAACGGCAATGTTCTCTGTCAATCACAACGCTTTCAAAGATCTGGGCAGTTAATCGTCCAGGATATCGATCTTGAACTGCTTGGTTTTGAACGACGCTCAACGAGCACCTTTGGTGATTGCGCTGCCTTGAATAGCGCCGACTATCGCTACATCCCGTTTGCGTCCAAAGAAGCCGACGGTTTGGTGCGCGAAGTATCGCCTACCCCCTTCCTGCCACGAGATCCCATCACACTGGCCAATCGCTGTTGGGAAATGTTCGAAATCCAGAGCAATGCGCTCGCCACCCGCATGGCTGCCATTGGCAAACCAAAATTGATACTTGGCGTATCAGGTGGGCTTGATTCAAGTCATGCGGCCTTGGTCGCGGCGGCCGCACTGGACCTCACCGGACAGGATCGCAGTGACCTTGTCTGCATCACGATGCCGGGCTTTGGCACCTCGGATGGGACGCGTCACAATGCTGAAGTGCTCGCCCGGTCACTCGACGCAAGTTTCGAGACGATCAGTATTTCCGAAGCAAGCCGCACGGTACTGGATGCAATCGACCACCCCGCAGTCAAGGGCGCCAACAGTGTTGACGAATTGATCGACAAATTACGCAGCAACGCTGAATTGGGTGACGTCACCTTGGAAAATGTTCAGGCCCGCCTGCGAACCTTGCTACTGATGACGCTCGCCAATCAACAAAACGGCTTGGTGGTGGGGACGGGTGACTTGTCCGAAAAAGCACTCGGATGGTCAACCTATGCCGGGGATCACATTGCCATGTATGACGTTAACACCGGTGTTCCCAAAACCTTGATTCAGTTTGTCATTCGTTGGGTTGCGAACGAACGTGCCAGTTCCTGGAGTGATGCAGATAACTTGCGCGAAGTACTGTTTGCCATTCTCGATACACCGATATCACCGGAACTTCTACCGAGTGATGCAAGCGGCCAAATCGCACAACTGACCGAAGAAACTATCGGTCCGTACGAACTGCATGACTTCTTTCTGTACCACTTCGTTCGTCACGGTGCGCGACCATCACGCATCCTTGATCTGGCACGTGTGGCATTTGCTGAGTCAAGTTATGACGATGCAACACTGGTCAAATGGTGTCGCAAGTTTATCTGGCGATTTTTCTCGCAGCAATTCAAACGATCATGCACCGCCGACGGACCGAAAGTGGGTAACGTCGCCTTGTCACCACGTGGTGATTGGCGCATGCCATCGGATGCTAAAGCGGATACCTGGCTTAAAGATGTTGATGCTTGGGTAGCAGAGCGAACTTAAACGCCATCAAAAACCCATACCCGGTGGCAATTGACCTTTCATGCCACGCATCATTTTGGCCATGCCGCCCTTGCTCATTTTTTTCATCATGCGCGACATCTGCTGGTGTTGCTTGAGCAAGCGATTCAAGTCCTGCACTTGAAGGCCGGCTCCAGCGGCGATGCGTTTCTTGCGCGACCCCTTGAGAATGGCCGGATACTTACGTTCCTGCGGCGTCATTGAATTAACCAGCGCAATCATGCGTTTGAATTCTTTGTCGTCTGTCTTGTTCTTGACCGCGTCGGGGATATTGGCAGCGCCTGGCATCTTGTCTAGCAAGGACGCCATGCCCCCCATGTTCGCCATCTGTTCGAGCTGCTCCTTCAGATCATTAAGATCGAAGTTCTTGCCCTTTTTCATTTTGTTGGCGAATTTTTCCGCCTTGGCATGATCAACCTTGGCAGTCACTTCTTCGACCAGACTGACGACATCACCCATACCAAGAATGCGCGAGGCAATTCGATCCGGGTGAAAGGTCTCCAGCGCGTCTGTCTTCTCGCCAGCACCGATGAACTTGATCGGTTTGCCAGTAACGACGCGCACCGACAAGGCGGCACCGCCACGCGCATCACCATCGGTCTTGGTCAGCACCACCCCGGTCAATGGCAGTGCATCCCCAAAGGCTGCCGCAGTATTGGCTGCATCCTGCCCCGTCATGCTATCGACAACAAACAGGGTCTCTATCGGATTGATGGCGCTGTGTAGAGCCTTGATCTCATCCATCATTTCGGTATCGATAGCCAGACGCCCAGCAGTATCGACGAGCAACACATCAATAAACTGCTGCTTTGCAGCAGCGAGCGCGGCATTGGCAATATCGACCGGTGACTGGCTTGGATCGCTGTCGAAAAAGGTAGCGTCGACACTACCCGCAAGCGTCTCCAACTGTTTGATGGCCGCAGGTCGGTAAACGTCACAGCTGACGACCATGACTTTCTTGCGATCACGTTCTTTGAGCAGACGTGCAAGCTTGCCGACGGTTGTCGTTTTACCCGCTCCTTGCAGACCGGCCATCAAGACCACCGCAGGTGGCTGCGTCGCCAGATTCAAGGGTTCAGCGTTATCACCCATGATGGCAACAAGCTCATCGTTGACGACCTTGATCAGCGCCTGACCCGGCGACAAGCTGCCAACGACTTCCTGCCCGAGGGATTTGACACGAATGGACTCGATCAACTGCTTGACGACTGGCAAGGCAACATCAGCTTCAAGGAGCGCCATGCGCACTTCACGCAAGGTGTCCTTGATATTGTCTTCGGTCAGCCGCCCCTGCCCGCGCAGGTTTTTGATCGTGCGGCCTAGTCTTTCACTCAGATTGTCAAACATGTTCTAGTCTCGCCACTTATGGCTCTTGAGGTTCTGATCGGGACACTACTCTATCTGGGTATTTAATGACACCTTGTTGCCATCCGTTGAGCCTGCCGTATGGGCATCGCCATTGCGGTATCTGACTCGGCGCTTACGACCCGTCTGGACATCCTGCAAGCAACCATCACGGACCATGGCCAGCTTGCGAACGACCAAGCTGCCTCCGGCACCCGCGACTTGGGTCGTGTGAGCTTGCTGCTCGGCCAGTTTGCGTTCGGTATCGATTGCACGGCAACGCTCAAGCACGGCTATCGCGAAACCGACGCGATAGTCAAAGCTTGCGGCACGACCCGGTTCAACCGAACCGGATTTTTTTCTCGACTTCAATGACTGCTCCATTGATTCGGTCAGATAGGCAAAAGTCATCGAAGCGACTTCCGTGTCTATGCTATAGCCACGAAATTCGATGGTTCCGGTATCGACACAAACGCAGTCGTGCAGTAGGGCCACCGCCGAGCTCATGACACCAATGTAACTCGGGATCGCGCGAAACTGTTTGCCAATGGTGCTGACGCCAAACTCGGATGTTTCAAGATCCGCTTCCGAGATGCCAAATCGCTGCATCAACGACTGGCATCTGCGTAGCGCAATTTCCGCCTCATGCGGACTAGACTCCTGTTCGCGACTCATTGCATAGAGTTTGCGAATGCGATTCAGGAGTTTTTCACGATCCTCATTCTTCATGCACCGATCTTACCGATAATTTTCCCTGTATAGTTTCTGACGGTGACTATTGGCCTTTCCATACTGGCAGCGGTGCTTTATGCCATAGCAACCTGGCGCCTTGCGCGTGCCCTGAATCGTCAGGACACCGTCGGTGGTCCGCTGACCTTGTCGCTGGCAGCCATCGCCCTGGCTTTGCATGCCGTGGTCGTGATTGGCAATACCGGTTGGCCCGAGAATTTGTCGCTACCGTTCTTTACAGCCCTTGCGGCCGCTGCCGTCGGGGTCGTGCTGTTGCAATTGATATTGTCACTCCAGCATTCTGCCCATTACCTTGGACTCCTGATATACCCGATCGCGGCCATTACCTTGCTGCTCAGCCATACAGCGGGGCGCAATGCGGTCATCTCCGATGCGGCCATTCAGGTGCATGTCCTGTTATCACTAATGGCCTATTCGGTATTTACGGTCGCCGCGGCTCAGGCAATTCTGGTTGCCGTGCAACGACACTTCCTCAGTGAACATAAGCCGGGGGGCTTCATGCGAGCCTTACCACCACTCGATGCCGCCGAAGGATTGTTGTTTGCCTTGCTGGGTGTCGGGCTGGTCTTTCTGACCCTGTCTCTGGCCAGCGGGTTCTTCTATCTGGAAGACATGTTTGCCCAGCATCTGGTGCACAAGACCGTACTTTCCTGCCTCGCCTGGATCATCTTCGCCATGTTGCTGTTCGGCCGATGGAAATTCGGTTGGCGCGGCCGACGGGCGGTTCATTGGACTTTCGGAGGGTTTGCCATGCTCATATTGGCTTACTTCGGCAGTAAATTTGTACTGGAATTGCTGCTTGAACGGGGTTAACTACCCATTCGCCACCGGCGTCTCCTGCTATGATGCTGAAACGACAGGCGGCACGAGGACCCGCAGTACTTGAATACCATTCCTATCGGCGTACTGGTAAGCATACTGGTGCTGCTGATTCTGGCATCTGGCTTCTTTTCAGGTTCCGAAACAGCGTTAATGTCCTTGAACCGCTATCGCCTGCGCCATCAAGCAAGCAATGGTCACAAGGCCGCTATACGTACTGCCCGCCTGCTTGAACAGCCGGATCGGCTCATCAGCCTGATCCTGCTCGGCAACAACTTTGTCAACATCCTCGCATCAGCCATCGCCACCATCATTGCGCTGCGTCTCATGGGTGAAGCCGGCATTGCCGTTGCGACCGGACTTCTGACATTGATCATTCTGGTATTTGCCGAGGTCACGCCCAAGACCTTTGCCACGCGGCGCGCAGAGAAATTTGCCCACATTGCATCTGCGGTTTATGGGCCACTGATGAAACTGACCTACCCGCTGGTAGTTGCAACCAACTGGATCAGTACTCGAATACTGGCCTTGTTGAACACCGAGCCGGTGTCCGCTGAAGAAGAACATTTGTCGAGCGAGGAGTTACGCACGGTGTTGAATGAAACAGCAGGCATGATTCCGCAGCGCCATCGCGAAATGTTGTTGAATATTCTTGATCTTGGCACCGTCTCAGTCAATGACATCATGGTTCCAAGAAACGAAATCATGGGTATTGATCTTGACGACCCCTGGGATGAGGTACTGAAACAAATCAGCGACAGCCCTCACAACAGACTGCTGGTGTATCGCGAAACAGTCGATAACGTTATCGGCTTTGTTTATCTGCGCAAGATGCTCGACGTACTCCGTGCCGGTTCCATCACCCGCAAAGTGCTTGAAGCACGCGTTCGCGATCCCTATTTCATTCCCGAAGGCACCACCTTGACCGTGCAGTTGCTGAACTTTCAACGCGAGAAACATCGTATCGGCCTCGTTGTTGATGAGTATGGAGATATTCAAGGCATGTTGACCTTGGAGGACATACTCGAAGAGATCGTTGGTGAATTTGACAACGACCCACGTATCAGCCCGGCAGAAATTCGACCACAGCCCGATGGCAGCTTCATAGTTGATGGCACCGCGCAAGTGCGCAACCTGAACAAATCACTTAATTGGGCCTTACCATCCGAAGGCCCGAAAACACTTAACGGTATCGTGCTGGAACACTTCGAGAACTTTCCGCCTCAAGGCGCCGTTTTTACTTTCAATGGTCATCCCATGACCATCCTTGATGTCGAAGGTAATCGGGTTCGCCAAGTGAGAATAGAGGCGGCCATCGATAAAGATGGTGATGAAAATGCCGGTGGCGGCCGTCCCGGAAGCGAGCAAGATCGTGTCGCTGGCGAAAACTAGGTACGACCGACCTTAGGTGTCCAAAACCCGCACTCATTATCAATGTACAGCTTGCGCTGCTGTTTCCACCAAGTGGAGTGGCCAGTGTGCGGATTGCGGTGACTGGAATACGCTTGAAGAGACTGTCGCGCAAACCTCAACGGCGAAATCAAAAGCCAACGCTACGCGCTTTGGTGGATACGCCGGCGGCAGTGGAATCACCAATGCCAGCGATGTCGAACTCGTCGCTGATGCGCGCACCAGTACCGGCCTTTC
>CAYULV010000056.1:0-2281 GCA_964445655.1 uncultured Granulosicoccaceae bacterium | reverse complement strand
GAGGCACAGGCGCTGGTTGATACGAGTCATCAGGGCAATCCGCGCCGGGTCGCGCTTGGTCTCGAGCAGAATCGCCTGGCAATGCTACTTGCCGTCATGCATCGTCATGCCGGCATAGCGATGCTGGATCAGGATGTCTATGTCAATGTTGTTGGTGGTGTCAGAATTTCTGAAACCGCCGCTGACCTCCCCGTGCTGCTGGCAGCGCTGTCGTCGTTTCGCAACCGCCCTCTGCCGAGCGACCTTGTCGTATTTGGCGAGATCGGGCTTGCCGGGGAAGTGCGCCCGGTGGCCAACGGCGAAGAGCGATTGCAGGAATCGGTCAAGCACGGCTTCAAACAAGCCATCGTGCCAAAGGCCAATATGCCGAAAGGAAGTATCGACGGGCTCAAGATTTCCGGCATCCACCGACTGCATGAAGCTTTGGACCTGATTGACTGAGCGTGCAGTGATAAACTCTTCCGTGAAATGGCAGAGATGATCGCCCGTGGCTCAGAAAGCGAAGAAAATTCCAAAATCCATGAAGTTCGAGGATGCGCTCGCGGAGCTTGAATCGATTGTCAAGACCCTCGAATCAGGAGAGCAATCGCTAGAGATGTCACTCGAGCAATTTGAGCGTGGCGTGACCTTGTCTCGCTACTGCCAACAAAGCCTGTCAGATGCGGAACAAAAAGTTAAGGTTCTGCTCGAGGAAAACGGCAAGGAGAAACTCACTGACCTCGAATTACCGGATTCCTGAGAACCTCAAATGCCAGCCATACAAGAGCGCTTTAGCGCGACTCGCCGTTTATCAAGATCGTGTCGATCACGCCCTGCTCCAATTACTGCCCAAGGATGGCGATGCAAAAACGCAACTACACAGCGCCATGCGCTATGCCGTGACCGTGGGCGGTAAACGAGTAAGACCCATACTCGCCTACGCAACCGGCAAAGCCTTGTCGATCCCGCTTGAACGTATCGATGTACCCGCCTGCTCTCTGGAAATGATGCATGCCTATTCGCTAGTGCATGACGACTTGCCAGCGATGGACAATGACGATCTTCGCCGTGGCAAACCTACTTGCCACATAGCATTCGATGAAGCCACCGCAATCCTTGCTGGCGATGCATTGCAAGCTCTTGCCTTCACATTGTTGGCGAACAACACCGACCCCGACTTGTCCGATACCGCACGCATTCGCATGATCTCGATTCTTGGTGATGCCAGCGGTGACAATGGCATGGCTGCCGGACAGGCAATCGATCTTGAATCGGTCGGACGCTCATTGACGCTCGCTGAACTTGAAAACATGCACTGTCACAAGACCGGAGCACTGATCAAGGCGAGTGTCTTGCTACCTGCTGTAATCAACAATCAGACTGACAACGAAATTGTCGACGAAGAGTTGATTGCGCGCCTAGGCAAATACGCCGGCGCTGTTGGCCTCTCGTTCCAGATCGTCGATGATATTCTCGACGTCACCAGTGATACGGAAACCTTGGGAAAGACTCAAGGCGCTGACATCGCGCTGAACAAACCAACCTACCCGGCTCTGCTTGGATTGGATGGGGCACGGCAGCATGCGAAGAAAATGCACGAATCGGCGCTTGCTCACCTGGCCGGACTCAGTGATGATTTCGACGAGTTGAGAATGCTGTCAGCTTATATTGTGGAACGAACATACTGAGCTATGTAATACTCGAAGTTAACCCAAGCGAAGGATCAATTGGCACCCATGAGATACCAACTCAAACTGAAACTGATTTACGCCTTGATGGCAACCACCCTACTGACAGCCTGTTCGGGATTCGTAGCCCGACAAACCTCGGAACAGGATCGCGACACCAGTGGACGTTTTGATGGACCTTGGCGTGTATCCGTCGCAAAAGGGGCGTCAGTCCAGCATGTTCAGAACTGGACATTCAACTGTGGCGATATGAGCAACGAATTTGACATCCTCATCGAAGATGGCACCTTTAACCTGAGGTCCGAAGCGGCGACTGCCACATCCTATGTATCGAAAGACGGCAATTTCAAGATTTCATTACCTCTTTCAGGCAAAGCCTCGGCCTCGGGCCGGTCCGACTCGTCGATAAACAACGGCGATCGCAGAATGATACTCAGCGGCAGGCTCGGCAGCGACAAGCCAGCAGGCATCATCACCTATGGCATCGCTGACTTTGGCTGGTCAGGCTGCACCTCCAAAACGAAATATTCGCGGATTCAGCCCAGCGTGTAACCCCAGCTTACGGGCTCATTTCACAGGAATGTAACATTCTGTGCAATAGTCTTGCTCTTGCA
>CAYULV010000055.1:13297-18385 GCA_964445655.1 uncultured Granulosicoccaceae bacterium | reverse complement strand
CTAAATCACTCACCATGTGATTAACATAGTCGCGTATTCTATTAGTACGACTAAATGCTGCAGGGTTCGTCAATTGCAAAACTTCAACCAACGCCTCAACACATCCTTGTAGGGTATTCTCTAAAAGATCTTTTTCTAATTTTCCAAGCCGATTATGCTCAACAGCCAGCTCTAGAACTGAAATCAAGTTGTCTGTTTCGCAAGGCTTGGTTAGAAAGCGAAATATCTGCCCTTCATTGACTGCAGAAATCGCAGATTCGATATCCGACTGACCAGTTAATAAAATACGCATGGAATCAGGATACAGATTTCGCACCTGAGACAAGAATTCAGCACCATTCATCTCAGGCATTCGCATGTCCGAAATAACAACTGGAAATGGACCCTCTGACTTTAAAACAGCCAACCCTTCAGCGCCACTGCTAGCAGTATGCACCTTAAATTTTCTACGAAGATTGTCTTGAAGCCCTTCAAGTATATTGACCTCATCATCTACGCATAAAATGGAAGGCTTCGTCTTCATGCGGCTTTGAGTGACTCCTGAATCAGATTTTCCAAACCACACTCTTCAGCAGTCTCAAGCGCCACTTGCAACCAATTCTCCATTTTTCCCGCTTGACCAACACGTTCAAGGTAAGCCTCATCAAGCGTACTTAGAGCAAAATCATCAGCATGACCAGTCATACAGATTTCGGCTAGATAATTTGCTACATGTACCGCACCTACAATATCAAAGCCGTCGTATTCACGCTCAGACGGCTGCTTATAGAAAGCAACGGCTTCAACAATATTGAATGGCATTCCCCACAAATTCAACAAATAGGCACCCAGCTCTTCTTGCATGGAGTTCGAAATCTGAGAATTATTATCCTCAGAAGTATTTTCATTGTGATAAAACGCAAATTCGTTTGATTCCAACAATTTGCTTAATAGATCTGATCTTTCTGCAGCAAGTGCCAATAATCCAACTTCATGAAGCAATGTTGCTGTAAACGCAGCTTCCGCATGCTCAGTATCACTCATAAGCTTCTTCGCAATCGACGCGGCAAACCAACTATGTTGCTGTAACCGCGAAACCCACAGTGGGTCGATATTCGGTAAATTCTCTGCGACTGTGAAAAATTGATTGGCAATCACCATCGACTTGACTAGATCAGCCCCTAAGTAAGCCGCTGCCTCTTTTACCGAGTCAATTTTTCTCTGCCGGCGGAAAAATGCCGAATTGACCAAATGCAACAGTTTCGACGTAAGAGCGATATCCGTTTCGATTGTTTCTGCGATATCTGATAGCGGTGTTTTATCATTGTCCAATTGCTCCAAAATACGTTGATAGTGCTCATCGTTAACGGGTAATAGATCAATACTCCCCGCGATATTTTTCACAATTGTATTTTTCAGTTTTCCTGAAACTTCCATGCAACTCTGTATGACAGCTTCAAGCTCACTTTTGTCACAGGGTTTAGTCAAGTATCGATGCGCAAGCGACGAAACAATTATTGTATTTTCGGTCTCAGCGTAACCCGAAAGCACTATACGTATGGTCTCTGGGAAATGTACCTTTGCATACGTCAATACATCAACGCCATCTACTTGCGGCATACGCATATCGCAAATAATCACATCGTATTTCTTGAGCGTCATCTCAACAATCGCCGCTTCGCCACCGCAGACGAATGTCATATTCCATTGCTCACGATATTTTCTTAACGAATCCTGAATTCCTTCCAGGATCTGCGCCTCATCATCTACAAATAGAAGATTATATTTCACGCTGCTTTTTCCTCGGGTTTTACCCCTTGCTTTGATGGATCTAACGGAAGTTTTATATAAAACGTTGTCCCCACATCTTCTTCAGTCTCAAAAAACAGCTGCCCTCCATGATTTTCGACAATGATCTTATGTGAGATAGATAACCCTTGACCCGTTCCCTTACCGACCTCCTTTGTCGTAAAAAATGGATCAAATATTCGCTCTTGTACTGACTCAGGAATGCCCGCCCCATTGTCTGCAATGGAGATCATGACATTTTCGTCAGCGCTCCAGGATTTGATCGTAATCAAACCCTCGTCTACTGATGAACCATGTAGTTCAATAATTGCGTGTGCCGCATTTACAATAAGGTTCAATACCACCTGATTAATATCACCAAGATGACAAAGAACAGGCGGAAGCTCTTGAAGCTCCTTTTTTAAGGCCGCAGAGTATTTATATTCATTGGCCGCAACCACTAACGTACTCTCAATTGCACTATTCAAATCTGCAACAGTCATGTCACGCTCGTCTGGGTGCGAGAAATCTTTCATGGCTTTGACAATATTACTTACACGTTCAACACCATTTCTGGCACGTTCCAGAGCTTTTGGCACTCGCTCATCCAGATACTCTATATCAGCATCCTCTAGAGCCTCGCCTAACACATCATGAACTTCCTTTGTTTCTGCGCGGCTGTCCAGTATTGGGAGACAATTCTTACTAGTAGATGCCACCTTGCTTAAATCTAAAAATGCTTCGTTAAGAAATTTCAAGCTATCACCTACAAATTGGATAGGTGTATTTATTTCATGAGCGATTCCAGCCGACATCTGGCCAACTGCTTCCAATTTCTGTGCATGACGCAACTCCACCTCTACTCTCTGGCGCTCCGACATCTCATGCTCTAGTTGATTTTTCGATTCAAGAAGTTCCGCAGCCTGCTTTTCCAGTGCTTGTGTACGTCGCTCCACTCTCGCTTCAAGTTCTTTATTGAGTAGACTCAACTCGTCAGACAAACGCTTACTATCTTCCAAAGAAACCCTTTGCGCTTGCACCAGCATCAGGAAATCAGATACCGGGCTATGAAGAGGAAAATCACTCATCTTCAATCCCAGCTCACTTAACAAAGATAAGTCAGTCAACCATGGGGAGCCTAGAAAGGTGACATTGCTTTTATCACTCGAGACATGCAATTGAGCCCTTAGCACAAAACGTGGATCTTCAATAGACTTGATAATAAAAAGCTTCGAGCTGTTTTCAACCAATTTCTCAAAACTGGCGTTGCAGTTAGGATGATCGATAACAAAGTGATTTTCCAGTCTGTGTTTACCATTGGCGACATCTGGAAATATCCGAGCGAGTGATGCACCAATCTGAACTATTTCATCATCACTGCTTATAACAATATTAAATGGAAACGCTTGAGCGAGTAGTGATTCTTTCGCATCAGCTACAAAGTTGGTATTAGTCATATCTATGCAGCCTTTTCACTTACATAAGAAACTTTGTACTGAGCCCCACCATCGGACTCACTAGTTCCTGCTACATATTCCACATTTACAGGCGTCTTGAATCGCTTGCCAAGACCCGACAATAAACCTACCAACATAGGCGCCAAACCTTCACGCTCTGATTCGTAATTAACGAGCAACTCTCCACTAGGTAATTCTTCGCAACTGATGACAGGTGGTCGGAGCTCAGGGAAGCTCAGACGAATTTGAGAGTGCAGACTATTCATATTATTCAAAAATTCGAATACGGAGCTGCCATACATAGCCATCATTTCACCGTACCCTTCGTCGACCGTGAACTGAATCCAGTGCTCTCCAAAGGCTTCGAGAATAGCTTCAGGTGGAGATCCGAGCACTTCACTTGCGGCGGCAACAAGTGAGAAAGTCACTTCGTCCGGATATGAGCCCATAGAGACAAAATTACTATCGACACCAGCTTTGGCTTTTATTTCATTCCATTTATCTTCACCAAACTGCTGCTGGACGAGTTGTTCGACAGCTTTGTTTACAAGACCATACATGAATGCAATACCCTGACTTTGTATAGATCATGTATCGGCAATCTCCGCTTACGAATAATGCAAATACAACTAATAAATCCACCTAACAGGTTATTCGGATGGAACCAAACCACTAATTGACTAGCTCATTCGTCGGTGGGTAACAAATCACAATTTAATTGTGAACAGAACATGATCAGAATCCATTGGCATTCAAGAAAAATCTGCATAAAAACAAGCATTCAGAAATATGATGGCAGCCAAGACATATACGCTACTTTACAAATTCAGCTATTATCGTTTCGCGGAAGACTGACAGAACTTATGACTAGGACAACAGATGTAATCATCATTGGTGCAGGTGTCATCGGTGCGGCCGTTGCGTTTGAATTGAACAAGCGCGGAATACGAACCCTTACTCTCGATAGAAATTCTAAAGCCGGCCACGGATCCACAGCTGGTTCCTGTGCTTGTATCCGAATGCATTACTCTACTTTCGACGGAACAGCGATGGCCTGGGAGGGCTATCACTACTGGCGCGATTGGGCCGACTATCTCGAAGCATCTAAAGATGAGCCCGTTTCAAGACTTGTTGAAACAGGCTGCCTGGTCATGAAAACCGAAGAAAACGGTTTCCTGGAGAGGCATATTAAAAACAGCCTCGAATTGAATTGCCCCCATGAGGATTGGTCTACAGAAACTATCTCCAGGCGACTACCGATCTACAATCTCCAAAGTTTCGCTCCTGCCCGGACAATGGATGACCCAACATTTGGACAATCGAATGGTGGTCGTTTAAATGGGGGTGTTTACTGGCCCAACGCTGGCTATGTCACTGACCCAGCCCTATCCGCGCAGAATCTGGCGGATGCTGCCAGTAGAGTCGGGGGTGAGTTTTACCTTGGAACCGAGGTCGTTGAAATACTCACGCAGTCTGGGAAGGTCAATGGCGTAAAACTCTCAACGGGTGAGGAAATCCATGCGCCTATTGTGGTTAATGTTGCAGGGCCAGCTTCAAACAAGATCAATGCAATGGCGCAGGTACTTGAAGACATGAAAATTGCAACGAGAGCATTGCGTCAGGAGGTAGCGCATGTGCCATCTCCAGAAGGTTTCGACTTCGAGAAAGATGGCATGATGGTCTCCGACAACGATATATCACTGTACTGTCGACCAGAGCACGGTAACCATATACTCATTGGCAGTGAAGACCCAGCCTGCGACGCCCCTGAGTGGATCGACGACGACGGCAACTACAATCGCGATTTCACAGACCAATGGACTACTCAAGTTCAGCGTTACGCGCAACGTGTTCCATCAATAGG
>CAYULV010000055.1:0-13197 GCA_964445655.1 uncultured Granulosicoccaceae bacterium | reverse complement strand
CAGACCAATGGACTACTCAAGTTCAGCGTTACGCGCAACGTGTTCCATCAATAGGGATACCGCACCGTACGCGGGGGATTGTCGATTTATACGATGCCTCAACTGACTGGATTCCGATTTATGACAAATCTTGCCTATCTGGCTTCTATATGGCCTGTGGCACAAGTGGCAACCAGTACAAAAACGCGCCAATTGCCGGCATATTGATGGCAAATTTGATCGAGTACTGTGAGGCTGGAAACGATCATGACGAAAACCCCATGCCCTTGAAACTGCCTTATCTTGGTCGAACGGTCAATAGCGGATTCTACTCACGCAATCGTGAGATAAATCTGGAATCAAGTTTTTCGGTGGTTGGCTAGCTATGGTCGAAGCTGTAGCGCTCAAGAAAATCGCGCTACACCGGATGAATTGAAGTCGATGTCTGCACTGCCCACGAATATTTTCAATGTCACCCCCAATTCAAGCATAGATTTTTGATTTCTAAGGCGAGATCACAGAGACGTGAAAATATTTCCTGATCTTCTCGATTCAGATCAACAATCTACCGGTATGCTAGCGTATCTCTAGTTCCACCTCGACAGGCATGAAATCGGAAAACACCTCGCTTACTGAAGGGTCTGTCGTAAGCCACCTGCTGCGATTATCAATACCTGCATCAATGGGTATGATATTCAATACTCTATATAACCTTTCCGACTTCTGGTTCGCTGGAAAACTCTCTGATGAGGCACTAGCGGGAGTATCAATCGCGGGAAGTGTGTTTTTCCTTATAATGGCCATCGGTATTGGGATACAGACGGGCGCGTCAGCCGTTATCGCACCTGAAGTTGGCCGTGGCAATACTGATGGAGTTGCCGATCGTACCGATCAAGTATTTGGTCTGGCTTTGTTGTTGAGTGTTATTGTCACAACAACAGGACTTATATGGGCAGAACCTTTAGTCCGGTTTCTTGGGGCAGAAGAGGATATTGCCCCTCTGTCGATGGAATATATCGGCATTACAATCATCGGTGCATTTACTTTCATCCTGTCATTTGCCGCCGCCGGTGTACTCATGGCAATGGGCGATACTAAATCCAACCGTAATGTTCTGGCATATGGTTTCTTTATCAATCTAGCGTTAAACCCTCTACTTACATTCACGCTTGGATTAGGTATATCAGGTTTGGCACTAGCAACCGTTACAATAAAATTGGCATCTGCCGGGTATTTGTTCTGGGTGTTGTCAAAGCGTCTGGGTCGTTGGAGTACGCCGAAATTTAACACCAGGCATTACCTTGAGCTGCTGCGTCAAGTATTGCCGGCGAGCTTTAACATGTTGACTATCATTCTGGGAGGTTTTGTCACAGTCTCACTTGTTGGGCGCTTTGGAAGCGAACATGTCGCAGGCTATGCAGTAGGCCTGCGAATCGAGCAGGTTTTGCTTTTACCCGCTTTGGGGTTAAATACGGCGGTCATGGCAATAGTAGGTCAGAATTTTGGAGCTGGATTGACAGCTCGTGCCCACGAAACATATCGCAAAGGTTTGTTGGTAGGGCTGATCATGGCCGCCGCATCAATTCCAGTAATGATATTCCTTTCACCTGCGATGATGGATTTCTTCACAAATGATGAAACTATTAGAAATACTGGTGCAACTTACTTACGTATAGATGCAATTGCATTCTATGCGTATGTTGTAATATTTCTAAGCACTGCGAGTCTGCAGGCTATAAAGAAACCTATGTTTCCCATGTTTCTTGGCATTGCCCGTCAGTTCGTGATTCCTGTCACCATAAATTACATCCTGATCGTAGTTTTTGACTTCCCTATGATTTCAATTTTCTACACGATTGTCTCTGTCGTGGTATGCAGTGCATTGTTCGCCCACTGGTATACAAATCGTCAACTTGGCAGGATATAAGATATAGCGGTCACCGCAGCAGATTTTCAGGGATTGGTTCGAATTCGCAATCCCTTAAAATTTACTAATTTAGTAGGGATCTACCATCGGCATCAAACAAATGCAGCGAGTTAGAGTCAGCAGTAAGGTGTATTTCTGAACTCAACTCGATACTGACATCGCCAGATAGTTTGGCAATTATCGTATCTTCAGCATTGGCGACATTGACATGTACCAACGTCACCTCTCCTAACGCCTCAACTATATCGACATTACCGGATACAATTGAAGTTTCAGAGCTTGACGCGATCCTTAAATCTTCAGGCCGTACGCCCAAAGATACATGCTGATTAGGTGAGACATTTTGATTCTCAAAATTCACAGTCACGACACTGCCGTCGTTTATCTTGATTTGAACTCCACTCGCTGCCAGCGACTCAACAGCACCTGGCAGTATATTCATGGCCGGCGAACCTATGAATCGCGCGACGAATAAATTTTCAGGCTTGCGATACAGTGACAAAGGCGAGCCTACCTGTTCAACATAGCCATCCCTGAGTACAACGATACGGTCTGCCAATGTCATCGCCTCGACTTGATCGTGTGTAACGTAGATCATTGTCGTATCTGGCATGGAGTCGGATAACTTGGCAATTTCGATGCGCGTGGCAACACGTAAAGCGGCATCCAGATTGGACAAAGGCTCATCAAAAAGAAACACTTTCGGGTCTCTACAAATCGCCCGACCAATAGCGACGCGCTGACGTTGCCCTCCAGAGAGAGCCTTTGGTAGACGATCAAGATAAGAAGTGAGCTGCAGAGCAGATGCGGCACTTTGTACTCGCTCGTCAATTTCTTTATGTGACGCGTTGGACAAACGCAAGCCAAAGGCCATATTGTCATATACGGTCATGTGCGGGTACAGGGCATAGGACTGAAACACCATGGCGATCCCGCGCTGCGAAGGTGGCACATCATTGACCACCCTGTCACCGATTTCGAGGGTACCGTCGCTAATTTTTTCAAGTCCAGCTATCGTGCGCAGCAATGTAGATTTACCACAACCCGAAGGGCCAACAAATACAATAAATTCACCGGCTTGAATATCGAGATCTATTCCATGAAGAATTTCTACGGCGCCATATGATTTCTTGATACCGGTTAGTTTGACATCTGCCATGAGTGTGGTATCCGATAATGAGTTTAATCAGTACTGCTCGCATCGATTTTTGCTACGGCGGCACCATAGCTATCAAGCAATATTTTCGAATCGTTCAACTCCGCTCCAAACATTCCACCATCAAGCATCGACAATTTTGACGGCATGGCCACCTCAACAGGCTTGTCACTCATGTTTATGGTTACCAATAGCGACTCACCGGAATGACTCCGCTGGAACATCATCACATTATCAGGCGCATCAATAAACGTTATATTTCCTTTGATTAAAGCCTCATTCTTTTTACGGAATTTCAGGAAGGCTTTATAGTGCTCAAGCAATGATCCTTCTATCCCTTCCTGCATATCCACCGCACATCCGAGATGATCTTTCGGTACTGGCAGCCAAGGCGTTCCTTCAGTAAATCCGCCATGAGTGCTATTACTGGTCCACACCATAGGTGTTCGGCAACCATCTCGACCTTTGAAGTCAGGCCAGAACTGAATCCCATACGGATCTTTCAGATCTTCATAGGCGATATCAGCCTCACTCAGGCCAAGCTCTTCACCTTGATACAGACAGACGGAACCACGTAAACTCATGACCAACACCGCTAACATTTTCAAATAAGCCTCACGATCCTTGACCTGATGCGTCCACCGCGAAGCATGACGTTGAACGTCATGGTTGGAAAACGCCCAACAGGACCAACCACTCGGAGCCGCCTGATCGAAACCCGCCACGATTCTTTTCACCTTGGCAGTGTCGAGCGGCTCTTCGGAGAGAAAATCGAATGAATAGCACATCTGCACCTTGTCTCCTCCTGATGTGTATTCAGACATAAGTTCGATTCCGTACTGCGCATCGCCCACCTCACCAACTGCAGCGGCGCCATACTCGTTTAGCAGCAGACGAAATCGTTTCAGGAACTCCAGGTTCTCGGGCTGATTTTTGTCATATAGATGATTTTGATAGTTATAAGGATTGACCTCGGGTGCAATACTGGAATTTCGTTCTTGTTCTGGTATGGCGGGGTTGTCACGTAGAGACTTATCGTGCACATAGAAATTTATCGTATCAAGGCGAAAACCATCAACTCCTCTATCGAGCCAGAAACGCACCGAGTCTAGTAAAGCATCCTGCACATCCGGATTATGAAAATTCAAATCAGGTTGCGACCGAAGGAAATTATGCAGATAGTATTGACGCCGAGTCGAATGCCATTCCCATGCAGATCCACCGAAAATTGACAACCAGTTGTTCGGCGGATTTCCATCAGGTTTCGCATCGGCCCAGACATACCAGTCAGATTTAGGATTATCTCGACTAGCTAGACTTTCCTGAAACCAGTCGTGCTGGTCAGATGAATGGGATATGACCTGATCGATCATGACCTTGAGGCCAAGCTTATGCGCCAATGCAATCAATTCATCAAAATCCTCAAGCGTACCGAACATCGGATCAACAGCCTCGTAGTCCGATACGTCGTAGCCAAAATCAAGCATTGGAGACTGAAAGAACGGTGAGATCCAGATTGCATCAACGCCCAGAGAGGCAATATACGGTAAGCGCTGGGTAATACCAGGCAAGTCACCAATGCCATCACCATTCGTATCCTGATAAGAGCGTGGATATATTTGGTAGATAACAGCACCACGCCACCAGTCCGTATCTTTTGAAATGTCAGCGTGGGTCGTTGATGCCGAATCAGCTTTGGTTTTCTGGACTACGTTCATTAGATTAAGTTTATTTAACAGAGCCTGCGAGCAAACCACGCACCAAATAGCGTTGCATGGCAAAGAAAACAATCAATGGCACTGCAATGGATACGAATGCCGCCGTTGCAAGAATTTCCCAGTTGCCACCACGGGTACCCAGTAGCTCGACAATTTGATTAGTCATGACAGTGGTTGAACCGGTTGAATCTATCAGAAATACCTTGGCAACCAGAAGATCATTCCATGTCCACAGAAACTGAAAAATCGCAAACGAGGCAAGCGCTGGAAAAGACAGAGGCAGAATGATCTTGGTGAAAATCTGAAAATCGGTAGCACCGTCGACACGAGCGTTCTCAATAATATCGCGAGGCAGACCTACCATGTAGTTTCGTAACAAGTAGATCGCCAGCGGCAAGCCAAAGGCGGTATGTGCCAACCAAACACCCAGATAGCCTTTGCCGATTCCGATATCTAAATGCAGGCGAAGCAACGGTATCAACGCCAATTGCAGCGGTACAACCAGAAGGCCAACGATGACAGCGACCAGCAAAGCTCGACCAGGAAATTCCATCCAGGCCAGTGCGTAAGCTGCAAATGCTGCCACAACAATTGGAATGATGGTCGCCGGTATGGTAACAGTCAATGTATTGAAGAACGCCTTGGCCATATTGTCCTGACCGGTTCCGCTGAACAAGATGGTTTTATAGTTATCCAGCGTGAATTCTGGTGGCGTAGATGCGGTGACAAATACCCGCTGCCCGCGACGCCCTGGCTCTTCGACACTAGTGTAGCGATAGCTACCATCTGAATTCAATGTCAATGATTCTACGCCATCACTGAATTCAGCTGTTTCACCAACGGCATAAGCACCGATAGCTCGGGATGAAACACCAAAGGCGGAAATGCTGGCTTCACCGCGAGATTCATCATTATCGGTCAGGAGATTACCCTCAACAATAAAAAGATCATCTTCTTGTACAGCCTCATTCTTACCACCAGTGCGCAATTGGACAATGCTCTCACTTTTGCTCAACGACGCCCACCAGCCGGAGCTCGAGATCTGGTCAGCAGTGCGAAATGATGAAACAAAGAGTCCAGCAGTCGGAAACAACCAGGCCAGAACCAACACCAGCACCGAAATATGAACGACCCAGGTCAGCGCCGATTTCTTGCCCGCTATGCTGCTCATGAGTAATACCTCAAGAGTAAATTCATCAGCGCATTTCCTTACGAGCGTTATAGACATTCCAGACCAGGATTGGCGATACTAGCAACATGATTACCATGGCTCCGGCTGATCCGACGCCCCAGTCATTGACGCGGAATAGCTTCTCATACATATAGTTAGCCAGCACCTGTGTTTCCCATTGACCATTGGTCATAGCAAATACAATATCGAATACCTTCAATACCGCAAGCGTTATGGTTGTCCAGACCACAACAATGGTCGGAATAATCTGCGGCACCTTAATCTTGAAAAATATTTGGAACGGATTGGCACCGTCAATAACTGCCGCTTCAATGGTTTCCTCCGGTATGCCGCGTAGAGCTGCCGACAAGATGACCATGGCAAAGCCGGTCTGAATCCAGATCAACACAACCATCAGAAAGAAATTGTTCCAGAACGGCAGCGTTAACCATTGCTGTGGCTCTCCGTAGGACAACGACGCTGACCATACTGCAATCATCGAAGCCAGTGACTTGTATATCAACCAGACGCCTAGCAAGGTCACAACAATGCGAAGCATAGTTGACCATATTGTCGTTCGACGCGTGCCATCAGTCAGCGGCTTGATCATCTGAAAAATAACAAAGATAACGACCGCTGCGAAAGCAAGCAAAATGATACTTGGTAAGATTTTTAACGCGAGGATACTACCTGCACCACCTTCAAATTTCATCCAGATCGCATTCATGACGCCAATCTGAGACGTTGCAGCAGGACGAGCGTCGTAGATCAGCTTGAATATCACTGCTGCACCCACAAAGGAAATCGCCATTGGCATAAAAATTAGTGACTTAGCGATGTTCCCCCAGCGAATTCTGTCAGTCAGTTGCGCAACCAATAATCCGAAGCCGGTGGAGGTCGCCGGCACGACGATCAGCCACAGAAGATTGTTACGCATCGCTTCCCAAAACTTCGGCTCGCTGACCATCTGCTGGTAGTTGGCAAGCCCCACAAACGCACCACCGGCATCCCGATCAGTCAGCGATAGCCGCAAAGTTTCGAAAACGGGATAACCGAGATAGAGACCAAGCGCCGCGATAGCCGGTGCCAGAAAGAGCCAAGGGCGAATCAGATTCGCCCGATTGATATTTCTGCCCGCCTTATCACCAGTCGGCGGGAAGATCACTGTATCCAGAACACGATTCGAGAGATAAAAATAGCCGATACATCCACCCACACCGATAAGAATGGTGATGACGCCTTGCAATGCGGGGTTCATGATGCTCGATCAGTCTCCATGCTCAGAAGCGTCTCAAAGTGTAAATAACAACGGAGGGGAGGAAGAACGCACTGGAGTCATTGACTCCAGTGCTAACAACAAACTAGATAAAGGCTACTTCAAAGCATCCCAACTAGTCTGAATTTCATCAGCAACGGTACTGGCATCTTTGCCACCCGTATAGTCAACCATGCCAGTCCAGAAAGTGCCTGCACCGACACCACCTGGCATCAAGTCAGAACCATCGAAACGAAACGTGGTTGCATTGACCAATATCTCACCCTGACCACGAAGCGCATCGTTCAAATAAGTTGCGCTATTCACCCCTTTATGGGGAGTCAGAAAACCTGTTTGCGCCATCATCACTTCATGGGCAAGAGGCAAGGTGAAAAATTTCATCAACTCTGACGTGGCGTCAGATGGCTTGGTGATCGACATCAATGTGCCACCGCCAAGTACCGGACTGCCGAGATCCTTGCCTTCATAAGAAGGGAAGTAAAAGAAGTCGACGTCTTCACCAAACTCTATACCCTCTGGAAAAAATGCAGGAACAAAGGATGCCTGACGGTGCATATAGCACTGTGCAGGAGAGGCGAACATGCCCTTGGGCGAATCCCGGAAATCGGTTGACGCGACGGCACCTGCCCCACCAGAGACTTTCTTGTCATCGCGAGCAAACCAACCAAATTCTTCGATAGCGGCTACCACTCGAGGATCATTGAATGGAATTTCGTTGGTCGTCCACGCGTCATACACATCGGCAGATTGCGTGCGAAGCATCAGATCTTCCACCCAATCAGTCGCTGGCCATCCAGTCGCTGCTCCCGATCCAAGACCAATACACCATGGTGTCTCACCATCGGCAACTATTTGTTCGGTCAATGCTTTCAAGCCTTCCATCGTATCCGGCACGTCATAGCCTGCATCCTCAAAATTCTCAGGCACATACCAGACGAGAGACTTGACGTTAACGTTGTAGAAAAAGCCAAACAATTGTGAGTTGCCGTCCTTGTCATCGTAGGTACCCAGATCAACCCATGAAGAACCTGCGCCATAATTGTCAGCTACCCATTCACTAGTACCTTCCGGCAAGGGATACAACAAACCACGACCTGCCAAGTCAGCAGCAAGCCCCGGTTGCGGGAACACAGCGACATTAGGCGCAGCGCCAGCTTCTGCGTCGATGACGATCTGCTGCTCAAACGAATCAGACCCTGTATAGATAACTTCAGCACCAGTGGCATGTGCAAAGTAGGCAACCGCACTACGAAATACTTCATCTTCCGGTTGCAACCACGGGCCGGAAATAGTCACTGTCTGACCGCTAAAATCTGGCGCGCTCTCGGCCCAAGACTGGTAACTATCCCAAGTGAAATCACCTTCACCGGGTTTGAATTTCAAATCACCATGACCGTCAGCCAGAGCAGTTGCCGCGGATAGCACAAGCGACACAGCGCTTGCTAACAGAACCTTATTCATAAAAATTTCTCCCGAGAACAGTTATTAGACTTACAACCTAACCAGTAGAAGTCAGAATATAAGGCGCTTTCAAAGCGCTTTGGTTTTATTATAGGTATTTAATACCTGCTAATGAAAAGATAGTATCCGTGTTGTCTGCCTTAGTCAATGCAACTTAATCTCATGAAATTCAAAGCGCTTTGAACTAATAACGACCCCAACCTTAAGCATCAAGATGCAACGCAGTCTGATCAATACCACTTCACGAGATACGAAGGCTGTGAATTGATGATCGGGTACACGCGTCAAGATAAAAGGATACTGATTAAGGACAACATACATCTGGCGGCAAATTACAACTACGCACAAATACGTAAAGTGAACAGCCCTGCCAGTGCTATGTGCCACGTCATATCAAGCCTTAGCGTAACTCTGATAAACCCTGATAATATCGATGAGATTATCAAGTACACACTTCTCGGAGTATCCCAATGATACATGTCGTCGCGATCATCACAACCAAACCAGGAAAGCGAGAAGAAGTACTAGCAGCTTTCAATGATATTGTGCCGACTGTTCTGGCAGAGGATGGTTGCATTGAATACGGACCAACCATCGACGCCACCGATGCACCCAACATGCAAACACCCATTGGCGCTAATACCTTCATCGTAATAGAAAAATGGACTTCAAACAAAACTCTGGAAGCACACGGCGCATCAACCCATATGGCAGCTTACGCTCAACAGGTCAAGGACCTGATTGACAGCCGAACTATCCATGTACTTGCATCTGCATGATAGGTTTAAGCGAGCACACAATTCGATACGTAGAGATACGTATATAAGAAATACACTTACAACGGCCTTTTTAATTTATTACCGCCGACCACTGAACGGTTTAATTAAGAGCTTCTTGGTCTCGCGCAAAACAATATTTTTAATAAAATCGCGAGAAAGGTCTAACTCTCAATTAAATTATTTTTTCTACAAATATCTTGTAAGCACATTGTGTAAGAGTTTCGAGACGTTGTTATCGTAACCATTCCAGGGCAAACTGCCGCAAAATGTTATTGAGCCTGTAGCAAAAACAGACCCTCCACCAGGATATTCAGCGTAAATCATATCGGCATGTTTGGCGTCTGACTCTGAACCACCTGTAAGGTTGGTTATATGCGTCAACTGCTCTTCTGGAACCAGCATGAATCCATTGTCTCGGGTAACAGAACGGGCGAGAAGCACAGCTGTATCAGGGGTTCCGAGACGCTCATCCATATGATCCAGCTCAAACCCCGCTGCACCGTTTCCGGAAAATCCGAAATCACCGATGATATCTTCATCGATACCATCAAAGACCCAGTCAAAGGCCGAATCTCGACACACTCGTTTATACGGGTCACCGAAGAAATTTCCCTGTGCTGCAAAGCCAACACCGACAAGTGCCTGAGGCGCCCGACCGTTGCGGCGCCATAGTCCGCCATAGGTACCATCAAATGCGTTGTAATACTCACCTGGTTCTGCCGCCCAGGCTCGAATGCCATCTTCAGCACGTCTGATTTCAAGCACACTGGCGTTTTCCGTATGCAAGGCTACACGCCAATAAAACCCATTGCCGCCAAGGTACAGTAGATGTCCTCCGTTATCACGATAGTCTCGTAATGCATCCAAGGTTTCACGCGTGTGATATTCCGGATGAGTTCCCGTTGTTAACGCCTTGTACGATGAAATCACCGAGCTACCATGAATCTGCAAGTCCTCATCAGTCACGATATCGTAGTCAATGCCCTTGTTATGCAGCCAACTGATCAAATGACTGTCGGCCTGAAAATGACGTAACCCGGAACATGTCGTATTACCAAAGGTCTGGTAACCCGGGCGTAGATTGAACAAGGGACGCAGATGTGACGCGTGACAAATCCCCGAGCCATCAGTATGGTAGTTATATGTAGATAATCCGTATTGTGGATGCTCAGCTGGATTATGCGGATACGTCTGCCATTCAGTGACCTTGTCCAGCCATGATGATTGAAAATCTGGACGAGCATGATTGCCATAGATGGCATAAGTGAAGGTAGACACCAAGACACAAAGATCAGCACGCGGCTTGCCGATGGGCGGCTTTATGAAAAACGGTATGGCATCCCAGTTGCCCCCACATTCCAGGCGCATCACATAAACACCTGATGGCATGTCATCCGGAATCGTGAAGGAAAAATCTGTCTCCCAGCCGAAATCGTAGATATCATCTTCATGGAAATGAATTGCTGCGTAGTGCTCAGGTTTATGTACCCAGTTCATCTCGGAACCATCCCATTCAGCACCCGTCACTGCTCGAGTTGGAAAATTAATAAGGTCCAATTCAGAACCGACACGGGCAGGCACACTAGTGCCGGAGATATTTTGACTAAAATCCCATGCACAGAGTATCTGTCCATTAGCCGAAAACACTGGTGATTCGATTTTGCCATTGAAATAATCAGTGGCGATGCCGTTGTCATACCGGGCAGCAACACAAGGCCTACCATTGAGCGTCAACGACAAGGACTGCTCACTCGTTGTAGACACTGGTCCGCCGTCAGATTCCAACGACCACTGTTCTAGCGTGACCCGATCAGATTCAATACGCGCTTCGATACGATACCAACAACGAAGCTTGAGAGGCTTGAGGGCGGCTATGGTCACCTTGCCGACGCGAATAGCTGCGGCACCATCAGTATCAAGAATTAACGAGCAATCTCCAACACTTAAAATACTTTGCGCGCGATTACATTTCAAAGTTGGAAATATTCGAGCGGAAAGCGTCAAGCTTGAATCCGGCGGAGCTGATATGTCTGTTCGCGCAATACCATAAGAACCTGGGTGGAACGCCTGATACCTAGAGGCAATATCACGTGTTTTGAAATAAATTGATGCGTCTTCTTCAACTATCCCAGCACCTTCAGGGTTTGGATCTGCACTTATCGAGCGCACAAGAAAGGCAGTAAAAGGTTCATCGGCAATTGACGAAACCTTGAAATTCAAAGTGTCCGCTGGCTTAGCCGACAATTTATCGACATAACCGAGCAAAGGTAGATCGTCATTTACTTTTTTCATACGCAGTTTCTCAGCGAAGAATTAGACAAAATACACCTATGATTTCTTTTTACATGAAACGACATCATAGTCGATACCCTAACGAAAGCTGACGTGCCCGGCCTGCAAAACCTATAGTCAAGTAATGGTGACTGCTGTCAGAATCGTCGCCCAGTGATAATATTCGTGAGATTAGCGAAACTTGATAAGTTCCATATTCCTCAGGATCATCAAGACAGACAGGGAAATTCTCCAAGGCGGTCACAGAAAGCCATGAACTATCTACCGCGCTACAGTATTCTGATATTGGTGAATCGACAATAGCTCGAGTGAATATCAATAAGCTGCCCACATTTAAGTAAAATCAATAGGAGTAATAAGAAATTCCAACGGTTTTTCCATATAAAATACCGACCCATCTGCTCCACCGGAATTGTGTTAATGCCCCAATCTGTATACCGCTACATATTCAACAATTCGTTCAAACAACAGATTCTGGTGGTAATTCTCACCCTCTCTCTCATTCCTTTAGCGCCTGTGCCGCTAGAGCTACAGAGACGCTTGATGGACGATGCGATTGCGCAAAATGACACGGACTTGTTGCTCAAACTTGCTCTTTACTACTTGCTTGCCTTACTGATTGCAGCAGGACTAAAAGCCTGGATGAAAATTCAGCGAGGGCTTATCTCTGCTCGCATCGTCCACTCGCTTAGAGCCTCCGTTTATCACTGCATCTATACGATGGTGCCACCCTCAAAATTGAAAAAACAGCCAGACAACGACGATCAGGTCGATGAAGGCGCAGTAGTTTCAATGTTGAGCAGTGAAGTAGAGAAACTGGGAGGGTTTTCCGGATCTTCGATTTCCGGACCACTACTGCAAGTCGGCACTCTGATATCGATACTTGGCTACATGTTCTGGGTGGAACCCCTGGTAGCGTCCATCGCCCTGGTACTTTATTCTCCACAGTTTTTTATCGTACCGTACTTTCAAAAGAGACTGAATAGACTGTCGCGGGACAAAGCTATCAAAGTTCGGGAGCTAGGCGCATTTATCGTGGATAACGCAGAAGACGACTTGATCAGCAAAGAGGCTCCACCGACATTTTTAACACTAACCGAACAAATATTGAATATAAGAACCCGCTTTCTACTAGGTAAGAATCTGATGAAAGCGATAATAAACCTGCTTATAGCGCTCGGGCCTTTTGGTGTAATTGCATTTGGTGGATGGTTGGTCATTCAAGACAGGATCGAACTGGGAGTAATTCTGGCATTTGTCTCCGGGCTTGAGCGTCTAGGTGGCCCGATTCGCCAATTGATTGCTGAGTACAGTCAAATCACTGAAGCACAAATGCGTTATCGAATGCTTCTCGATGCATTCCCTGAGCCTCAGACATTAACGAAAACGCTATGAGAACTTCAACTTCACTGTACTCAGCTCAGCACCAGCCACATAT
>CAYULV010000054.1:11571-18428 GCA_964445655.1 uncultured Granulosicoccaceae bacterium | reverse complement strand
CCCGCGTCAACCGCGTCAATGATATCGGGGGGGGAGACAACGGCGCCGGCAGGCAGCACTTCGATTGTCAGTGAGCCACCGGTAAGTTCACCAACGTCTTTGGCGAATTCCTTCAGCATGACCACTTCGTCTGACGAATCACCCAGCACTGATTGCACACGAATAGTCGTTTCGGCGTAAGCAGTGCCAGCTGCCATTACCGCACTCAGCGCAGTTGCACCGAGAAAATTTTTAAATTTCATAATTCCTCCAAAGGATTATCTTGTCGATGGAGGCGAGTGTGTTGCCTGGCACGCGCTCAAGCATCTCCCTCCGTCAGGTAGTACAAATTGCGCAGCTAAGCCACACTATATTTAGGTGGGTTGGGCTGTTGAGACCCCGCCCTGTATCTCTGTCGACCTAGACCGATACTGAGACAAAGGGTCTCATTTATGGGGTTAGCTGTCAAACTTTTGCAAGCAGTTGCAAGCGCGAATTTAGCCGATCCACAAATGCACCCAAATTGGTACCAGATGCGTCGTATTGTATGTGGCAACAGGCAGGCTGCCCTTAGGATGCGGGAATCTTAGAGGCGAAGGCGGTTTTACGCCCGTGAGATACAGATGGCTGCTTTTTGCTTGATCTCGCCAGGGGAAATGGAACGCTCGCGCATGAGAAACATTGGGGCGTCTGCCATATTCAAAGGAGATGTTCGGATCCAGTATCAAACCAAGTGATCGAGGCATTCATGCGCTTTACTCATCGATAACTGGATTAATCAATGGCCGTCCCCGTAAGCCATTGCCAGCCTCGCCATAGGCTAATGATTCCCGGTGGGGAATCATTAGCACACCTTATATACATTTGTTTTGAGCTGTTCGCCGACTGCTCGCCGACAGCTTACAGCTGGCCGTGGCGCTGACTACGCCATGAAGTTCAAATCCTGGACAGCGAAATTGTTCAGGTTGGGCAAGACTGTGTGTAACTGAGAATCTTCAAGGCCAACCCAGCGCAATAAGGTCGCGGCATATTGAGTGGCTGACAAGGTGGGCAGTATTCGCCCGTTATGTACTGAATCCGGCCCCTTGGCATCAAGTCGTGGAAGCTCACCAATAATTTGACCGCCTTGCACAGCACCACCCATCGCCATTAGATGGTTACCCCAGCCATGATCGGTGCCATCACCGTTACTCATCAGACTACGACCAAAGTCAGAGGCGGTAAAGGTGGTGACGCTTTCGGAACGTCCCAGTGCATCCATGCGTCCCTGAAAATAACTCATCGCGTTGCTGAGTTCGGCGAATAGCTCGGGGATATCGCGGTTCTGATTATCGTGTACGTCAAATCCGCGCATACTCACGTAAAAGATTTGGCGACGCAAACCCAATGCTTCCTGGGCGGCGATTAACTGCGCGACCATATCGAGTTTTGCTGCTAGTTCATTCTCCGGGGGGCGTTCGGTGAAAAGACCGGCATTGCTTTCGAGCACAGCACCAAGTTCGGCTGTGATAGAGATGGCCCGCTTTTGCATATCGGCATAGGCGTTTGAAAACATGTGACGACGTTGAGTTTCCAACACACGTTTAAACGCCTCTACTCTGGGTTGCTGCCAGTCACTATTGTCATCCATGCCTGCGTAATTAAGTACACCGGACTCGGTCATGGTATACGGACGTTGACCTACGCCTGCTTGCCAATAGTTAGAGCCAGCAAGTGATATTGAGGTCAGGTAATCGCGCTCTTGAAACTCGGAAAGATACTGTGCGGCACCGGCTCCCCAACCTTGATCGCCGCTATTGCGACCTTGCAACTGTTGCCATTGTATGGACTGATCACTGTGCGAAAACAGTTGAGAAGGCAGGACAACAGAGCGATTTTCGTATTGCTCGCGGGATGTCGGTTCAATCAGGTTACCGATGTTAGCAATCAGCGCCAGACGACCATCATCGTAAAGTGGGCGCAGTGATTCGGCACTGGGGTGCAGACCCAACGGCGCGGATCCACCACCGAGTCCTACCAGTGAATCTCGAGCAACGGCAAGGTTGCCTCGAGAGTTTGCGTATTCCTGATATTCACTATTGCCGGTTGGCACCATCAGGCTGAAGCCATCGCAACCGCCTTCCAGATAAATGCAGACCAATGCGCGATAGTCTCCGCCATCGAGTCCGCCGTCCGCTGCATTGGCCAGCGTGAATAATGGGTTTGCGCCAAGTGCCAAGCCTGCACCAGCGATAGTCTTCGTGCTCAGTTGCAAAAAACGGCGGCGGTTATAGTTGTTCATGGTATTCACTCTTGTTTTTATTACTGCTCTATTGCTGAATGGCAGCTTCAGGTGATGATGCAATGAGAAAAATAGCTTCGGCAACGCGCTGTGAGGCTGCGTTCTGGTAATCACGGGCATCCATCAGAGCTTGTGTTTCGGCGCGCAGCTCTGGTGTCATCCGGCCTCCAAGCAACAACAGATCAAGATGATCCAGTAATGCGTCCGGGTCGGGTTCGATATCCATTTCGCGCTGAATATTGATAGCGATACGATTGCGATCGACATCGCTTTTAAAGCTGTGCGACCAAATCGTATTTGCAAGCGTACGACTGGTAATCGTGATGATTGATGTTTCGTCAATGATCTGAAATTCCGGTGATACTAATCCTGCGTCACGTATAGCGCCGGGCTGTGCAAAATCCGGTCGGTAAAAGTTGAATACCGACGGTGAAGTCAGTGGCGATTGAGCAAGCTCATTGCCGGCCCAGGCGTAGTTGAACTCTCTATGTATCGATACAGGACCAAACGCGCGCCATAACTGAGTTACCCGCAACAGTGGCTCCTTGATCTTGCCGTATGTATCTGGGTTGTCGAGATGACCGAGACGAGCTTCCCGATGCATCAGAATTGCCTTGATGGTGCTCGCGAGTGATCCACGTTCTCCCGCTGCATTGCTGTTGAACACGGCGGCTACGTCTCGCACAAACCCGGGAGATGGATTACTGGTAACGAGACGTTGAATCAACTGCTTGGAAATGAACGGGCCTACGTTCGGGTGATTGAACACATTGTCCAATGCTTGCTTCAGGTCTTCTTCGGGTGTCTGATTCGCGGCGGTCACGAAGCCGTTCAAGAGTTTCTTCTCACCAGTGTCGTGGTATTCCGGCCATGGCGTCATCGGTGTTATATAGTCAGAGTTGCTCGGCCAGCGGAAGTCGTCGGCGTTGGCAAAGTGCCAGCCGGTGAACAGATGGGCAAAGCCTTCGATGGTTGCCTGGTCGTATGTCGGAATGGTCTGGCCTGATTCATCGAGCTTAGGCGTGCCGTCATCATTAAGTTGTACCAGGCCGATGCTGAAAAGCTGCAATAGCTCTCGGGCGTAGTTTTCATCTGGCTGAATGTTCTTCTCGGGATCTGGGCGACGGTTACCTTTCATGCTCAGGTACTCGCCCATTATCGGGTTCAAGGTAATCTCTTCGAGTAGATCGCGATAATTGCCAAATGAATACTTGAGCAAGAGGTCGTAATAATTGGCAAGCCCTTCTTGCTCATCGCCTAGGCCATCCAATGAGGAAACTACGAATATCTGACTGAGTGCAAATGCGACCCGTTGACGTAACTGATCCTCGGCCTGAACTGAATTTCGCCACCATGCATTCACGTATTCGTTCCAGCGATTGCTGTCGCCCTGTTGTAAACTTCTTGACAGATAAGTTGCGGGCTTTTGCATTTCTTGATTGATCCAGGTCTCTGGACCGAGTCGACCCGCTTCCGTAATGTCATCCAGTTGTGGGCCAAATGTCGCCTGCTCGAGCAAACGAAACGCGTCTGGCGGAGACATGGGACCATCAGCCGCTGCGTTGTTCACTTCGGTAGCAGGCAGAGCCGGTGCGAACGCGGGACCTACTTCGTCGAATACATTGGAGGTACCTTCACCACAGCCTGCAGTAAGCAGTACTGTGAATGCAGTCAAAATTTTTATTGTTTTTGTCATGCCTGCGATCTGTAATGTCATCTACCGTTGGTGTAACGGCAGCGCAGTACAGATCAAGATGACGTTTCATTGCCGTGTGATCGGTTTAGCGATCAAGGCACGAAGCTGTGAATCAGGTGGCTCTTAGATGGTCGATCCGTTCAAGAATACGGTTTGCATGCTGATACTCGACTGGTACCGAAAATGCGCTGCCGTCGGCCTTTTGCAAGACAAGGCTTGGAAATCCTCTTACGCCGTATCGTTGTACCTGGCGTAGCTCATCAAGAAATTCATTGCTGACGTCTTCGCTTTCGAAGTCATTAGAAAATACAGCGCCATCACACCCGATATCCTTTGCGCACTGCAGCAAGGTGTCGCTATCCGATGGATTTTTTGCATCGAGGTAGTAGGCCCGCTGTATGGCCTTGATCATGGGGCGTTCAAAGTCTTTGGATTGGCGGCGTGCTGCGATTACAGCGCGACATGAGGGCCAGGTCGAGCGGCGAGGAGTATTGTCAGTCCAGAAAGCAAAATTAAATTCAGTGCCAGGGATAACCTGCACTATCTGCTTCCAGGTTTGTTGAAGCCCTTGTTGCATTGATTCAGGCATTGGTTCATTGCTATCAGGTGCGAGTCCACCCAGCAAATGTACGACGTTTACGTCGTCGGGCAGTGCTTCCAATACCGAGTCAAGAGTTGCAGCAAAGCCCCAGCACCAACTGCACATTGGATCGTGGACGTAAAAAAGCGTATCAGTCATTGTCGCGAGGTGCTCTTGCCATTCTTAGCGCCTCATCATCCAGAACGATGGTGGCTTCCTCCAGAGTTAGGCTGTTATCTGCCATATCAGCTGTGGCGTCCAGTGTGACGTCATAAGGATCATCGGACGAGGTGTTTTCTTCTCTACCTTGCGATGTTGTTTCGATGCGCGCGGTATCATCGAGCGTGTCTACCATCGTTGGCGGAAAGGCAACTGTCTCAGTACGGTCACCATTGCCTTCGAGTAGTTGCGGGATAGTATTGTCGAAAGCCTCAGTCTGATCCGCAATGCTGACGGTCAAGCTGTCTTCGGTTTCGGTAACACGCGTGTCATCCATGATTGTTTGTTCTTTTTCAGCAACCAACCCATTGTTAGTGTCCGTATTTGGGATGATTGATTCCGTGGCACCGACAATTGCGGCTGTAACAACGGGCTTGTTGCTATCCGTCGGGTCTCCGAGTTCAGAGATTTCAAGTTCTTTTTGGTGAATGATTCGCTGAAGCTTTTCCTGTGTTTCAGCCTGCTGTAGATTCAATTCCATCGCGTCAGTGCGTGTCTGATGAACAACCGTTTCATTTTCTCGCAAGGTATCTTGCAGTGATCGGTTTCTTTCAGTCAGTGTCTTGATCTCATTGCCGAGAGACTGCAATTGATCTTCCAGATGTTCACTGTCGCGTTTTCCACTGTCCTCAGCCTGTTTGAGCCGGTCCTCCCAAGTGGCAATGGTGCCTGCCAGTTTTCTTTTGCCAAGAGACTTCTGGATCATCAAACCTGCAAAAAGACCCAGAAAACTGGCGCCTATTATGCTGACGATGATCTCTGAAAAAAGTGAGAGCATTTTCGTGGCCTTAACGCTGAACGTTGAATTCAATACGTCGGTTGTCAGCACGTCCTTCTGGTGTGCTGTTGTCGCTAATGGGTACACCTTCGCCGAAACCGTAGGCTTTCAGCCGATAAATTGATACGCCACGATCAATCAGATAGTCGCGCACCGAGTTGGCACGAAGCTGACTGAGGATCAGATTCTCCTGCTCTGTTCCAGACGCATCTGTGTGGCCTTCGATACGAATAGGGATGTCTGGATGGTCCAAAAGCACATTCGCAATAGAATCGAGTACATCGAGGCTGTCGATAGTCAGGATGTCGCTGCTGGATTCAAACAGGATATCCATGGAAGGTAAATCACTGAGTGCATTGCTTAGCGCAGCTGCAGGGATAGCCGATTGCGAAGGCTTGACGTTGTCATCGCTTTGATCGGATGGGGTGCCGATCGCATCGCTATCTTCAGTGGTTGTGATGTTGGTATCGTTGGCAGTGGCAGTGGTGTCTGAATCTTCAACCTCTATTGATTCATTTGATACTGCAGGGGCCTGAGTAACGGTTGATGAGGTGCTTTCGTCGACAATTGTTGCTGGGGAGTCCGGGTTTGTCAGGGCGATTTCTTCACTCATATTGTAGGCGCCAAGCAAGGATACAGCTGCCCCGAGTACAGCTTCCTGAGTTTCTGCGTTCGGCGCACTGCCCCCCAGATGAATATCATCTGCATTGATTTCTATCGAAGGGTTTTCGAGCCCAGCCATATCCGGTAGAAGATCTGACACTGATTCCAGCCAGGACGCATTTCCAATATCGTCGGATAATTCGATTGTGTTGCTGATGTAGTCAAGATCGAATGAGATCATGGCGCTACGAATGAGTGGCGCTATGTCGTCTTTGTTCGAGATTTTTCCGCTGACAGCAAGTGTCTTGCCTTGAATGTTGAAGTCCAAGGAGGGGGCGAGCAAGGAAGGCGATTCTGGTTCTGATTTTGTCTCGACGAACGAAAAAAGGACATCCGATTCGTCGATCGGCTCTTCGACGGCGACTGTCCCCAGGTTGCTGTTAGTATCCGCCGACTCTGATTCAGGGAGGCTTAGTTCATCTTCTATTTCTGCAGGCCACAGTTCATGGTCAGAGGCTTCCGGACTTACTTCGAGGATAGGGTCTCTCGGATCAGCGGTGAATTCCGCATCTGTATCTGCAGGCAAATTGGCGTCGGTATTTACAAACTCGTTTGCTGTTGAAGCGATGCTGCGCGCCGAGTTGTCATTTGTAAATGCGTTATCGTCAGTCAACGAATTCTCAGCGCTCTTTATTGCGGACTCGGACTCTGATTCAGTTTC
>CAYULV010000054.1:0-11471 GCA_964445655.1 uncultured Granulosicoccaceae bacterium | reverse complement strand
GATTCAGTTTCGGATGATGATGAATCAATGACGGTCAAGGTAGGTGTTTCGTCAGTGGAACCTGACACATCCGAATCGCGAGTGGAGTCGCCGAGACCATTCTTGTCCGTAGCTGGCTCGGGTTCAAGTAATGTCAATTGATCTACGACAGATCTTACCCCCGGTATTCCTTCGACCGCAGCAATCAAATTTGCGCGTTGTTGCTTGTCCATGGCACGTCCCGTGAGCGTGGCATCTCGTCCGTGAACCGATGCGACCACCGGTGTTGATGTCGTCGTTATAGGTGTTAGAACCGACTGAACGCGACTGAGAATGCGGTCTTCGACGCGTGGCGTAAATTGGGTGGCAGCATGCCAGCAAATGGCTGCAGTTCCGAGAAGCCAAATGAGCATCCACGCTAAACTTCCGGCCAGGCTACCGGCGGCTGATGGTCTGTGTTGTTTGGCTGACGAGGACAATATTGAATCTGCGATAGTCAAAATTCGGACAGTAAGCAAGATTATACAGACTGCGTTCAGCAATCTGTACGGTAAAAGGGGCCGGGAGCCATCACCAAGCCGAAATTTTGTCTGCTATGGTTGCAATCCGCTTAAGGTGATGTTTTTCTGGCACTAACTAATGGCAATGTACTCAAAGGCTTGCAATTCGTTACGATTCACGGATACCGTCAGTAGAGTGTTTTTCATGTCACCACGTGCTATCCCAATACTTTTCGCTTGTTTGATGGCGCTCGGCCAGATATTCGAGCCTGCGCGGGCGCAAACCTACAACGTTTTACAGGAGTGCACGAACCAGTCGCCAGACATCGACGATATCCACGCTTGTCTTGACAACTATCTGGACATCATGGATGCAAACATTGATGACGTGTCGACTTTTCTTAATCGTACACTTGAGGGTCCATCTCTGGCGGGATTCAAACGATCGCAACAGGCCTTCGTTCAGTACCGTCGACAGAATTGTCTTTGGTATCTCGAATTCTCATCCCCTCGCAGTGAGGCGGAACAGATTGCCAAGAACTGTCTCGCCACCATGTCCCAGCAACGCTTGAGTGAACTGCAGCGATTGATGGCGGCTGACAAGACGAATGAGAGCACGAATACGTTGCGTGGCTTTTACGTCTACGGTGCGAGCAGCAATAGTTTCCAACTTTGTGGTCGGGATGCACGCTATTGGGTCGAAGGTGACAATCCAACTCTCAATCAGATTCAACAGCTTTATCTGAATGCTGCGACGGCGGATTTGCAAATAATGTATGCGGTCGTCCAGGGAGAGCTGGACGACAACACGCCAACCGTTGAAGGTCATCAAGGTGTGCTGCGCTTAGCCGCAGTGGACGAGATACGGGTTCCCAATGAGTCCGATTGTCGATTGCCAAGTGGGCAAGCTGCTGCATTTTCGGCGTTGGCATCGACATCGATTACGCCGGTGGAACCAGCCGTTGCTGCCCCTGAGCCAGTAGTCGCCGAAGAACAAGAAGAGCCGCAACAGCAACTGGTTGCCTATTTCGGTGCGTGGATAGCGGACTGTATTGAAAATGATGGCAACCGAAGATGTAATTTGCAGGTGGACATGCAAGCAGACGGTAGTGCCAATGAAGGTGAAATGCCCACACTGTCGGTTGCTCGAAAGACTCGTCAGAGGACAACGATCGAAGTGCGTTTTCCAGATCGCGAAATTGATACGCCGCAACGAATTCGCTGGGGGGTTGATGCTTATGTTTTCGGTGACATCCTCGGGTCTGAGATTCGTGTTGATGAGGTCGCGACTCGACAACTGGTCAACGAACGTCGCTTTATCAACGAGGATCTGATGCCGCTGATGGTTGGCGGTGGCAAACTGACGCTTGATGTTCTTGCGTCAGTTGACGACCGTACGGGCGAGAAGTTTTCCGCAACCTTGCGTGGACTGACGCGTGCCCTCGCATTTGCAGACGAATTTGTGAGTGATGGCAGCTAGGAGAGCCTGGGTATTTGCAGGGGGAGATTTTTCAGAGACCGCATTCAGGCACGTTGTTCCACGAGCGGAAGATTACCTGGTCGCTGTTGATAGAGGGCTGAAGTATTGTCTCGACACCGGCCTTTGCCCGGATTTATTACTTGGCGACTTCGATAGCGTAGAGCCTGAGTTACTGCAACGCCCGGATATTATTGACTTGCCGCGTCGAGTATTTCCCGCAGAAAAGGATTCAAGTGATCTGGAACTTGCATTGAGCGTTTTATGCGAGATGGCTTTCGATGAGGTTTATGTGGTTGGTGTCTCAGGTGGCAGGACTGATCACATGTTGATCAATTGGCAACTTGTCTTGCTGAGGCCTTGGCCATTTGCACTTGAATACATTGACGATACCGTGAGGGCTCTAGTCCTGCATGGTGCGGGGGAGGTCAGTGCGGAAGTTGAACCCGCTACGATTGTGAGTCTTGTTTCGTTAAAAGATGCCAGTGGTGTCAGTACTTTGGGCCTTCAGTATGTTCTACGTAATGCATCTCTGATCGCCGGCAGCAGCCTTGGCCTCAGCAATATCGCTGTTAATTCTAGTGTTAAGGTCGTCATTGAATCTGGCGTAGTGCTGGTAATGATAACTAACGAGAAACAAGAAGCTTGAAAACCTATATTGATGTGCGTAGTGACACTGTCACACGCCCTGACCAGATGATGCTTGCAGCTATGACTCAGGCGTCGGTGGGTGACGATGTCTATGCCGATGACCCGACGGTCAATGAATTTCAGGAATTTGCGGCAGATCTGCTTGCGCATGAGGCAGCCTTATTCATGCCAACTGGTACACAGTCAAATCTGTGCGCCTTGCTAACGCATTGTCAGAGAGGTGACGAATACATTGTTGGTGGTGATGCTCACACCTACAAGTACGAGGGTGGTGGTGCGGCAGTCCTTGGCGGAATCCAGCCTCAGCCACTGGCGTTCGGAGACGATGGAATGTTGAATCTTGAAGACGTTGTGGGTTTGATCAAGGCCGATGATTTTCACTTTGCGCGTACCAAGCTGCTGTGTCTGGAAAATACCCAGCATGGGCGGGTACAGAGCTTGGCCTATATGCAAGAGGCGCAACGGGTGGCGAAACAGCACGGGCTTCAAATACATCTCGATGGTGCGCGTATGGCTAATGCGGCAGTCAAACTTGGCGTCTCCCTTGCCGATATCGCAGGCTGTTTTGATACTGTTTCACTATGTCTTTCAAAAGGACTGGGCGCACCTGTCGGGTCCTTGCTTTTGGGTTCTCGTCCATTTATCGAAGAGGCCAGACGCTGGCGTAAAGTTACCGGTGGTGGAATGCGTCAAGCGGGCATTTTAGCCGCCGCGGGAATGGTGGCCTTGCGTGACGGTGTTGAGCGCATGGCTGAAGATCACGAGCATGCTTTGATGCTGGCGGATGGTCTGGATGGTTTAGCTGGGCTAAAGGTTCGTCGTGAATGGGTGCAGACGAACATGGTCTGGATTGATTACGATAAAAATCAGGGTGAGCAACTTGTTAACGCAGCTAAAGATGCTGGTATTTTGATGGCGGCCAGCTACAGCGAGGGACGCATGGTCATGCATCGTGATGTTTCTGCGGAAGATGTTAAAACACTTGTCGAATTCATGCGGAGCTATTTCGCTTGAGCGGCAAGACAAGTCTCTCAGACTGAGGCATCGTTTTCCAAGACCCCGTTTTCAAGGTGCAGGCTGTGCGCATTTAGTGTCGCGACATCATTCGGGTCATGGCTAACCATCAAGACGCAAGGTTTTATTTCTGCAATCACGTCTTTTAGTAAATCGGTCATTGTGGCTCGGGTGCCTGCGTCGAGTGCGCTGAACGGTTCATCGAGTAGTAGCACCGGTTTGTTACGCAACAGGCATCGCGCAAGTCCTACACGTTGTTGTTCGCCGCCGGATAGTGTCGGTGGTTTGGTGTTCTCATACCCGGTCAAACCTGAAGCTCGCAAAACTGATGAAATATCAGCTTTTTGTTTTTCGGACAAGGTTAGTGATGGGCTGATGCCAAGACCTATGTTTTGTGCAACGGTCAAATGATTGAACAAATTATGCTGCTGAAACAATGATGTGACAGGTCTTTGGTCGGGGGGTATGTTCAATAGTGAATCCGAATGCCAGCGTACATCGCCTGATTCTGGTTCGAGAAATCCAGCGACAAGATTCAGGAGTGTACTTTTGCCGGACCCACTTTCACCAAGCAGAACATAGCTTTGCTCGGTCTCAAGCCTGGTATTGAAATTCCAGTGCTTGTCTCCGAGAGTAAGTTTGAGTTGATCGATATGCAACATCAGCGAAGCTGTGTCAGTTTTTGTAATCCAAAGAAAAGCACCAGGCATAAAAGAAGCAATATGCTGGCGGTCACGGCAGCCTCATCAAGGCGATAACTACCCATCCGTTGGTAAAGCAGGTAGGGCAGGGTCTGAATTTTATCCGATCCAAACAACGCTATGGTGCCCAGGTCGCCCACTGATAGCGTTGCAGCCAAGGCAAGGCCAAATCCAACGGGCTTTTTTAATGTTGGCCAATCAATGTAACGCCATCGATTCCAACCATAAATACCTAATGACTGGACCAGGCGATCATGTGTTTTCGCACTTTGCATGATAGGTCCATCAAGAATTCTTAACAGAAAAGGTAAGGCCATGAGGCTGTTAATGATAACAATCAAGAACAAGGCGATTGAAAATACATCGGCGAATGGTTTCAGTAACAAGAATAGCCCGGTACCGAGTACCAGTGGTGGGAGTATCAAGATAATGTTGCCACACAGTTGCAACCAGATACCTGATCTTTCTCTTCGCAGGCGAATTCTTAGATGGCGAGATGAGAATAACAAGGATAGTGATAAGACGAGTGAAATCGACGCAGCCGCTATCGCCACTATTGTCGAGTTTACCAATGCTTTCAAAGTGGATTTATCTGTCAGGGTTGACAGGAATACATCGTTAAAGCCAGCCAGCAGCAGAGCCAAAAGTGGTGCCATGATGAACAGCGTCGCCAGCACTATTAGTATTCGCTCTCCTGCAAGAGCGATAGCGCTACGTACGATAGGGGTGTCGTAAGGTGTATTGGTTTGAGTTCGAAACTTTGATCGCCAGAATGGGGCGCGTTTTTTTAGGCTTGTTGTGCTTGTCGTATCTGCTGTGTCTGGTGTGTCTGGTGTGTCTGGTGTGTCTGGTGAGTTTGTTGTATCCGTTGTATTTTCCGAGTTTTTTGAGTTGCCAGCATCATGTCTGTCAATATTCAGGCCGACTGTATGATCGGTCTTGAATACGGTGGACAACAAAGTCAGTGACAGGCAAATCAAGAGTTGTATGCAAGCGAGAGCCACTGCCGTTGGAATATCAAAATCAAATCGCAGAGCTTGGAAGATTGCGACTTCAATCGTGGTCGCTCTTGGGCCTCCGCCCAGTGTCATAACGATCGCGAAGCTGGTAAAGCACAAGGTGAAAATCAGTACTGAAAGTCCTGCAATATGTCCACGCAGTCGCGGCCATTCGATCAGGCGAAACGTGGAGCTTCCTTGGATTCCCAGTTGATGGGCGAGTCGCCATTGCTCAGAGGGGATGTGTTCCAGTGATTGAAGAAATACGCGTGTGGCCATCGGCATATTGAAAAATACATGTGCGATGAGTATTCCTGTCAAACCGTAGAAGGGTAGTGGTTCGATGGAAAATATCGACAAGGATTGACTGACCCATCCACTGCCACCGAATACTGCCACGATACCGTAGATGGCAATAATGGTCGGGATAACCAGCGAAAGACTGAAAACGGTGGTTAGAACACCCCGGCCGGGAAAACGCCTGTGATGCGACAAGGCAATCGCGAGGGGAATGGCCAGCAATATTGAAATCAGTGTCGAGAGCGTAGCCTGGTAGAAGCTGAACCGAATGACGCGTTGAAAATAACGGTTACCGAGTATTTCTGACCAAGGGATATTCCCGGCGTGAACAATGACTGCCATCAGAGGCAGAATGGCGAACACAAAAAGTGCGGACAAGGCCACGAACCCACTCAACCACCATGGCCTCGCCCGACTTGATGCATCGCGAATACGGCTCATCGGTTCAATGGCCGTATTTTTTTCTTGAATTGACGCGTGTTATTTCGATGATGCGTCCAGCCACTCATTGATCCAGGCTTTCCGGTTATCACGAACCTCGGCTGGCGTAAATGAGAGCACTTCGGATGGTTTGATCAACTTGTTGAACTCTTCTGGTAACTCATTGCCAAGGTCAATTACCGGGTACATGACATTGCCCAATGGAATTGCAGACTGCGCAGCGGGTGTGTGCAGGAATGCAAGAAATTCTCGCCCTAGTTCAGCCTGCTTTGATTGTTTCAATAGAGCGGCGACTTCGACTTGCAGGTAATGGCCTTCTGAGAAAGCTGCTGCCTGATATTGTTCGGTTTTATCGACTGCCATATGATACCCGGGTGATGTGCTGTAACTTAAGACCATCGGTGCTTCACCATTCAAAAACAGTGAAAAGTAGGCTTCGCTCCAGCCTTTGGTAACAGACAAGATTTTCGGTTGAAGAGCCTCCCATTTTGCTGCCGCTTCGTCGCCATAGACAGACTTCATCCAAAGCAGTAACCCCAGGCCAGGTGTGCTTGTGCGCGGATCCTGAATGATAATTTTGAGGTCATCTTCGCTATTGATTAGTTCTTCGAAGCTGCCGGGAGGGTTGGGTAGTTTTTCTGTGTCGTAAACGAATGCAAAATAGCCATAGTCGTACGGTACGAAATACTCCGAAGCCCAATCAAAGGGTAGCTCGAGATCGGCAGTGTCGATCAGTGAGGGTGCAAGCAGGCCGGTGTCTTCGGCGATCGCCATCAAATTGGTATCAAGTCCAAGAACGACATCAGCTTTCGACGAGCTGCCTTCAAGTTGAACGCGATTAAGAATGCCAGCAGAGCTATCCAATGGAACAAAGTTGATCGTGCAATCGCCACATTGTTCTTCAAATGCTTTTTTGATGATTGGGCCAGGGCCCCATTCTGCGACGAAAGAATCGTAGGTGTAGACGTTAAGTTCGCGCTCGGCCGCTTGGGTAGGCAAGCTCACGCCAAGTGATAAGCAGGCAATTGCGAGCAGAGTTGAACGAGCTTTTTTAATTGAGTGCGCAAACGACATTGATCGCGTCGGCGACGTCGCCAGTGACCGTTGGGTGGGGTGTTTCATGATCATCTCCGAGTAAGTTGGCGATGACTTGGCGGAGCCTTTACTCAATCCCTACGCTGGTATTAGCCATTTCAGGTTCGGCGGGTTGTCGTTAAGCTTGCTACCAAGCTTGACTCTCAGCCTTTCGGCACCCCGTTGAGTCATCGATAAGGTCAGTAGCGATGGGCTACTGACTAGGAGTTTGTGGCTTGAGAAAGAAATTTGCAAGGGGGAGTGTGCTTGCTGTGGCAGGTGTCACCGATCCTGGCGATTATCGGTACCTTCGCTGGAGGTAACTCTGAGCTTCAGGTTTCCGGGGTTTTATCAGGTTTCTACGGTTTTGTAGTTGCGACGCCCGCCGTTCTCGAGCGTGTTAAATCGTTTGTAATCCCAGAGGTACTGTGCAGGTATTACTGATACGCATTGCGCGACGCTGCGATTGAGTGCAGTTGTTGCCAGTGACATGTTGGCGTCTGCAATGTGTTCATCGGCGCGACGCACGTGCATGCGCCAGCCGCGCGCTTTTGGTAAACGTTCGGTAAAGCAGATCAGTACTTCTGCATTGGTTTTTTTCGCCAGGCGACTCAGCAGCGTCATCGTCAACACAGGTGTGTTCATAAAAGGTGCAAATATGCCGTTTGCCATATCGGGTTCCTGGTCGGGCAGAATCCCGATTGCACCACCGGACTTGAGTACGCGTATCGCGTCACGAATGCCGGTTGCCGAAAGCTCCAATGCGATGCCGCCCAGGCCGCCCCGCCATTTCAAAAGCAATGGTGCCAGTGTCTTGTTCCTTGGGCTGCGGTAAAAATAATGGAACTCAGTTTGCTCGCTTAAGATCAGATTGCTCAGTTCCCAGTTTCCGATATGTGGCGATGCGAAGATGGATCCGCGATCCGATGAAAAGGCAGCTTCCAATAAATCCTGTCCGACCGTATCGGCGACGTACTTGTTCACCGTGTCGCTGGGCCGGTACCAGATCCACGCGCATTCCGTGAGCAGCATTCCTGTGTGCAGAAGGCTTGCTCGCGCCAGAACATCGCGTTCCCGGCAAGGCATATCGGGATAGCAAAGTGACAGGTTGATCGATGTGATCCGTCTTGCACTTGAGTTTGTCCACCATGCGATACGCCCGATCAAGCGGCCGACAGCCTGATTCATCCACAGTGGCAGCAGTGCCAGCAGGCGCATTGTCTTGTCGATTAGAAAAGCGGTCATTTTTCTTTTGCTTGGACAGGTGGCGTATCTCAACCGTTTGGCAAGCCAAACGGGAATGAACCTGATTGTAGATGGAACGGTCGGCCTCGCGGCCATGTCGCGGTGCGAGTGCAAGGCTGTGTGTAACGGACGGTTGCGGGTGCAGGCTGGCAACAACGGGGACGCGAGTCTGGGTATCGGTGGACAAACTGGTGTCTTTCGGGTGCGCAAAAAAAACCCCCGACCGTCGCTTGATCGGGGGCTGAACCTTCCTGGTTCTTCAGGTTGATGGGTCATCAAACAACCTATCCTGCGGTTGCTAAACATCCTTGTTGACTTACATCGTCCTTGATACTTCCTTGTAGTGTGGCGTGTTGCTGACCACATGACTAGTATCTACAGGGAGCCAAAAAAATGCCATCAGAAAACGGCTCTTTTTTTGTCAGAATTTTCTGATTTTTTTGTAGGAATTTTCCTACCCTCGGGTAGGTACTACCAACTATCAATAACTTAGCTCAAATGCACCATGATCGCCCTGATTCAAAAGGTCTCTGAGGCCAGCGTAACGATCGACCAGCAGCGCGTTGCCGAAATCGGCTTTGGCGCCCTAGCGTTGATTGGTGTCGAAAAATTGGACACCCACAAAGAGGTGGAGCTGCTCAGGGATAAAATCCTCCGATTCCGGATGTTCAATGACTCCGATGGGAAGATGAACCTCAATATCAGCGAGGCTGAGGGGAGTCTCCTGCTGGTTCCGCAGTTCACGCTCGTCGCAGACACCGACAAAGGGCGACGGCCGGGATTTTCACGCAGTGCAACGCCCTCTGTAGCGAGCGACCTGTTCTCCGTGTTGTGTGATTCCTTCGCCCTGGCGATCAAAAGACCTGTCGCTCGGGGTAAATTCGGTGCAGATATGAAAGTGGGACTCGTAAATGATGGCCCGGTCACATTTTGGCTGCAGGTTGGTGATAATTGAACGTCTTGGCAGCTTGAACCAGGCGGAACAGGGATTGTGGGTGTCTCAAATGGCGGAGAGCGTGTATCCTCCGACGCTTTTACGGGGGAATGTGGGTGTCCAATCGGCAAGCGCGAGTTGAGCGCAAGACCTTGGAGACGTCTATAGCGGTCGAGTTGAAACTTGACGGCTCTGGGGCTGGCAAATTCAAGACCGGTGTGCCGTTTCTCGAGCATATGCTGGATCAGATCGCGCGCCATGGTCTTTTTGACCTGGACGTGCAGTGCGATGGCGATGTGCACATTGATGATCATCATTCGGTTGAGGATATCGGCATCACCCTGGGGCAGGCGTTCGCGGAGTCCTTGGGAGATCGAAAGGGCATCAATCGATACGGTCATGCCTACGTTCCGCTTGATGAGTCCTTGTCTCGCGTCGTCATAGATTTTTCCGGACGTCCGGGGCTACATTTCAATGCTGACTTCAAGCGCCCACACGTCGGCAGCTTTGACGTTGATCTGACGCAGGAATTCTTTCAAGGGTTCGCCAATCATGCCAAGGCGACTTTGCATATGGATGTCATTCGTGGTGCTAACGATCACCACAAGATAGAAACCTTGTTCAAGGCGTTTGGGCGAGCCCTTCGAGTAGCCTGTTCGTTCGACGAACGTGCTCGAGACGCTATGCCTTCGACCAAAGGCTCACTGTAGATAAGCTCTAACTGAAGAGCAGACTAAACGATGCAACGTATTGCTGTTATAGATTACGGCATGGGCAATTTGCGCTCTGTGTCCAAGGCACTTGAGCATGTAGCTCCAAATGATGAAGTGCTGGTCAGTAGTGATGAGTCGATCATCGCCAGTGCCGATCGCATTGTGTGCCCAGGGCAAGGTGCTGCTGCGGATTGCATGTTGGCCTTGCATGAAACAGGTCTGGCAAGAACAATTGCCGAGACCATTTCCACGCGCCCTTTCCTCGGGATCTGTATGGGTTATCAAGTGTTGTTCACCCATAGTGAAGAGAACGAGGGCGTCGATTGTCTGAACATGATTCAAGGCTCAGTCAATCGATTTGCTGAACCATTGATTGACTCGGGTAGTCAGCGGCTTAAAGTGCCTCATATGGGCTGGAGCAAAGTGAAGCAAGTACGGGAGCATCCTCTCTGGCAAGGGGTCGCTGATGATGCCCGCTTCTATTTTGCTCACAGTTATTATTGTGTGCCGGATAACACTGAGGATACTGTGGCAACTACTGAATATGGTCAGAAGATTGCGGTCGCGATCGCCCGTGACGAGTTGTTTGCCTGTCAGTTTCACCCAGAAAAAAGTGCGGCCGATGGCCTTAAACTTCTTGGCAATTTTGTCAATTGGACAGGGCGGTAAAATGGACGGGTCGATAAAAATGGAAGCCCCGAATATGGCAGTCCGGATTTCGGAAAATATAGATAATCGTATTTACATTCAGGACATCTCAATATGTTGATCATCCCGGCGATCGATTTGAAAGACGGAAAGTGTGTTCGTCTGCGTCAGGGGCGCATGGAGGATGACACGGTTTTTTCCGATGACCCTGTTGAAGTGGCACAACGGTGGCTGAATGAAGGTGCACGTCGAATTCACCTGGTGGATCTTGATGGGGCGTTTGCGGGTGAACCTAAAAATGCTGATGTGATTCAACGTATTTGCGCAGCTTGTGGCGATATACCTGTTCAGATTGGTGGTGGAATTCGTACCATGGACAGTGCCGATGCCTATATCAATGCGGGTATTCAGTGGTTGATAATCGGTACTCTTGCGGTGAAGAATCCTGAGTTTGTGGATGAGCTTTGCCAACGTCATGCGGGCCATGTGATCGTCGGTCTCGATGCCAAGGACGGTTTCGTCGCTACCGAAGGCTGGGCCGAAGCGTCTTCGCTCGAGGCATCAGTTCTGGCGCGCCGATTCGAAGATGTGGGTGTCAGTGCGATTGTCTACACAGACATCAGTCGTGACGGCATGATGCAGGGCGTCAACGTCGATGCGACAGCGAAGCTAGCCAGCGCCATTTCGATACCTGTTGTTGCGTCTGGCGGAATTGCTTCGATCGACGACATCCATGCCTTGGGTAAACGACTGGATAGTGGTATCAGTGGAACCATTGTTGGTCGTGCCTTATATG
>CAYULV010000053.1:0-18480 GCA_964445655.1 uncultured Granulosicoccaceae bacterium | reverse complement strand
TGTTAGGACCCTTGACTAATCCTGCTGGTGTCAAGCGTCAGCTATTAGGTGTTTTTGCCAAAACCTGGGTACGTCCAATTGCCGATGTTCTACAACAGCTCGGTAGTGAACATGTCCTGGTGGTGCATGGTAACCATGGCATGGACGAAATCAGTATCAGTAGTCCCACCAGTGTTGCTGAATTGAAAAACGGGGTTGTCACGGAATATGAAATCGCCCCGCGAGATTTTGATATGCCTGAGTCGCCGTTAAGTGAAATACAGGTTAGTGGTGCCGAGGAAAGCCTGGCGATGGTCAACGCAGTTCTCGATAACACACCGGGACCGGCTCGCGATATCGTTGCGCTGAATAGTGGCGCTGCCATTTGTGTGGCAGGTCTTAGCGATGATATTGCTGGTGGCGTTGAACTGGCACTGGCTGCCATCGCTGATGGTCGTGCGCGGCAGAAACTCGATGCATTGTCTCGCTATAGCAGCAGTTTCGCATCATGAGCTCGGGTGTCAAAAAGGATGTCCCGGATATATTAAAAAATATTCTGGCGCGCAAGCTTGAAGAGATTGCCGAACGCTCGGCAACGACAAGTATCGATACGCTCAAAGAACAGATTGTCGATGTCGATGCCCCGCGTGGGTTTGTTTCGGCAATGAAACAGTGCCTCGCGGCAGGTCAGTCTGCCGTCATCGCCGAAATCAAAAAAGCCTCTCCCAGTAAAGGTGTCATCCGCGAAGATTTTGATCCTGCCTCGATTGCCAGCGCTTATGCGAAAGGCGGTGCTGCCTGCCTGTCTGTTTTGACAGACAAGGATTATTTTCAAGGGAGCGAGGCTGCTTTGCAAAGTGCCCGTGCCGCATGCAGTTTGCCAGTTATACGTAAAGATTTCCTGATCGATACTTATCAAGTGCATGAAGCAAGAGCGATTGGGGCTGATTGCATTCTGTTGATTGCTTCGGCCTTAAGCGATAAACAACTCGAAACGCTTTACAGCGATGCTGTTGAGCTGGGTATGGATGTATTGGTAGAGATTCATGATCGCGAAGAATTGACACGTGTGCTGCCACTGCAACCGATGTTGCTTGGCATCAACAATCGCAATTTGAGAACTTTCGATGTCAGTCTGAATACGACTATTGATTTATTGGCAGATATCCCGGCGGGTACCGTCACTGTCACCGAGAGTGGAATAGTGTCTATCGATGATGTGCAATTGATGCGAGATCATGGCGTCAATGCGTTTCTGGTCGGTGAGACATTCATGCGAGCCAGTGACCCTGGAGCGGAACTTAACAAGCTTTTCGCGGTCTGAGCTTGTGTAGTAGAGACATAAAAAAGGGCTGGAATTCATGCGAATTCCAGCCCTTGATCTGCTTCCCTTTTTTGACTATTTCGCCATCATCCTGACAGCTATACATTCACGTCAGTCGTTGTTAACGAGTGCCGTAGATGACCATGGTCTTGCCGCGAGCGTGTATCAGTCCGCGATCTTCCAGTTCTTTAAGAACTCGCCCAACCATTTCACGTGAACACCCGACGATTCGAGCGATCTCCTGACGGGTGATGCGAATCTGCATACCATCAGGGTGAGTAATGGCATCTGGCATCTTGGCCAGGTCGAGCAGTGTGGAAGCTACTCTGCCTGTGACATCGAGGAAAGCGAGATCGCGAACCTTGATGCTGGTTTTTCGAAGGCGGTTTGCCATCTGTGTTGTCAGTGCATACAGAAGCTCAGGCTGATCAGCTGAAAGTCTGCGGAACTGGTCGTAGTTCATTTCGGCAAGCTCGCATTTTACACGGGCTACTACCCATGCACTTCGTTGCGATTCTTCATCGAATAGTCCCATCTCGCCGAAGAAGTCACCTGCGCTTAAATAAGCGAGGACGATTTCGCGGCCATCGTCATCTTCGATGACAACGCTAACGGAACCATCGACTATGTAATACAGAGTCTCGGGTACGTCACCGTGATGGATGATTGTAGTCTTGGCCGGGTATTGACGGCGGTGACTGCTTCTAAGAAACAGATCCAGCCATTCAACAGGCGGCGGTGCAATTCGTGGCGCCAGCATTCTAATCTCTCTCCGTACTCAAAGTTTGCGCAAGAACGAGGGTTAACCATTGCCTCGTAATCAGGCGATTTCCCAAGCTGTTTTGTCTAACGTCAAACATTGATCGGCTGTCTTTTTGAATTCTTCAGTGAAATCGGTACCATTTCAGCCGTATCTGACTCAAACAAGGCAAAAATAACGTGCAAGCACGTATCAAATGGCTCGATCACATGAGCTTCGTCGGTGAATCTGGCAGTGGTCACTCTATTGTCCTCGATGGGTCTCCGGAGCACGGAGGCCGTAATCTGGGTGTCCGCCCCATGGAAATGCTACTTATTGGCATGGGCGGGTGCACCGCATTCGATGTGGTGTTGATGTTGCAAAAGTCTCGCCAGAATGTGAAAGACCTCGAAGTCTCATTAAATGCGGACCGTCAAGAGGGTATTCCGCAGGTCTTCACAAAAATTGAGGCCCACTTCAAGGTTTACGGCGTAGATCTGAATCCCAAACATGTCGAGCGCGCGGTAAATCTGTCCGCGGAAAAATATTGCTCTGCCAGCCGCATGCTGGAAAAGACCGCAGAAATTACATACACCTGGGAAATTGTTGAAAGCGACAATAGTTCGTCATCATAGGCAGCCATAACTATCCATTTGTGTCGGAAAGGTGAAAATTGTTCCAGCGATGAAAAAGCTGGCCTGCTGATTGCAATGTATCTACCTGCGTAAGTAACGTTTTCTCCTCCATCATCCCTGGATGGTTTACAGCGCGGCCCAAGAGCCGCGCTGCATTTTTTCTCCTGATCCCCTCAACTGCCTTTATTTCGTCTCCCCGAGCTTGAGTCTCCGGAAAATAGCCTCTACAATGGCGGGCTACTTAACTTACCGCCATGCCGAGATTCTCCCGTGAATAACACTACCGTCAGCGCCAAACCTGCTGAGGTCAAGCGCGAATGGTTCGTCATTGATGCCGAAGGCAAGACCTTGGGCAACGTGGCTACCGAATGTGCTCGCCGACTGCGTGGCAAGCACAAGCCTATTTATACGCCGCACGTCGATACCGGCGATTACATCGTGGTCATCAACGCGGCCAAGGTGGTTGTGACTGGTAACAAGGCCAAGAACAAGCTGTATCGCCACCACACTGGCTATATTGGCAACCTGAAGACTGTCAGCTTTGAAAAGCTGCAGCAGACTCACCCCGAGCGAATCATTGAGCTTGCGGTAAAAGGCATGCTGCCGAAAAACCCGTTGGGTCGCGCCATGTATGGAAAGCTTCGTGTATTCGCCGATGCCAACCATACGCACGCCGCCCAGCAACCAAAAGCACTGGAGATCTGATTCGATGGCAGCGCAAAACTATTACGGAACCGGCCGTCGCAAATCTTCGACTGCTCGTGTTTTCATGCAAAACGGCTCTGGCCAGATCATCGTCAACAACAAGCCGCTCGACGAGTACTTTGGTCGAAAAACGGCACACATGATTGTTCGCCAGCCGCTTGAGCGTACCGAAACCCTGGCCAACTTCGATTTCAAGATTACCGTCAAAGGCGGTGGTGGCAGTGGTCAGGCAGGCGCTATCCGTCTGGGCATTTCACGCGCGCTTCTGGCCTATGACGAGTCACTGCGCTCATCGCTGCGCGGTGCGGGCTTCCTGACGCGAGATGCGCGTGAAGTTGAAAGAAAGAAGGTTGGTTTGCGCAAGGCGCGTAAGGCGACTCAGTACTCCAAGCGTTAAAACAGACCTTTCGAGTCTGTCGAGAAAAGCCGCGAGAGTTTCGCGGCTTTTTTTTTGCCTGGGTTTTGTCGAGCTCGATATCAATGCGCCGGATGCGCAAAAACCTAGCTGTCATGCCTGATCGTATAAGACGATACAAGCTCCGACTCTTTATACTATGCACTTGGCTGATGCTAATCCACGGACATGACATCGCTTGATCCAGGGCCTGTGACGCTTCCAAGTGGGGCGAAGCGGGAAATACCCTACAACTACACCTCGTTTACCGATCCTGACATTGCCAGGCGTTATCTGGGCAAAGCGGGGTGGGAACTGATCGAAGGGCTGCGCCATCAACGGCGGACCGGCCAGTCTGCTCGCATGCTGTTTGAGGTGCTGGGCGATATGTGGGTCATCGATCGCAACCCGTTTATTCAGGAAGATCTCGTCGCCAACCCGAAACGCCGAACGGCGCTGGTGGACGCCTTGCATCATCGTGTTGCTCAGATTTCCCAGCGTGCTGATGATTCCAAAGAAGTTGCCGCACTGATTGCGCTTGCCAAAGAGGCGGTGGTGACCTTTGAGCGTGGTCTTGCCGAACTCAAACGTCAACAAAAGGCGATCAAACAAGCCTTGTCCGGCATTACACATGCCGACAACATTCGCTTCGATGGGCTGTCACGTGTCTCGCATGTCACCGATGCAACCGATTGGCGTGTGGAACTCCCGCTGCTGGTGCTGACACCCGATACCGAGTCGGAACTTCCGGCACTGATCAAGGCCTGCATTTCTCTGGGCTTGACGATCATCGCCCGCGGTGGCGGCACGGGTTATACCGGCGGTGCTATCCCGCTCGATCGACAGAGTGCCGTCATCAATCTGGAAAAACTCGACAAACTCGAGCCCATCAGCCTCAGACAATTACCCATCAGTGATGAAAATGCGGCAGCCGGGGTAATCGAAACACAAACCATACGCGTCGGTGCTGGCGTTGTGACCAAGCGAGTCGCCGAAGCTGCCGAACGTCAGGGTCTCGCATTCGCCGTGGATCCAACCTCGCAGGATGCATCGACCATCGGTGGCAACATCGCGATGAATGCCGGTGGCAAGAAGGCGGTGCTATGGGGTACAACGCTCGACAATCTCGTCTCCTGGCGAATGGTTGATGCCCAGGGTGATTGGTTGGATGTGGAGCGCCTTGATCACAATCTCGGCAAAATTCATTTGCAAGAGCGTGTACGTTTCCGGGTCAGCCGGACCGATGCGGTCAGTGGCGAGCTTAAGGGTGAACCTGCAATCATCGAAGCACCGGGTGCATCCATGCGCCTGCAAGGGCTCGGCAAGGATGTGACCGACAAATTTCTCGGTGGTCTGCCAGGTGCCCAAAAAGAAGGCTGTGACGGGCTCATTACCTCGGCAGTGTTCGTTTTACATCGAATGCCACCGGCCATTCGCACTGTGTGCATGGAATTCTATGGCAAGGATCTGCGCGACGCGGTTCTCGCGATTACCGATGTCAAAGACTATATAGACGCCAACAAAGATATCCAGCTTGCCGGTCTCGAACACCTTGACGACCGTTATATCAAGGCCGTCAGCTATAGCGCCAAAGCGGCGCGTGGCGAGTTACCGAAAATGCTGCTGCTTGCCGATATTGTCGGTGAAGATGACAAGGCCGTAGCCAGCGCAGCATCGGCGGTTGTACAGACGGTAAACGCGCGTGGCGCCGAAGGCTTCATTGCTGTCAGTGCTGAAGCTCGACAGCAATTCTGGGCAGCCCGATCGCGTACTGCAGCCATCGCGGCCCATACCAATGCGTTCAAGATCAACGAAGATGTGGTCATCCCATTGGATCGCCTTGCTGATTACAGCGAAGGTATAGAACGCATCAACATTGAGCATTCTTTGTCCAATAAATTGATGATGCTTGATGATGTGCGACAGCTGTTAGGAAGCAGTGAAGCCATTCGATTGATCGGCGCAGCGAGTTCCAGCGATGAGGAAACACTGGCACTGGCCGATGCCAGTCTCAAAGCGGCGCTTGAACACCTTAATGAATTGAGGGCCGACTGGCTTGAATTGCTGGAGCGCGTGCAGCGCGCGGACGAGCGTTTCCTTGCGGCAATAGAGCAGAGTGGAACAAGCGATTCTTTTACCGAAGAGGATGAATGTGTCTATGCGCTGTTACGTCGTGACAAGCGTATTTCTTACCGACAAGCTGTCGAGCAGGCCTTGAAGGAACGCTTTTCGGGCAAACGTTTTGCAAAATTGCGAGATCGGCTCGACCACATACACGGCCAATGTCGGCCCAAGCGTCTGTTTGCCGCACTACATATGCATGCTGGCGACGGCAATATACATACGAATATTCCGGTCAATTCCAACGACTCGGTGATGATGCACCAGGCTGAACTGATCGTTGATCGTGTCATGCATCTGGCACGCGCACTTAATGGCGTTATCTCAGGTGAGCATGGAATCGGTCTGACCAAGATGCAGTACATGGACGACGATACCGTCAATGCTTTCGCCGATTACAAAAACCATGTTGATCCTGATGGCCATTTCAATCGCGGTAAGTTGATGCCAGGCTCGGGCCTGCAAAACGCTTACACACCATCATTGCGCCTCATACAGCAAGAAGCCTTGATTCTCGAGCAAAGCGAACTCGGCGCGCTGAACGACAGTATCAAGGACTGCTTGCGTTGCGGGAAATGCAAGCCGGTCTGTGCAACACATGATCCCGGTGCCAATCTTTTGTATTCGCCGCGTAACAAGGTGCTGGGCACCGGTCTGATCATTGAAGCCTTTTTGTACGAAGAGCAAACTCGACGTGGCATATCGATTCGCCATTTCGATGAAATGAATGACATTGCTGACCACTGTACGGTTTGTCACAAGTGCCTGACGCCATGTCCAGTGGATATTGATTTCGGTGAAGTGTCCATCAATATGCGCAAAGTCCTGAAAGATCGTGGGCAAAGACGTCGAAGTCTTGGTACGACGGCGTCCATGGCATTTCTTAATGCCAAGGATCCGACCACCATCAAGTTCATGCGCAAAGGGATGGTCGATTTTGGCTTCAAGGCGCAACGTGCTGCAACGGATATCGTCAAGCGTTTGCCCACGGTTGCCAAAGCCAAGGAGCTTCCTCCGAACACGACTGGAAAAGTACAAGTTGTCGAGCAAGTCGTTCACTTCGTCAACCGTAAATTACCCGGCAAGGAACTCCTGCCGGCAAAAACAACTCGCGCCTTGCTGGGCATCGAGAATCGCGAATATGTACCGATTATCCGTGACCCTGAAAAAACCGATGAGAACAGTGAAGCGGTGTTCTACTTCCCGGGATGCGGATCGGAACGGCTGTTCAGTCAGGTCGGTCTGGCGACCCTTGCCATGCTATATGACGCGGGCAGTAAAACAGTATTGCCGCCCGGCTATCTGTGCTGTGGTTACCCACAGACATCCACTGGCGATGTTGACAAGGGCAAGCAGATAACCACCGAAAACCGCGTTCTGTTCCATCGAGTGGCCAACACACTGAACTACCTTGATATCAAAACCGTTGTTGTCTCTTGTGGTACCTGTATGGACCAACTGCTCAAGTACGAATTTGAACAGATCTTTCCGGGTTGCCGTCTATTGGACATCCATGAGTATCTGATGGAGAAGAATTATTCTCTTGATGGTGTGGAAGGGGTCAAGTACGTCTACCACGATCCGTGTCACAGTCCGATGAAAACATATCAACCACTGAAAGTGACTGAATCCCTGGTTGGCAAGGATGTCACTCAGTCAGATCGCTGCTGCGGAGAAGCCGGGACCTTTGCTGTTGCAAGACCGGATATCGCCACGCAGGTACGCGCGCGAAAAGCTAGAGAATTAAAAACCAATCTCGCCGCCAACGATGTACAGGAGAACGACAAAAACCATGATGTACGCATGCTGACATCGTGTCCCGCCTGTGTGCAGGGTTTAAGTCGCTACAAAGATGAAACCGGCATGGATACCGACTACATCGTCGTGGAATTGGCGAAAGGGCTCTTTGGTGATGACTGGGACAGGGATTTTGTGGAAAGAGCTAATCGTGGAGGGGTAGAGCAGGTATTGCTCTGAACCCGAATCAAGCCCGGTCGAAAATCGAACCGGAAGTTGGGCTCAACAACTTGTGATACAGCTTTCCTGCAGACACATCTGTCATATTCGCGAGATAGTCGGCAATGGCTCGCATGCCGATTTCCTGATAGTTCGCATAAACCTCATGCGGCAACAATCGCTTTGGATTGGCAGCGAATATTTCAAATAGTCGAACAATGACACGCTGCCCCTTGTATTGCAGCATTTGAAGTTCCGGACGCAAGATCACATGTTGCATGACAAAATCCTTGATCAGCAACAGTATCTTGTATGCCAGAGGTTCCATGGTCGCTTGCAAACGCAGCAAGGGGTCAGTGAATCCGTCGTCTTCACGAAGGTAAATGCTTCGAATCAGATAACCCACCAAGCGACTGATGGCATGTTTGCGATCTTTTGATGATCCACTGAACAGATCCCTGTTGAAGGTTTCCAGCTTGTCGCTAACAGGATTCGAACACAACGAGGCAAGCACGTCTGAGACGTCAGAGTTCCAGGCAGTGCGCTCAACGAGACCCAGGGCCAGAGCATCCTCAAGGTCATGAATGCCGTAGGCGATATCATCGGCCAGCTCCATGATGCTGGTATCAAATGGCTTGAAGTGGGCCTTCAAATGGCCTTGCCCCTTATCTCTGGTGCTACGAAACCGTTTCTTGTCCGAGTCCGAGAACGGCTCCAACATCCAGTCAAGCACATCGTGCTCCTGATCATAGAGACACTTGGGAGGTGACCAGTGATCAATATTCAGTGGGGTTGTCGTCTCCTCCGGTGTCTCTGGATAGCGTACGACTTCGGAATACAGAACCGGATATTTGATTGTGCCGAGCATGGTGCGGCGCGTCAGATCAAGTCCGCAATTGGGTGAATATTCGCCGAGCCTTGCCAGGATTCGCAAGGTCTGGCCATTGGCCTCAAAGCCACCGTCGTTGCGCATCATGGCGTTCATCGCAACCTCACCACCATGGCCGAAGGGTGAATGCCCGATGTCATGGGCAAGGCAGATGGCCTCGATAAGGCTGAAAGAAGGAATCAGGTGGGCGTATTCTGCATTGGCATTCTGATCACGTAACCATTCGCAGATTCCAGAGCCGACTTGCGCCACTTCAAGTGAATGCGTCAGCCGTGTGCGGTAAAAGTCGCTTTCCCCCAGTCCGAGCACCTGAGTCTTGGATTGCAGGCTACGAAACGAGGCGCTGTGAATGATGCGTGCGCGATCGCGTTGATATTGACTGTCGTCGCGGGTGCTGTTGAACCCACGGTCCTGCCCATCGGTCCGATCCGAACGGCGTTCCAACCAGACACTCAAAAGTCGCTCCTCAGGTCACGCAAATTAAGACAGCAGAGAGTTTATCAGTTCGGTTAACCTAAAATGAGTCCATGAGCGAGACAACATGAGCGCCGCAAGCAATAACGCGCCTACCGAATGGCTGGATATCGTCGATAGTGACGATCGAATCATTGGTGCGGCACCTCGCGCCACCGTGCATGAAAAAGCCTATATGCACCGCGCCGTGCACATCATGCTGTGTAATTCTGCCGGGGAGGTATTCCTGCAGCTACGCAGTCACGACAAGGATACGAACCCGGGTCTGTGGGACACCAGCTGTGCAGGACATATCGACAGCGGTGAATCGCTTATCGTCGGAGCATTACGCGAACTGCAGGAGGAGCTGGGCATCAGGCTCTCAAGCGAAGCCTTGGTTGAGCGAAGCCGACTCCCGCCGAGCCATGACAACGGCTTCGAGCACGTTACTCTTTATACTGCCCTGTCAGATGAACCTTTGACGCTTTGCCCTGCCGAGATAATTGACGGCAAATGGGTAAGGCCAGCGGTGCTCGATATGCTGCTGGAAGCAGCGCCTCAGCAATTCACCACGACTTTTCAACTTATCTGGCAGTCCATTCGTCACTATTTTCAGGAAGGCATTCGTGATAACAAGCAAACACCTTAAACTCCCACTGATCGCAGCACCAATGTTTCTCGTATCCGGCCCGGAGATTGTTACGGCCTGTTGCAAGGCTGGAATAATAGGTAGCTTCCCGGCGCTCAATCAGCGCACAGCCGAAGGGTTTGACGAGTGGCTTACCCTTATCGAAAACGAACTCAAGGATGTTCCGAATCCGGGTTTTGCGGTCAATCTGATTGTGCACAAGACCAATCCACGTCTGCAAGAGGATCTCGACACCTGCATCAAGCACAAGGTGCCCCTGATTATCACATCGCTCGGCGCGGTACCTGAAATCGTCGATGCTGTGCACGCCTATGGTGGTCTGGTTTATCACGATGTCATCAACCTCCGACACGCGAACAAAGCCGCGGAAGCCGGAGTTGATGGCTTGATCGCAGTTAGCGCGGGTGCGGGTGGGCATGCTGGTTTGCTCAGTCCGTTCGCACTGATCAGTGAAATCAGAAAGTTCTACGACAAGACGATCATTCTGTCTGGTGCCATGAGCACGGGACGTGATATTGCCGCCGCGCAAGCCGCGGGTGCCGATTTCGCCTACATGGGCACACGCTTTATCAACACAAAAGAGAGTCGGGCCATTGATGATTACAAGAACATGATCATCGACGCGGCGGCAGCGGATATCGTTTATACCGACAAGGTCTCAGGCGTGAATGCCAATTTCCTCGGCCCGAGCATCGCGGCCGCTGGTGGGAATGACGAATCTCATGCCGGCAAGGCAGTCGATTTTGGTAATGAGCTACTGGCCGACGAAGCCAAGGCCTGGAAAGATGTCTGGTCGGCAGGTCATGGAGTGGGCGGAATCGACGATATTCCGAACGTGAGCGACCTCGTGAGTCGTCTGCACTCTGAATACTCGGCGGCGATTGATACTCTTGCCAAAAGCCCGTATCGCTAGGTTTATCCGAGATAGTTGTCATGTCAGAAGCAATTCCAAACAAGGCCAGTGCGGTCATCATCGGTGGGGGAGTGACAGGCGCCAGTGTTGCTTATCATTTGGCAAAGCTCGGTTGGCAAGATGTTGTCTTGCTTGAACGTAAACAATTTGCCTGTGGTACCACCTGGCATGCAGCGGGTCTGATTGGCACCATGCGGGCCAACGAAAGCCATGCGCGTTTGGCAGAATACTCGATGCGTCTGCTCGGTGAGCTTGAAGAAGAAACCGGACAGTCAACAGGCTTCCGTCAGGTGGGCAGTCTGAGCATCGCGCATAGTGAAGATCGTTGGGAAGAATTGCGCCGCGTCGCTTCAATGAACAACGCGTTTGGCGTGACTCGTGTTGATCAAGTCACACCGCAAGAGATCGGCAATCTTTTCCCATTGATTGATACCAGCGGTCTAATTGGTGGAACCTTTGTCGAACATGACGGTAAAGGAAACCCGATAGAAATTACGACCGCTTTTATCAAGGGTGCGAGATTGCGTGGTGCCAAGTGCATTGAAGGCGTCAAGGTCATTGATGTCGATATTCAAAATCGCCAAGTTAAAGGCGTCGTGACAGATCAGGGGCGTATCGATACTGATTTTGTTGTCAACTGCGGGGGCATGTGGGCACGAGAGCTTGGCAAGATGAGTGGGGTGAACATACCGCTACATGCTTGCGAACACTACTATGCCGTCACCGAAAAACATGAATCGGTTACAACAGACTTGCCTGTCCTTCGTGACCATGACAAATGCATTTATATAAAAGAGGATGCCGGTGGTCTTCTGGTCGGTGCTTTTGAGAAAAAAGCGCGAGCCTGGGGACAGCAAGGTATTCCTGAAGACTTCAGCTTCGATGAGTTACCCGGTCATATGGAGGAGCAACTCATGCCGGTACTCGAGGATGCGATGATCCGCGTGCCGATGCTGCAGGACGTTGGCTGGCGCAGCTTTTTCTGTGGCCCCGAATCATTCACCCCTGATGATCAATTTCATGTTGGTTTATCACCTGAGGTACAAGGCTACTTTGTCGCTGCGGGGCTCAACTCGGTCGGCATCCAGAGCTCTGGTGGGCTTGGCAAGGTCTGCGCCGAGTGGATGCATAACGGCTTTTGTCCGCTGGACTTGTGGGGTAACGATATTCGACGCATGTACCCGTTTATGGGCACACGTGCGTTCACCGCCGATCGCGCAGAAGAATCACTGGGTTTGTTGTACGACAATCACTACCCATTTCGCCAATTTGAAACCGGCCGCAACATTCGCTTGTCTCCGGCGCATCAGCGTCTGGTTGAAAACCGTGCCTGCTTTGGACAGGTTGCAGGTTGGGAGCGTCCTAACTGGTTTGCCCCCGAAGGCGTCAAGCCCGAATATCAATACAGTTTCGGCCGTCAGAACTGGTTTGAATATTCGGCCGCAGAACACCGAGCTGCACGCGAGTCACTGGCCTTGTTCGACCAATCCAGTTTCTCCAAATATCTGGTACAAGGTCGCGATGCGGTCAACTGCCTGCAACGTATCTGTAGTGCCAACGTGGATGTCGCGGCGAACCGGATCGTTTATACCCACTGGCTCAATGAGCGAGGGGGCATTGAAGCGGACTTGACGGTCACGCGTCTTGATGAGCGACGCTTCATGGTCATCAGTGCCGCGGCCACGACGCATAAGGATCTTGACTGGCTGGCCAGACATATCGACGACGATTGTCATTGCACCGTCACTGATATCACCTCGCAATTTGCGATCTTTGGCATCATGGGGCCGAACAGCCGCGCCATGCTTGAACCGTTATTGGGTATTGATTTGTCCAACGACGCGTTCCCGTTCGGCCGCAGCATTGAAGCCGAGCTCGGCTATGTGCCGATTCGAATAACCAGAGTTTCCTTTGTTGGCGAATTGGGTTGGGAAATTTGTCTGCCAGCAGAGATGGCCATTGCAGGCTTTGACAAGTTACTCGAAGCAGGGCAGTCCCACGGACTGACACTCGCAGGTTTGCATGCCCTGGATAGCTGTCGCATCGAAAAGAAATTCCTGCACTTCGGTCATGATGTGGCCGATGAGGATACGCCGCTGGAAGCAGGTGTCGGCTTTGTCTGTGCCATGGATAAATCCACGCCGTTCATTGGCTATGATGCGATCGCCAGGCAGAAGGAAAGCGGTGCGCATTTGAACAAGCGTCTCGTGCAGTTTGTTCTCGACGACGGCCAGCCATTGCTGTACCACCATGAACCGATCATGCAAGGCGATCATTGTGCTGGATACCTGACGTCGGGGAACTACGGGCACTCCCTCGGTGCCTCGGTTGGCCTCGGCTACGTCAAAAGTCAGGAAAAAATCACCGCCGACTGGCTGGCTGCACAGCGCTGGTCGATTGACGTCGGTGGCGAGCTGTTCATAGCCAGAGCGGGTCTCAAAGCCGCTTATGATCCAGCTGGGGATCGTATGCGTGACTGAATGAACCTGAACACTCGGTCTGGAACAGACCGTGCTTGCCGGTAGGGGATTCCTGAGCTATTCACTGTGTGATGCGCATCCTTGAAACATCCCTGAGCGACGTCAAGATCATCGAGCCCACCGTGTTCGGTGACGAGCGCGGATTCTTCATGGAAACCTGGAGTCAGAGAGCCTTCGCTGAACACGGTATCGAACAGAACTTTGTGCAGGACAATCACAGCCGTTCGGCGCGCGGAGTACTGCGCGGCATGCACTATCAAATCAAACATCCGCAAGGCAAACTGGTTCGCGTCACGCAAGGTGAAGTTTTTGACGTTGCTGTCGACATGCGAAAATCATCTCCGCAGTTCGGCCAATGGGTAGGTGTTGAACTCAGCGACAAGAACAAGCGACAGCTCTGGGTACCACCCGGATTTGCCCATGGATTCCTGGTGCTTTCAGAGACTGCCGATTTTCAATACAAGTGCACCGATATTTATGCCCCTGAATATGAGCGCAGCCTTATCTGGAACGATCCTGATGTCGGGATCGACTGGCCATTGAATGATTTGACACCGCAACTGGCGGATAAGGACAAGGCCGGGCTCCTTTTTAACGAATGTGATACCTATACATGATGAACGTTTTCATCACTGGCAGTCCGGTTGGTCAATTGCATTGGGAGCTATTGCGTAGCTGTCCGGACGGTGTCTCGATCTCATCGGCCGAATCACTTGATATCACGGATGCTGATGCCGTCAAAGATGCAATTGCAAAGGCGAAGCCGGATGTCATTATTAATCCTGCCGCCTACACCGCCGTCGACAAGGCAGAGGAAGAGAGCAAACTTGCCCATGCCATAAATGCGATCGGTGTGGTTAATCTGGTTGCAGCCGCGAAGCCCATTAATGCTCACATCGTTCATATCTCGACGGACTATGTCTTTGGTGCTGGCGATGGCTCGCCGTTCAAAGTCGACGCGCCGGTAGGGCCGGTCAGTGTCTATGGTAAAACCAAGCTCGAAGGTGAGAGAGTCTTGACCTCAGCCATGCCGAACAGCAGTGTGATCGTCAGAACAGCCTGGGTCTATTCGTCAAACGGCAACAACTTCGTCAAGACGATGCTCAAGTTGATGGCGGAGCGTGATGAACTCGGTATCATCAGCGATCAGATCGGTTCGCCCACCTGGGCGAGTTCATTGGCAGGCGCTCTGTGGTCGGCAACCCTCAAGCGAACGACCGGTATACACCATTGGACCGGTGGTGGTGTCGCCAGCTGGTATGACTTTGCGGTGGCGATCTCGGAGGAGGCTGTTGCGCTGGGGCTGCTGGACACGACCACCTTGATCAAACCTTTGCGCACTGATCAGTACCCGACTAATGCGGTGAGACCTTACTACAGTGTTCTCGACATCAGTCGCACCAGCGAAGCCCTGGATTTGCATGTCACGCACTGGCGAAGCGACCTGCGCGCCATGCTCAAGGAACTCGAATAATGGCAAATGCCAGCTCACCCCGACGCATGCTCGTCACCGGCGCTGCGGGATTTATTGGTGCTAACTTTGTTCGCTATTGGCGTAATGTTCATGCCGACGATACGATCGTTATCATCGATGCACTGACCTACGCTGGCAATAGCGCCAACCTTGAAGGCATGCTCGATGACAAGTGCCAGTTGGTCGTTGCCAACATCAACGACACCGAGCTTGTAAAGACCTTGCTTCGTGATCATCAGCTCGACACCATCGTGCACTTTGCCGCGGAAAGTCATGTTGATCGATCTATCGAAGGTCCTGATGCCTTCATTGAAGCCAATGTACTCGGTACACATTCTCTTTTGAAGGCCGCGCGTCAGGTCTGGCTCGTTGAAGCGAAAGCACCAGACAATCATCGCTTTCACCATGTATCGACCGATGAAGTCTACGGTAGTCTTAACACTGAGGATCCAGCGTTTACCGAGACCACGGCCTATGCGCCGAACTCGCCGTATTCAGCAAGCAAGGCATCATCCGACTTCCTCGTTCGTGCCTATCACCACACCTATGGCATGAATGTAACCACCAGCAATTGTTCCAACAACTATGGTCCCTATCATTTTCCAGAGAAATTGATCCCCTTGGTGATCATCAATATCCTGCATGGAAAAGCGTTGCCGATCTATGGAGATGGCAAGAATATTCGGGACTGGCTGTATGTCGAAGACCACGCTCGCGGAATCGAACGAGTGCTTGATAATGGCATGTCAGGTGAGACTTACAACATTGGTGGGGTCAATGAGTGGACCAATATTGATATCGTCAACCTCGTTTGCAATTTGATTGATCAGCGCTTCGAGTCAGATAGTCAGTTGCGAAACGACTACCCCGAATGTCCAGCATCAAACAACAAACCAAGTGATTCGTTGATTACCTATGTGACAGACCGCGCTGGCCACGACTTCCGCTACGCAATCGACACGACCCGTATAAAAAACGAACTTGGTTATGAGCCATTGATCAGTTTTGAAACAGGTATTGAAAAAACGATTGATTGGTATCTGACCAATCCCGCGTGGTGGCAAGCTGTTCTCGATGGTAGCTATATGGACGCAAGGGCCGGATAGCTGCGCTAAAGTACTGCCTTGAATTCAGACACAATGTCGGCAACAGGTTTGATGCCATGAATACCCCCAGCACTCTTGCCCGCCTGCCAGTAATCCTGATAACCCGAACCTGCCTCGTTGGCCTTTTTAAGCTTCCAGACCGACATCAGTGAATAGATAGTTCGCATCCAGTGACGTGTCTTGCGCCCTTTGAGCATCATGCGAGCGATGGGGCCTGCACGGGTTCCGGTTTTTTGAATGGCCGGTGTGTTGATAATCGCCACAGGTACGCCAGTCAAGCGCTCAGTCAATACGATATCTTCTTCGCTTGCCGCGACAATCGCCTGTTTGTAGTCGGCGTGCGCGGTACATTCGTTCGATGCAATAAACCGCGTGCCCAGCTGCGCACCTGCGTAACCCATGGCCAAAGCACTTTGAAAATCATTGGCTGTGCCTAAACCACCGGCACAAATGACAGGCTTGCCAAAGCCTTGCAACTCGTCAAGTAACTCTTTTGCTGCAATCTTACCTGCATGCCCGCCGGCTCGCTTGTTCACGGCAATAAATCCATCAACTCCTGCGTCAAAGGCTTTCTGCGCAAATCGTGCATTGGTCACGTCATGGAAAATGACTGTATCGCTGCCATCAGCCATATCCACAATCCATTTCGGGTCGCCTAGCGCTGTCACAAAACATTCAACACCTTCTTCAAGCGCTATTGATGTCCATTCACGGGTCCGTTTCAGATACGTTTTGGAGCTTGTTTCGATGATCAGATTCAAACCGATGGGCTTGTCTGTCAAGGAACGGATAAGGCGCAAGCCATCGCGAAAGTCGTGACCATGAACATATGACAAGGACATCGGTTGGACTATCCCCATACCACCGGCAGCTGATACAGCGGCCACCAATTCCGGATTGCTGCAGGGGTACATGGCCCCGCAAAAAAGTGGGACTTCAATATCGAGCATTTTGCAGATAGGATTTTCTGTCAGCTGAATATTGGTCATGTTTGAGGTCCGATCAACCAGGTCGCAGTTGCTGTACACACAATGTCGCCACTAGAATCGCGAATCTCTGATACGACTGGCACCTCGGTTCGTTCCTTGAACTCTGGTACCTCTGTCTTGCACTCGGCCAGCAGGTCGCCACGAGCTTTTTTGGTGTAGTCCACCGAAAGCTTTACCAGAATCCCGTTGAAACCACCGGGCATACCTGACAACACGGCGAGACCGGTTGAATATTCAGCGACATTGGCCAGCGCGATGGCGTGTACCGAGCGGAGATGGTTACGTACATGGCGTCGATCCCGCAACAAAACTTGTGCATGCCCAGGTACCAGGGTCAGGACGCGTGATCGCATCGTGCCTGTATACGGAATAAGCAGCCCGACCAACAGACTGAACAGAGTTCTGCCTCCCGGGAGGGGAGACAATCGCCCCCACCAGAGCATCATGGTTTCGCCGATGGAGGCGGATTTGGGTGAGGAGGGTCTAGATTCCGACAAAAGGTTGGATGATCTTGCCAAACATTCCCTGAAATCTTACAGGAGAATGGGTGGCAATCAGGGCGATACATGGCTCAGAGGTGTCAACCACCGGCTGATGTACGTCATGACCATCAAGATCAGCTATGTCGCCTGCCTTGAAGCGTCCAATTTCATCCTGATAGGAGCCCCTCACGACATAGGTCAGCTCACGATCATTATGTGAGTGAGCACTCAGCACAACACCGGGTGACAGATGCAGCAATTTGAACGCACCTTCGCGGCGGTGTTTGTCAGTCAGATTGTGCTGTTTGATACCTGGAGCCATGCGTTTCCAATCCAGCTCTTCAAGCCGGGACGGAAGCAGGCGCCCCAGTGGACGAGGTACATCGTCTGCAATTGGTTTTTTCTTTATGGCGTAATGGCTAGCCGTCTGAGTCAGCTTTGCGCGCTGTAATATATCGCTAACCGGTGTCGTGACGCTGCTTGTTTCTTCAACTTCAAGTATCGTTCCGCCGATATTGTCAGCCATCGCCGAACGTGCTCGACAGTGTTGGCAGACGGTCAAATGACAGGCAATCAAAGTTTCCATCGATTCGCTAAGACTGCCTGCGGCATAGTCTTGCAAAGTTTCATCGGTCAAATGGTGAGAAATACTCATCTTAATTTTTCTGACTCGTCTTGAAGTTGCGCTCGCACAGCCTGCATGGCCAGTCGAATGCGGGATTTTACGGTACCAATCGGCAGGTCCAGCCAGGCCGCAATTGCGCCATGCGACTGTCCGCGAAAGTAAGAAAGGTGCATGACCTGCCGCTGTTCCTGCGGCAAAGTAGCAAGCGCCTGCTTGAGTTGTTCGGCTGCCTGGGCATCGCTGACATATTTGGCCTGGGTGTCTTCATCTGTCGTCTCGATGTCGAGCATTTCGTCGTCCAGCTCGACCTCAATGCGAGAGTTGCCTCTCAGGTAATCGATGCGACGATTTCTCGCAATGGTGAATATCCAGGTGCTGGCGGCAGCTTTTTTAGGATCGTAACTTTCTGCTCTTCGCCAGATCGTCAGCATGATTTCCTGTGTCAATTCCTCGGCGATTTGCTCAGCCATGCCTTTGCCCATCAGGAAGGATTTGACCCGGCCGCCGTAGTAGCTGTAGACATCAGCAAATGCTGCTTCGTCCTGGCGCTGACCGATGGCGAGGAGG
>CAYULV010000052.1:16385-18483 GCA_964445655.1 uncultured Granulosicoccaceae bacterium | reverse complement strand
GGGGATTTACGGGTTTGAATTGTCTGCCATGCGCGTTCCGAAAACGCGACCAGTGATACACCGGGGATAGAGCTCAGGCCCTTTTGACCGCCAGTTATCACTGCATCGATTCCCCATTCATCCATGTCCAGAGGCATGGTACTCAGGGTGCAAACCGCGTCGACGATGATCAGGCAGTCGTGTGCACGTGCGATCTTGCAGATCTCGATCAGATTGCGATTGCACACGGTATTGGAGGTTTCCCCCTGTACAACAGTGATGATTTTGGGCTTATGGATGTTGAGATGATGCTGAAAGGCATCTACTGTGATTGAGGATCCCGATTCTGCATTTAAGCGAGTGACCTTACCCTCTGCACGCTCGGCGAGTTCGGCCAGGCGATTACTAAAAAAACCGTTACAAAGACACAGGCAGCGATCACCGGGTTCTACCAGGTTTGCCACTGCCATTTCCATCGCTGCAGAGCCAGGACCCGCAACTCCCAGAATACGTGCCGAGTCAGTCTGAAAAACGTACGACGCCAACGTTTTTACCTGATCGATAATTTGCGCCATCGTATCCCCCAGGTGATTAATCACAATAGAGTTTGCAGCGGCGACTCTGGCGGGGATGGGTACTGGCCCGGCCCCCATCATCAACAGGGGTTCTTCCGGCAGGATATTATCCAGCGGTAATATGGATTGCGGTGGGGCTTTATACACGAGGAGGTAGTCGGGTTTAACGTTCTGAATGCGAAGCTGAATTGCGTATATGCGAATAAACCTTACCACAGCTGCCCGTCAGAGAGTACCGCGACCTCGGGCATTATCCCATGCGTGGAAATCGTTTACGGTACAACGCTTTTTTGTGAACTCTGTACGCGGGCGAGTGTGCGCGTCACGTCGGTTGATTGGGTGGCGAGTACGCGTTCCAGGTCTGTTGAAGGTCCTGCGGGTGAGGTATCGCCTCCTAGCTTTTGAAGTAGGTTCCGTTTTATTACTTCGGTAGTCAAAACACACCCCTAGAATCGGACGTTTTCGATCAGCGCGCTATTGCTCCATCGGTACAGTCTATTTTGAATCTCGCCGTACAGGGTTTCGATGGCAGCACTCGAGGTTTTTACTTGAACGACTTACTCCCCCTGCACCACACCTTGACTCTCCGCATAAGAAATAGGTGGGTATTTGGCAGGATTTTCATCACTACAACAGGAAGGGACGCAAGTCATTTTGTAATGAGGGTTGGCATTGAAGAAAAAAGGTATTGAATAGCGAGAGGCCGAGCTGTCGTTGTTGTTGGCAAAGTGGCGGGTGCTCAGAAAACGATCGTTTGTCCATTGCTTTAACAATTCGCCAGTGTTGACGATAAAGGCACCGGGAATCATGGGTGCGTTTATCCACACTTTTCGACGTTCACTGTAAATCACTAACCCTGGCTGATTCTGGGCCAGAATGGTAAAAAAACTGGTATCCACATGTGGGTTGATACCGAACTGGTTTTCGGGGTCTATCGCAACGGCTGGATAGTGTGTCATCCGTAATCGATAAAGCGGTTTGACAAAGGCTTCATCGAAGAAATCCTTTGGCATATCCAGCGCGTGGGCGTAAACCGGTAACATTCTCTTACCCAGGCTTTCCATACTGCGGGCGTATTTCTCAACTATCTGACGAAACTGTGGCACGTGTTGAGCTTGAGGCCACTGGTTGCTATCCATGCCAAGTTCGTCATCGATCTTCACTATAAAGGCTTCGTTGACATTGCCATTATCACGAGCTGGAAGCTTGCGATTCTTTAACGGCAAATACCCCATACCACCTACCGGCCAATCCGGCCTATCCATTAAAATTTCCCGCTTTGTTTCAAGTGGTAAATTATGAAACAGCTGTGTTTGCTCAAAGGCAGCATCAATCTCTGCTTGAGAAATACCGTGCCCGACTATCGATAAAAAACCGGTTTCCTCACAAGCTTGCCGCAGTTCCTGCGCTATGCGATCCAGTGCTTGCCTGTCACCTGTTTCAAAATACTCTTGTAGATCGATAACCGGAATATCGCCCGGTTCGGCATCTACCGGTGTAGAGGTATCCCAACTCGAAGATTCTTCGCGCAATTGCTCCTCTTT
>CAYULV010000052.1:0-16285 GCA_964445655.1 uncultured Granulosicoccaceae bacterium | reverse complement strand
CTACCGGTGTAGAGGTATCCCAACTCGAAGATTCTTCGCGCAATTGCTCCTCTTTGGCGCTGGCATCAAAGGCATCGGTACCGTTTTTTACAGGATCGGTTTCAGTCGGCTTAGTCACGGATTTACTGTCTCGCTTGTGTTTATTATCTATTGTACCAAGCGATTGGCCCGGTACAAGTGATTGCGTGGGTAGAATCTAAGATTATCGTTTACGTTTCATTTCCCCATCCGCTGCTCATAGAGACAATCAGAAAATGGTCTATGAAATAGTTCTGTTGGCTGTTTGGCAATTAAATTGAGTGATTAGCCATCACCTGGGTTAGTACAGGAAATGCGGATCAGAGCATTTTCCAATGTCTGCCCATATGGCTGAATTACTGATATTGATTATTGTCACAACAATCTTGAATAGTGAAATATGTTTTAGAAATTGTTGGAAACCTATTTCTAGCCTTGCCCTCTATAATTCACCCGGATTTTAATCGGAAAGCTTCACAATGCAACAACAATCGGATCAAACACTTGGTCGCTTCGACAAGTCCTTTTTGATCCTCATGATCCAGGATTTTTTTCTTGTTTTACTCTTGGTCACGATCCTGGAATTTGCTCTTAAGGCCGGTAAGGTGTATTGGGATTATGAATCTAATGGAGTAGCCCAAGCAGAGGAGGTGGCTCAGGAGCTGGCAGATAATGTCATTTCGATCATGAAAAATTCTGGTGGCCCGGTCGCTGCGAGTGCGTTGTATCCGATCCTTGACCAAAACTGGCGAGAACTTGGCTACGAGATCGCTATTGAGCCATCGCCCGCAACCTCCGCCGCCATTGAGCAGAATTTTGGCTACTCACCCGTAGGCATCCCTATCGCCGTTATGGCTGACGGTACACACAAAGCAGCTGCGGTTGATGTCGAAGCCGAGTCCACGTGCACAAGCTGTCACTCCAACGTGGAAGCGGGTGACGTGCTGGGTACAATAACTGTGCGTAATTATCTGGGCCGCGATTTTGAACTCTGGTTCGAGGATGTCAAGCTCACGCTCGGCTTGGCGGTAGGCAAAATCATCATGCACTCCGTGCTGCTTTTTCTAATCTTGCGCTCGCGGATGGAGCCTTTGCTGCGCTTACGCTCAGTGGTCAGCTCATTATCCAAGGCCTACACCGATCTGGGTCAACGCGCTGAGGTGCGAACCTCTGATGAATTTGGTGTGCTGGCACGCGATCTGAACGTATTTCTTGATCGCATTGGACGGTTGGTCGAGGAGCTAAGCCTGGTATTGAACCGAGTCGTTGACGTTAATGACGATATACTTCAGGTTCAAGGGGATTTGCGTACGCAAGTTGATGGTGTCGTATCCCGCTCTCGATCTCTTGAGCGCGACGCAATGTTCCGAGCAAAACGGGAACCTCGACTGTCCAATGCTTGGTTCGACTCGGTCAAGCATTCGATTGCCAACCTGGACGAAACCCTGTCAGGAATCAACGCTAGCCCGGAAGCATCCCAGTTACTCGAGGATCTACGTGCGGTGGTCGCTAATGCAGAAGATCAAATCTCGAATTCTGAACACCTCTATCTCTCGTTGGGCAAGCTTGGCGATGAAGCCGAAATGTTAAAAGGTCCTTTGGCCGAAATGACACGCCTGGAAGAGCGCATGGTGGGCATCATCGAGACCGGCACGGATTTGGTAAGTCGCTTAAGTCCAAAAGATAAAACGATAGTGAGCTAACCGGTTCAATATTTAGATTCAATATTTTAATGACGCTGGCTATTGTCGAATCAATCTAACACCACAAACACATATTTGGAGAAGTCATGACCTATGACTGCGCTGCTTTTCTCAAGCTCATGGTCGCCATACTCGCACAGTTAAGCGTGCTGTCCTTGAAGACTATGTCCGGTCAGTGTTTTAACACAACGTCCAGCGTGTTGACGGATGTGAACATAGGGGAATGACTGAATTCAGATCGTGTAATTTCCAGTCCACTGTACTTCGCAGTTAGGTAAGCGATAACTTCCTCAATTTCTATCGTCACTGCAAATCGACCAATACATGAAAAACTGCCTCCGCCAAAGTTCAGATGCGCTGGTATTGTTGGTCTATGAATATTGAATTGTTCAGGCTCAGGAAAGTGGTCTGGGTTCCAATGTGCCGCGCCGATGTTCGCGAACACCGCCGCTCCTTTGGGAATAAGTACACCGTCCATCACCACATCCTCCATTGCTTCACGCGAAGTAGACAACGACCGCGGATGAAAACGCATCACTTCGCGCAGCGCCGCGGGAATCAGCGAAGGATCCTCACGCAAGCTCGCCCACAAGTCGGGTCGAGACGCTAGTTCAATGACTGCAATAGCGATTTGGTGTGAAGAATTGTCGGTGTTGGCTTCAGCGAGCTTGACGATCCAGTTGCGCAAATCATCGTGTGTCATTTGACCATCTTCAGTAGCCTGTATCAGCTCTGACAGGAGATCGTCACCAGGGTTTTTAATTGCAGCTTCGATGCGTGTATCAACGTAAACGAGAAGATCTTCAAATGCTTTAGTGATCGCTTTGGTATGTTCCGGGTTACGGGTGTGTACTTGCTGCACCGTGTGCGAGGTGCGAGACACAAATTCCGCATCCTCAAGAGGCGCATTGAGCCAATAGCAATAGACCCGTGATGGGATGCGATCGCACAGTGCTGTAATCAGATTGACCTCTGAATCACTCGGAATTTCGTCGATTGTTTGTTGCACGACTTGTTTGATATCAACGCGGAATCGCTGGGCTCCTTTCATTCCTAGAGTGCGGTTCAAAGGTGCTCGAAGATTCCTCCGAGTTTCGCCGCGATTGTGAAACGATATGGAGTTGCGTTTATAGTGTAACGCTGGCCCTTCAGGAAGACCGATCACATCCATTAGTCGGGGATGACCTGTGCCAAATTTGCTCGAAACCATCACTTCACGGCACAGGTCGTAGTCAAGCACTTCGAGACCACGGCTGGAACGGCCAAGTTTCCATTGACTGGCGTATTTTGCCAATGTGGGTAACGGTTCGGCCAGATAGCCAGCGTCGTTGAAATCAATCAGGGGTAAATCGGCAATTGTTTTGCTTGCACCCGGCTGGTCCTGATCTACCGTTTCTCTGGAATCAAAGTTCACGCTAAATCGTCCTCTGGTTAGGATCTACAAAATAGAGTTGCTCGGTGAAAGAGATCATAGCTGATCAGGGGTGAAATCCAGCTAGTTTAGTATGCCCGTATTCTCTTTTTTTCACGCCTGAAATACTGCGAATTTTTTCCAAAATCGTAAGATGGGTAACGTCATTGGTATGTTAAATGATAAAGCCGGTCAGGGTTTGTTTGAGACTTTTGAACCAAAAAGGAAATAGGATCTGAAGCAAAGGAATAGATCGGAAAACGTCGTCTTCCGTCTACCAGATTTCAAATTCTCGCATGTTGCAACACCTAGGTGCCCGTACCGCGCCTAAAGGGAGGGGTGATTCCGTCGATAGCATTGTAGAGAAACCTGTTTAGACCAGCGAGAACAATGACATGAATGGTCATTTAGCCAGAAGTCGCACGATGCGTTCGCAATTTTTTCTTACCTTTGTTTTGTCACTTGTCTTGACAGCATGCGGTGGTGGATCTGGTGAGGCCGATGCACCGGTTGCCGCAAGTCCGGCTGAGCCTACCTTCGAAGAGCAGCTACGACTCGTTGAAACGGATGTCAATGCAATCCTTGATGATTGGTCCGAAGGAGCGAGAGATCAGTATGCAGGGTCTCGAGAACTCGCATTGATCGATCGCAACAACGCAGGTAATTATATTGATCTCTTGACAGAAAAGCGATTACTTGATTATCAGGATACAGGCACTGGGATCGAAAACAGTTTGTCGATCGAAGACATTGTCAGAGAAATTATGACAGCATCTTCAATTTTCACATCAACATCTCGTACTGAGGAGTATATGGCTCAGTGCTCTCATAGTGGTGAGAGATGGCACAGCACTAGCTACCTTGCAGATACGAGTGAATCCTTGCAACTGCAACTTGCTTTTCTTGATAGTTGTAATACTGGGAATACCATTATCTCGGGTGAAGTACTCGTACTTGGAAAATTCGGCGAACAAGCATACGACTACAAATGGTATGGGTTTAACAATATTAGAATGAAGCTTGGTGGTAAGGAATTCTTGTTCTCAGGTGCAATCAGAGATAGCAATGTGTGCGCGGATAACTATCTTGAAGAAGTGTCATTTTTAATTAGTGATGTCGATGATGATACGCACATTCTTTATGATAAATTTCGTAAGATGGCCGATTGGCCTGTCGACAATAGACGATGTGAATCTACGAACTCGGTTCACGATGCCCAGCCGCATACCAATCCGTATATACATGCCAATCACTTTGATGGGAGCATTTACCATTCTGATTATGGTCGAGTAGACGTCCAAACCGAGGAAAAATTACGTATTTCTATTAGTCCTATAGATTTTCTTCAAGCTGCTTCAACTGGCGCCTTGCAATTAACAATAGATGATCTGCCGGCTGCTAATGAGAACTATGGCGCTATTGAATTGAATGGCGCATCTGCTTCAAAGCTGACACTCACGACCAAGACGATAAAAAACACTGATCCCGCATTTCGGCTGTTGGATCTTTCGTTTGTTGAGCTGAATTTCTATGAAAACGACACTTTGCCGCCAGTGCCTATACGTGTAAATATAAGCAGTTTCATAAATGGATCACTGTCTGATATTGGTGATGATGACAATGATGGGATACCTAACGGCGTCGAAGATGCATCGTCTTCTCTTGATAGAAATGATCCTGATGATGCGAATGTTGCGAGATTTCAAACTTCACTGACTCCTTTGCAAAGCTATCAGTTGTTGCAAACACCCGGTTCACCCACGTTCCAACCGCTTGCGCTCGACCAGAGTGTCGATGTTGATATGGTAGGCGAATATATTCCAGATCAAGCTCATACGAGCTTAAGGGCGATTGTCACTATAAGTAAACTGACCGATTTGGTTGTGGAGGGAGATTCTGTAGTCGAAATAAATCTATCCACCGAAAGCGGTAGTAGTTGGGATGTTGGCAACTTGCCATCAGGCTGTACAGTTGCCGAGTCCACAAATACTCTTTATTGCACTTACGACTATGAAAACGCCAATGTAGAACACATGGGAACAAGTAGAGAGCTATCAAGCATTGCATTTGTACTCCCTGTGTTAACCATGACTGACGATGAGATAACAATTACTGCGAATCTCCTTAGTGCGGAAAATGACATAAATCAACAAAATGATATGGCCATTTCGCATGTTCTGCACCCCTACGAACTGTTGCTGGAACCATATCCTGAGCATATTGTATTGCCTGACTTTCAAGTGGCATCGCCAGAATCTATGGTGGCAAACCTTGAAAACTCATTATTAATGACTGCCAGAGTTTCTCAGATTGTCGATCATCCCCCCGCTGACGTCACCATCGAGTTTCAGGTGCCTGAAGGTATGGCATTTATCGACGCTGATTTCATCTCCAGTGGGAGTCAACCATTGATCTCCCGATGTGTAGGGACGTTTAACGTCAGCTGCACGATGGAGGAGGTGGTCAATACCGACATGCTTACTCTGAATGCAGAATTCTTCCTGTTGTCGCCGTCAGATCAGGAAATTCAATTCGAACTCACAAGTAACTATGTCGAGCGAGAGAGGAATAATAATGTTTCGGCAACAAGAATTCTGTATCGGCAGTCCAGCAGTGCCATTCAAGCGCTGATTGATTCTGCTGCTGATGGTGATACTGTTGTTCTTCCTGCTGGAACTTACAACAGTTCCCTTGATTTAAATTATCGAAGTATCAATCTCGAAGGGGCTTCAATAGGGGGCAGGACGATATTGGTTACCGGAGATAGAGATCGCCCGGCTATTATTAATACCGGCCCTAGAATGACGATAAATAACATTGATTTCCAGACAACCGGCGCACCAATTGTGGCGCTCGGTGATGAAAATCTGACGATTAGTAACGGGCTAATCACGCCGGTTGACGGAATTCCTCATGAAGTCACGCATCTGATTAAATCGCAAGACGGAAGAGGTTATAGATTGCTCAACAACAAGATCGCAAACTTCGGCGTTGCAGAAAACAGTATTTGTCACAATCTGATTTTCTATGATGAGCTTGCCGGGTTTGATACGCCGCAATTTTTTGAACGAAATTTGTTTTTGAATAACCACTGCGAACAATTGCTGCTAGTGAGTCTTTATTATAGGGGGAGGAATGTCAGCACAGCGTCATCGTCCATCTTTAATAACAACACGTTTGTGGACAATCCGAACTTGTTCCGTTTTATCGGAGACTTCGGCCTACCCAAAGCAGAGTTTCGTAACAATATTATCTATGGGGCAGGCATGATTCTCGAATACGACTCAGGTCTATTTCATACGGGGATAGAGGCTGACGGATTGACTTCGTCTAGGAACCTTGTATTCAACAGTAGCAGGATGTCCTTGCTGACTGCAGAGATGAACAACAGCAATGCTGTTGCTATTGAAAAGACTGACTTGAATGTTGATCCTCAATTCAAGAACCCTGAAAATGGGGATTATTCACTCATGGCATCTTCCCCGGCGATTGACAAAGGCACCGAACCATTTCCGTATTATTGGCCTTACACGAATTTTGTCAATGCGGATAAGATGCCTTCGGCAGATATGCTGATTTTCGCTCTAGATGGTGATCAGAATGGTGTCGAACAATTCGATATTGGGGCATTTGAGTTCAATCCGATAACTGGACAATAACTGTTTTACTGCAGTTGTTTCTTATGCAGATTTATAATCTGGAGTCGAGTGTCAAGAATCGGCGTGTAGGCTCAGGATCACTAAGCGGCACATAGCTATGATAAGGTCAAAGCGGGTGTAGGCAATTGCTATACCGTAGCGTCCTCACCCCAAATTTCTCTCAACCGCTTATCACGACCACAAGCATATCGGTAAGCGTTGTAGCGGATCGGGCTCTTCTTGTAAAAATCCTGGTGGTGGATTTCATTTCCGGTAATGGGATAAAAAGTGTTTAGTGGCAATATTGGTGTAACTACTGTCTGACCTGCAAATTGTTCGACAACCCGTTGCCTTGACTGTATTGCCAATTCGAGCTCTTCTTCTGTCTCAACGAAAATTGCGCTCAGATAGCTTGGGCCCTTGTCGCAAAATTGACCAATGCCGTCAAACGGATCGTGATTCACCCAGAAATGGTCTAGCAGTTGCTGGTACGTGATAATCGTTGGATCGTAGGTAATTTTGACCGCCTCATAGTGGCCGGTATGGTCACCATTGTATGTAGGATTCTCGGCAGTCCCGCCGGTGAAGCCAGACACTGCAGCGCTGACGCCGTCAAGTGCTTCGAAATCTTTCTCGACGCACCAGAAACAGCCACCCGCGAAGACGGCCGTGGCGGCATTGGCAAAAGACGTTAAAAATAATGTGCTGCTCAGCAAGAAACTAACGATGGTTATTTTCATCTATTTTGCTCTTGAGGGGTGTGTATGGGGAGGTATAGGCTATGACCACGACTGGCGTATTAAGTTCTGAAGCGAGTTTGCAATTTTGACACTTGCAAGTCCTGGTTTGATAGGCCTAACCAGCGTTGTGGCGATACCTGTCGTTTAATCACATTTCTTTATCGATAGAACTGCGACATGTAACGTTAATCCACTGGAATTTGTCGACACAAAGTGATGCTCTGTCCCTATTTTCTCTACTATTTCAACACTATTGTTGGTATCGAGATTGTCAATATCTAGAAATGCAAGCTGATGTAGTGACACTGTCAGCTAAATATTGAACTACAAAATTATTTATACTCTTCAACTACATGTCACGGTCATGACGTTACAAGATTGAACCGTTACGGTAGCAGGCGAGCAAGCAACAGATCTTTCTCGATGTTACTTAATGGTTTGAGTACAGCGTCAATTCCAAATAATTCAATAACTATTGTTTGCTTTTATGAACAGAAGACATTGGCTAAAGAGCGCTGCAACCTTTCTTTCGGCGGCAAGCTTGCCTGGTATAGCTGCGACAGATGAAAGTGCGGCGGAGAGTTTCGAGGTAACGGCAAACAGCATCGACCGACTAGCTGATGCGGCAAGCAAGGTGGAACGTTTGCACGCTATTGTCGTTATGCAGCGTGGTGAAGTTGTTTTTGCAGAGTCCTTTCGCGGTCCACCAGTGGCTCAGGCTGTTAACGTAAAATCCGTGTCGAAATCGGTCGTGGCATCACTGGTTGGTTGTGCTTTGGAGCGTGGTGTGCTGGCCAACGTCGATGCTACGCTTGGTGAGCTTGCTCCTAAACTGTTGCCAGCCAATGCGGATCCACGTGTGGCTGCGTTGAGTGTGCAGGATTTCCTGACGATGCGCATTGGACTTGAACGCCAATCCGGACGTAACTACGGGCGTTGGGCGGCCAGTGATGACTGGGTGCGTTATGCACTGCTGCAACCCTTCACAGCCGAGCCGGGTGGCAGGATGTTGTATTCGACTGCGGGCTGGCATGTGCTGGGTGCATTGTTGTCTGAGGTGACTGGCAATAGTTTGTTGTCGTTAACTCGTGAATGGCTTGGCAAGCCTATAGGTATTGAGTTCGCTCCATGGACACGTGATCCTCAAGGGCGATTCCTTGGCGGCAACGAGATGTCAATGTCGCCGCTAGAGATGCTGCGTTTTGGCGAATTGTATCGCTTGGGTGGTCAATGGGATAACAAGCGGATTATGGCCGAACAGTGGGTCTCGCAGAGTTTCACACCTCGAACTATATCGCCTTGGTCCAATGATGCCTACGGCTATGGTTGGTTCCTGCGACCGCTAGGTAGTCATTACATCGCCTATGCTCGCGGATATGGTGGACAACTCATTCACGTCATCCCCGAAGCGGGTGTCGTCGTAGCCATGACATCAGGTACCTCACAGCCAGCGCGTAGTGCTGGCTATATGACAACGCTGCATTCCCTGGTCGAAAATGATTTGTTGAGCACAGTGAAGTTGTGATGTTTCTTTGACATGTCGCAGTTCTGCACTATTGCAACTGTCTGGCGGGCGTAAAACAATGTATGAGATGTCTAAATTGCAGTAAGTGCTTGATGTTGTACCGAGCATAGTGAATGAAATTCCATGACACTGCCGCTGCTTTGCACATACTCCTGTCGAATGGGTTGAAGGTCCTGTCCAGTTAGTCTCGGCATTTCCCACGAATAGGGAAGCGCTGAATTTCAGATATACCTGATCGTAAAGTGCCGCACTGGCCGGTATCTCCTACACTAGTGTTGTCAGCCTTTTCTCCCTCACATGGGTTCTATCAACTGGGAGTGGGGGTGCCTCGGCCTGTGCGGCTGGCGGTTGCTAAAGGTTAAATATTGCCGATTCGCCGCCAAGCACCAGAAATGCCGAGCGATGAGTGATCGATTGATAGTCAAGGATATTTTTTGCTGATAAGGTGCAGTCGTTGATTCTGCTTCCGGTAGATGAAAACATGATGCGGCGGGCAAATACTACAGGTAGAACTACTTTGTCTTATTTAAAAAAACACTTTTCATTGCGTCGATGGGTATGTCTTGGCTTCGTACTGTTAACGACGGTGGCAGCTCCAACTCTGCATAGCGCTGAAACACCACATCGCGATATCAGCTTCGAACTGCAAGTCTACCCAACGGGCGTTATCCCAGGGGTCAGATTCGAACTCGCTCTGGATGATCGGCAAGCTGTGCATCTACGTCTCGGTATTCAAGAGATAGACCATAGGGATGAGGGGGTTCAGGATGATGAAACTGGTGATGGAGCCGGCTTTACCCTTGGCTACAAACGGTATCTTCGACCGGGCCTGACTGGTCTGGCCTTTAGCTTCCGAACGGATGTGTGGTTCAATTCTTTAGATTGGCGCAACAATATCGGGACTCCAGAAGAAGTCAGTGGGCGAACCAATGTCACGGTGCTGCAACCCACGGCGGAAATTTCCTGGCACCGTTCGCTGGGTTCGAAATACTTTATTACGCCTTCAGCGGCGGCAGGGTTCGAAATCAATGTTGATACTGACGGAGAAGATGTCGGTGAAGGCTTTATCTTTCTGGTGGGCGTGTTACTGGGGGTTCGGTTTTAACACTGCATGCTCTTGAAAGAACATGCAGTTCGCGTTGTGTGACATTTCCATCAATTGATATTTTCGCAGTATCTTGTCGCTCAATCACCCGACGCTAGTATCTTGCATCGTACATTTGCTCAGCAATAAACTCTCTTAAGTTTTCAGGCTTAGGTTCCTGCGCCAGATTTTGTTCGTACGCTTTTTCAGCCACTGCCACCGCGATATTTAGAGACGCTTCACGAATGTCAGTCAGTGGCGGGTACAGCGTAGCGGTGTCCAGATCCTGGGCGTCGACCATATCAGCCAGTGTGCGGGCTGAGGCCAGAAACATCTCATCACTAATGGTGGTGGCGCGGCATGCTATTGCACCAAGGCCTATTCCTGGGAAAATGTAGGCATTGTTACCTTGGCCTGGCTTTAATAATTTCCCGTTATGGGTCACTGCATCAAAGGGGCTGCCACTGGTAAATATAGCTTTTCCGTCGCTCCACTGGTAGGCGTTTTCTGCAGTGCATTCAGCGCGAGATGTTGGGTTTGACAGCGCAAATATGGCGGGGCGTTCGTTGAGTTCCACCATCGCCTTGATGACCGATTCGGTAAAAATGCCAGGTGTGCCTGTTGCGCCGATGAGGATATGCGGCTTGATATCTTCGATCGCTGACTCAAAGTCCATGGCTTCGTGATCGTGTGCGTAAGGCACATTATGTGGCGCCAGTTTTTCGCGAGACTTGACCACCAAGCCTTTTCGATCAACAAACCATAAGCGTGCCTGTGCTTCTTCTCTGCTCAAGCCCGCTTCCATAAACGCCGCTACCATCAGATCGCCGATACCGGTTGCAGCAGACCCTGCGCCCAAAAACATAATGCGTAAATCTTTAAAGTCGTGTCCGCTGATGCGAGTAGAGGCATAAACACCTGACAGTGTTACCGCCGCTGTGCCTTGGATATCGTCATTGAAACTGAGTGTTCTATCGCGATAAATATCGAGTAGTTTGTAAGCATTGGGGGTAAGAAAATCTTCGAACTGAATGAGTACACCGGGATACTTGTCCTGAACGGCAACTACGAATTCTTCCATCAATTCGTCATAGTCCTTACCTTCCAAGCGTTTGTGTGGGTAGCCAAGGTAGAGTGGGTCATCCAATAGCTCTTGATTGTTTGTACCCACATCGAACATGACAGGGAGACAATAGTCGGGGTCGATGCCGGCGCAGGCAACGTAGAGCGCGAGCTTGCCGATTGGAATGCCCATGCCATTGGCGCCGAGATCGCCCAATCCCAGGATGCGTTGTCCGTCGGTAATCACAAGCACCCGTACATCATCTCCGGGCCAGTTATCCAGCATTTCTCGAATCGAGCCTTTGTCATCGGGTGTGATGTAGAACCCTTTAGGCTGACGAAAAATATGTGCGAATTCTTTACAAGCCTGACCGACTGTCGGCGTGTAGATGAGCGGCATGATCTCTTCGATATTGTCGATCACCGTACGGTAATAGAGGCGCTGATTTCGGCCTTGCAAAGCGGAGAGAAAGATATACTTTTCAATATCGTACGTCTTTCGGCGCATGTTTTCTAACGCGCGAGTAATTTGCGACTCTTGATCGCAAACGTTATAAGGCAGCAGGCCTCTGAGGCCCAGAGCTTGGCGCTCCTCGGGTGTAAATGCGGTGGATTTATTGGTCGCGCCGTTGTTTATTGCGTCGTAGCCCAAAAGCTCACCGGATTGCGTATTTTCATTGCCAGGCTTTGGTGCAGTTCCACTATCCGAATCACGCATACAAACTGTTCCTAGGGTGTTTTGTAAGGTCAACCGCCAAATTTTAGACTAATATGTCGCGAAACGGGCGATCACGTGGTCTCGAAACTGGTTGTTTCTTATTGCATCCAGGAGCAAGTGTCATGCTCCACGCTCACTGGTACTTCTGCGTTGTAGCCCTATTCAGCTAAGGTAAGAGTGCGTCAGTACACACGTTAAATGTGGTTCTCGCTCTGTCGGGTGCTAAACCGAGATGTAGGCATTGGCTTTCAAATGCTCGTATGTAAGTAGCTGTAGGGTGGTGGCTGTTGACCGCGATGCGAATCTCCATTGGTATCATGTTTCCGCAAGGGGCTACTGAACAACACAGGCTGCCATTTCATGTTGAAAAACGAAGAAGTGTATTTTGCTGGGGGCTGCCTCTGGGGGGTTCAGGAGTTTTTCCGGCGCGTACCCGGTGTGAAAGCAACGGAAGCGGGCCGAGCCAATGGTTCAAGTCATTCCACGGCAGGCCCTTATGATGGTTACGCAGAATGTGTTCGCATTGAGTTTTGTATCGCTGAGCAAACGATGGGGCAACTCATGGCTGAATTTTTCGAGATCATTGACCCGTACAGTCTTAATAAGCAAGGCAGTGATGTAGGTAGAAAATACCGAACTGGCGTTTATAGCGAAAACCAGAAACACCTTGATGCAGCGCGTGCTTTTATCCACTCTAGAGCTGATAGCGACAAGATAGTCGTTGAGGTATTGCCACTTGTAAACTTCGTCAAAAGCGACCCGGAACATCAAAACCGACTGCAGCGGTGTCCAGACGATTATTGTCATATACCGACTGAACTGCTACACAAATTCCCCCCCAAGTAAAGAGTTTTGCACTCTGTTTATTGCTAGTCAAAGCCAAAATAGGTATGTCGACTTAAGTGTATTAATTAAGCCGATATACGTCAGACGACTCTTAAAACAACTCTCCTTCAGCAAATATATTCTGAAAACCATCTGGGGTATGTGGTCCCAGCACGGCGGTCAGGCCTGACAGTTGTTGCGCATATTCGGCCGGGCAATTTCGACCACCTGTCATGAGTTGTTGTGCAATGCTGCTGATAATCGGGTCGTCAAGAAGTGCAGGGTCTGAACCGACACCCCAGCAAGCTAGATCCCCCAGCCGCTGCGGGCCAGCACGATGCGAATCAAAAAAAGGTGTTTCAGGTTGGCTGCCAAAAAACCACCCAGCCAGCACAGACCCTTCGCTCAGACCCGCTTCACCTAGAAATACGGCTGCAAAGCCATCAACGTAAGATTCCTCTATACCTAAGACTGGTAGAGATAGTTGATTGACTAGTGCGTGCCCCAGCTCATGCATCAGAACAAAAATGCTGGCACTGACTGCCTGGTCTTTGTCATTATAAAAATTCGCAAACAGTTGAGTTAATTCGTGACACATAACAATGGAGCCGCCGGCACTGCGAGGTTGCTGAGTGACTTCGGACTCAGTAGGTGGCAGATCTTGCGTGTCGTTGTCTTCTTCAGAGGTTTCAGGGTTGGCAAACGAAATGGAAGGCGGTATGTAAAATGCGTTTGCCGTACCACAGTCAACAAAAAACACATCTATATCTTCAGGCAGAATAAAGCTATCGCTTAGTCGTTCGATTATGTCTACGCCTGACTGCGCATACTCTAGATCCAAATCTGTTTGGGTGGCAAACAGTGCGGGTAGCAGTGTCCCATTGCTCTCAAGAGCGCTAGTGTCAGTGTTCTCATCCCCCGCAGGTGAATTGATGGTGTCAATAGGCTCGCCATCGATCAAGCTTTCAGATTCAGCAAGCGTGGAGTCCGAATCGCCACCTGATCCACAAGCGCTCATGAACCCCAAGGTTATCAATGCTATTGCCGGGATCGATATGTTTGCCGGTATCGATATTTTGTCCATGTTTGAAGTCACGTGTTTGAATGAAATTGAGTTTGCGTGCCTGGCTCAGTTTAGGACCGAGAATCACTTGTAAGTTTCAGTTACGGTCTCAAAAGGAACATAAGGGTAGCGGGTGGTGCAATTACGATAGTGCAAAATAATGCATTTATCGAGTGGCGCTGATTCGATTTTGCCTTGGGTTGAGTGTTTTCGGTCGGCTGCTCGGAAAGAGGCTGGCGGGTTGTGAGGTCAAGCTCGGAGGGAAAAGTCTACCCGTAACCTTACGGATATGTAGAAAATCGTAAACTTTTCGCCTATAGTACCGGTTAGTTATGTCTAGAAATTGACATCTATGTCGTTCCTGCCGGCTTTATTTCGTCTCGGTTATTCGGTATCTGAAAATCCCAGGACGATAAGCACCCTAAGTGTTCTGGCAGCTCTATGTTTGTCAGCGGGCGCTGCTCGGGCGGCGGAGACCACACCCGCTAACGAATTTGATCTAACCCGACCGGAGATTACAGCGCCTGGCGAAAAAGCGCCTCGCATCGGTGCCTGGTCTCTTAATGTCGACAATGACCTGCTTACTGGTGGTGGGCGGGATCAGGACTATACCGGTGGCCTGGCCTTGGCGATAACTGGCGAAGGTACACGTGATTGGTTGTTTGGCCTTGACCGTGCGAGGGCGGGAATTACACGTCTAACGGGTCTGGAGCGTTTGTTTGTAAATCAAAACCACGTGACCCGACACTCCATAGAGTTCGGATTCACTTTGTTTACCCCCAGCGATATCACTATCGCTGAACCCATTTTTAATGATCACCCCTACGCCAGTCTTTTCTTTGTTGCCAATGCCGCTCAACACGTTGTGCCCGAAAAGAAATTATCTTATCAATCCGTGTTGACCTTCGGTTTTCTTGGGCTGGGATTAGCGGACTCCGTGCAAAGTGGCATTCATAGTGTCATCGGCAGTGATGAGCCCGAAGGTTGGGACAACCAGATTTCAGACGGTGGCGAACCAACAGCGCGTTATTCTTTCTCGGTCGCGAAAACACTGATTGAAGGTGGTGGGCCGGGACTCACCACGCAGTTCTCCATAAACTCGGAAGCCAGCATTGGCTTTACCACTGACGCAGGTGAAGGTTTTGGCATGCGTTGGGGCCGACTAGAACGCGCGTGGCATACCTTTAATCCGCATCCGGCTGAATACATCAGTATAGGTAACCCACCTGATGCCAGCACCAAGACAGAAAAACGCGAGGCCTATCTGTATGCAGGTATCAACCTGAAGGCCCGATTGTACAACGCCATATTGCAAGGTCAATTTCGCGATAGTGAGGTTACCTACGATTTTGACGAGCTGAATCCGATTGTTGCGGAAGGCTGGGCCGGTTTCCTTACGGAGCTGCCTGCCGGTTATCGTTTTGGCGTATTCATCCGCGCGCGTTCTGCTGAAATCGATGTCGGCGAAGCTCGTAGTCCTGTCTGGGGCGGCTTTGTCGTAAGTCGTTCTCTATAAGCGAAACACAAACGCAATTACAAGTCTTTTGTAGATTTCGTTTACCTGATTAGTGGGTCGACCTAGAGTAGGCTTTTCCTAGGGCGCAGGTAGTAGAGGCAGCTCTAACTAAAAGTGGAAATGGGGAAGATAAATCCCCGCGAATCACTCGCTGTGCTGCCGTCTCGATCTTGGCAAATCAAGGCCGGTATAGCTCGCTTTGCACACCCATGAAATTCTCCCAGGCGAACCAGTAGGATATATGTCCTGGTAGTCTTGCGCGTTTTTGTTGACCATCGCTTGAGACGAGAAAATTCTCATCTAATGCCCATTGCAATTTACCCGTGGTGATTTCCCCATTGGGTGATAGGGAAAATTCCTCACCTGCTTCTCGCTCGTATGCGCGAACAGTGCGTGTCGTGGCGTCTCCAAGTAATACCAGAGACAGATTACCGACCGCATCATTGATGACGGGCTCAGTTGTAAAGGCAGACAGCGGCCATGCTTTACTGGATGCAACATTCCTGACGCCAAAAATATAGTCCTTTCGCGATGCCTGATTTTCATCTTTGATCAAGGCCGGAAACATCAGTTCGGGACTGGCAAAATACTCCTGGTAAACAACACCTGAATCGTAGTTGCGAACGTGGCCTGTCTGCAGCGACAGTACAGTGGTGTTTTCATGTTGCTTGAGCCAGGCTTCCCAGGTGGTGATTGCTATGGGTCTGACCTTCAGTTTTATATTGCTGCTGACCAGAGCGCCAACCACGGGTTCTCCGCTGAACTGATTCCACAAACTATTTGTAGTTCGGTCAAACATCAGTTTGTTGGAGCGGTAGAGCAAACCGGATGAGCCGAAGACTAAAGGATCATCAGGGCCCTCAAGTAAGGTCTCGTACAAAATACCGCTGCCGCATAAGGTGCAATAAGCCAGAGCTACCGGGACTCCGCCAATCACATCATTGGCCATTTCGTGCCAACCCATTATCCGTAACGGATAAGC
>CAYULV010000051.1:11367-18563 GCA_964445655.1 uncultured Granulosicoccaceae bacterium | reverse complement strand
GGTCATCAGTGTTCGGTTTGAACGACAGACCCCAGATCGCAAAACACTTGCCTTTGATGTCATTGTCAAATTGCTTCATGAGCTTTTCAAACAGCACATGCTTCTGACGATCATTGACGCTGTCGACCGCCTGCAATAGCTCAGCGGTGTAGCCGTTTTCTCGCGAAGTTGCGATCAGGGCTTTTACGTCTTTTGGAAAGCAGGATCCACCGTAACCACAGCCAGGGTAGATGAAGTGATAACCAATACGCGGATCAGAGCCGATGCCGACGCGGACGTCTTCGATATCAGCGCCAAGTCGGTCAGCGATGTTGGACAGTTCGTTCATGAAGCTGATCTTGGTTGCCAGCAGTGAGTTGGCGGCGTACTTGGTCAGCTCGGATGATTTTCGGCTCATGAAGATCAGGCGGTCGCGACGGTTACGGCAAAACGGTGCATACAGTTCGCGCATGACCTCAGTGGCGTGTTCGTCATCGGTGCCGACAACAATGCGATCAGGTTTCATGAAATCTTCAATCGCCGCGCCTTCTTTCAGGAATTCGGGGTTGGAAATGACGGAGTAGTGAATCTTTTCCTTGCGAGCGCCGAGGCCTTCGGCAATAACCCGTTCAACCATGTCACCGGTTCCGACTGGAACGGTCGACTTGGTGATGACTATTTTTTGCTCGTCCATGCGATCAGCGATCGTTTTGGCGACGGCAGCTACGTATTGCATGTCGGCCGAACCGTCTTCGTCCGGCGGTGTGCCGACTGCGATGAACTGTACTTCGCTATGGGCAACCGCGCGATCCATGTCCGTCGTGAAATCGAGGCGCTCGGCTTCCACATTGCGCTTGATGACGTCATCAAGACCGGGTTCGAAAATCGGAACAATCCCTTTTTTCAGATTGGCCACCTTGGTTTCATCAACATCGACGCACAAGACATCATTGCCGACATCGGCGATCAAAGCGCCTGTGACTAGACCGACATAGCCGGATCCGTAAATCGTTACTTTCATTATTCGTCCTGGTCTGAGCGGTGTGAAACCGCTTTTGCTGTGCAAAGGTAGTGCACGTCAATGGTCAATTTGGAAGAGTACTCTTTTGAAGCCTCTCGGCAAGTATCGGCATTTAGACTATCGGTATTAGCGGAAAACATGCCATCTATCCGCAATTTTTTATTATTTGGTTGGCTATCGACCGATCAGGCGAATTATAGGCGCAGCGACCGGTACCCGTGTTGTGTGATAGTTAACATGATGGTGATGGATCAGTAATAAACGGTTAAACAATGTGAATCAACGGGAATTTTCCCGTGCCTTGAGTGCGGTTGTCGCCTCAGCTTGTTCGTCTGGCACTCAGGATCTCTCGTTTGCCGGGCGGTCCGGGGTGTCGGGTGACGACAAACCCGACAGCTTCCAGACTCCGGCGAACAACGCCCTTGGCACAATAGGTGGCCAATGTTCCCCCGTCTGAGCGGAGCGCTGAAAACAGCCGCGAAAGCATCTCCTCGCTCCAGCATTCGGCGTTCGTATCCGGGCTGAATGCATCAAGGTAAATCGCATCAAACGCGGTTGAGTCGGTGTTTGGCGGCCAAACCTCATTAACGGCATCCGACAGAGACAGCCAGAGCTCTATCGAGACATTGTTTGCGCCGGCGATGTTGATGTGTCGCTGCCGATCGTTTGCAACCGGAGCGGCGTCTGCGGTGAAAACCGCATCGGCAAGCCGTTTCACCAGTTCGGGCTGGCTCAGATGCGTCTGATACTGCATCGCCGCAAAGGTCTCGCGACTGACCAGATCATGCTCGAATCCGTGGTACGCGAGACTAACCCCTTGGGCCAGCGCTGCATCTGCCGTCAGTAAACAATTCAGCCCCAGCCCGAAGCCGATCTCGAGCACGCAGGTATCGAGTCCTTGCTGCATGCGCTCGAGAACCCCGGAACGCTCCAGAAAGACGTAGCGTGACTCGGTGACTGCTCCAAAATGAGAGTGGTAGGTCTCGCCGTAGCGGGATGATCTGACCGTACGTGAGGCATCCTGGGTCAGGACTGTTTCAGCAATGACGCATGCGCTCTTTCAAGGCTTCACAGCGCTCGATATAGCCCTTACTGCTGTGCGGCATCGGGACGCGGGCTCGGGCGACCCAGTTGATCAGGTCGCGTCCCGCTATCAGCGCCTTGTGGGCATCTTCCATGACGTAGCGGCATTCGCGTGAACAGCCAGGCTGGATGGCAAGATCGATATTGCCCAGTGCCTCGCCAGCGGCCACAAATTGTGGCCAGATTTCAAAAATACACACATCCGACTTCATGGTTTCGCACTCATGCTTTGCCGCAGTGGCATAGCGGTCGATGAGGGCGGAAACACCGGCAAATTCCGGCCGGTCGGCAAAGGTATCTCGCAGCGTCGCAGCCAGCTTGTCGATGTTGGCCATGGTTTGCGCAACTTTGATAAATCGGGATTCGTAATAGGCAGTGATCGGTAAGGTAAATGCGCGAAACGGTTCGCCCCATAGCTCGTCAATGCCTTCCTCACCGCTGTGATGACGAACCTGCTTGCCGAGCTCAAGGGCCTCTTTGAAGTACGATCCGCAAGACTTCATCAACTCGTTGCTACGGCTGATACGCACGCCTTTTTCCTCAAGCTCCACAATCGCCGTAAAGATATCCGTCGCGCTGTTGAAGAGGGCACCGGCAAGCATCGCCGCATTGACGCGCTTCAACGCCGGATCGCTTTGATTCTCGTAGGCGGAGCGGGCCATATCGAGGCGTTCGCCCGGGGTGTTGATGCCCGGCTCGGTATGGTGGAAGGCGCGGCGCGTCAGGTGATCGATCAGCGTTTTTCGTGAGGCCAGCGATTCATCGAGTGGCTTGTAGTAGCGGACCCAGTAACCATCGTAGTAGATGTACTCGGCGCCATCGCTGGAGCGTTTTTCGCCGCTCGACGGCGAGGTGTCGCTGCCGGCTTCGAAACTTGAACCTGGCACCATCTGACCGCGGACCAAGTCGGCAGTTGAGGCGGCACTTGCTTGCGCAATTCCCATGAACCACTGGATAAAGAATGATAGAGCGGCGGATTATAACGAGATGGACAGGTAACGCCGCCTTACTGGCTCACGTTTTATTCATGCTCAAATATCTGAGCGCAGAGAGGGGTTATTACGCGATGCCCTGAATGCTGGCGAACTATGTCGGGTACGTGTCTGTTTTCCTGAAGCTTTCGCGCCGCCAGGATTGATGAAAAACCGGGCTAAACTTTTGTGTGGGATATTTAACACAAAAATCGGCGTCGCTAAAAAGATAATTTATGTCGCATTTGGGTCATTACGCCAAACTTCACGCCTCAGCCAGCACAATAGCGCGACAAGGACGCGGATGTCCTTCTACGGTGCGGCCTTGGTCGGTTGGATCCAGGGCCTCTGACAGCGAGTGCTGGGTCATCCAGGGTGTTGCGCGTTGTTCGTCAGTTGTCGTCTGTTCAAGCGAGACCAGTCGCGCGCCCCTGAAGCCGGACTCGGTGATCCAACGCTGAAGCCGGGTGGGTGTGGGTAACTCCCAGATGTTGCGCATCGAGGCGTAACGACCATCGATCGTCAAAGAGATGTCTTTTTTCTCGGAGGCGTCGGGCAAGACCAGCGTCTCGAGAACCAGCTCACCGCCGAGTCGAAGTGCGGCACGAAGCTCATCCAGATGTTCGAGAGGGTCTCGCCGGTGATAGAGCACGCCCATCGAAAACACGGTATCGAAACAACGCATCGGGCTCGGCAGGCTGTCCATCGTCAGTGGTAGATACTGAGTCGCCACATCCTGTGCATAACGTTGCAAGAGCGCAAACTGATGGATGAACAGCAGGCCTGGGTCAATACCCAGTGCAAGGCGAGCACCTGCCTCACGCATCCGCCACAAGTGATAGCCACTACCACAACCGACATCCAGCACATTGCGCCCTTGCAGGGCTTGCAGGTGCGGGACAAGGCGATCCCACTTCCAGTCCGAACGCCACTCGGTGTCAACCGTGATGTCAGCAAAACGAAACGGACCCTTGCGCCATGGCATCAATGAGGTCAAGGTTGTCATCAGTTGCGAGCGTGCTTCGTTCGCCATGGGCTTTGCATTGATAACAACCGCGCCATCAACAACGGTCAATGAAGATTGATCAAGCGGCGGAGCCATTTCAACGGCTTGCCGCCATTGCGGCAAATGTCCATGTTTCAAGTCATCGCCACGAGCGTTGACAGCGGCGATCAGTTCGTCGGTAAACGGTTCAAGCACCGTATTGCGAACATCAGCAGCAAACGCGGACTCATCGAAACGATAAACACGATCATCCATTATTGTCATCGTCATTTGATGGCGATGATCGAGGCGAAGTTGAAACACTGGAACCAGACGGTGGAATGTGAAAAGCCAGCTTCTTTCATTCGTTGTTGATGGGTATCGAGAGTATCGGGCACCAGAACATTTTCAAGCGCACTGCGTTTTTGACTGATCTCCAGTTCAGAGTAGCCGTTGGCGCTTTTAAAAGCGTGGTACATGTCGATATGCAAGTCGTTGACAGCAGTGTCGTCAAAGCAGACCTTCTCCGAGAGAATAAGCGCGCCACCGGGCAGCAAATTGTTTGCAATACGCGCCATCAAGGTATCTCGGGCCTCGGGTGCAATGAACTGCAGGGTGAAATTCATCGCGACAACGGACGCATTGTCGAGCGGAAACTCGGTCAAGTCAGCTTCGTGCACATGTACGGGTATGTGTCGGTTTATATCTGAGGTATCAAGTGTGATCACTTTGCGGCTTTCTGTGATCATCGCCGCTGAATTGTCTATGGCATGGATTTCATAGCTGGATGTGTCGTCCGCCAGGCCCGTGACAGATTCCTTGTTACACAGACCGCTACGCAGGGCGAGTGCGGTAGCGCCAAGCGATGAGCCAAGGTCGTAGAGTCGTGTGCCAGGTTGCGCATACCGTCGGGCCAGCAAACCCGACTGCGTGATGATCGACTCATATCCCGGTATCGAGCGACGCAGCATGTCCGGAAATACATCGACCACCGCTTGATTGAATTTGAAACGTGTTGCATCACCGAGGGGTGAGGCAAACAGTGAATCGCGTGTCGGTTCCTGGCTCATGCGTATAATTTACCTGATGAGAGCTCTATCATGAGTAAAGAAGTTGCCACGCAGGGACGGGAGTTTCTACTTGGCATGCGCGATACCTTGCCGCTTCTCGTTGGCGCGATTCCCTTTGGCATCCTGTATGGTGCGCTGGCGGTGACCGCGGGTCTGTCCTTGCCAGCGACCTTGGCCATGAGCCTGATCGTATTTGCAGGCTCTTCACAATTCATTGCCGCAGGTCTTGTCGCGCAGGGCGCGGGCGTGCTGATCATTATCCTGACGACCTTTGTCGTCAATTTGCGCCATGCGCTTTATGGTGCGTCGCTCGGACCTTATCTTCGCGGTTTGTCGCAACGATGGCTGTTGCCACTGGCTTTCTGGCTGACGGACGAAGCCTATGCCGTTGTCATTCAGCGTTATGAGCGGGCTGATGCGTCCCTCTATAAACACTGGTATTACCTCGGCTCCTGCATAGCCATGTACGTCAACTGGCAGATCTGTACGCTGATCGGCGTGATGGCCGGGACACGACTGGCCGGTATCAATGAGTGGGGGCTTGAATTCGCAATGGTGGTCACATTCATTGGCATTGTCGTGCCACTGCTGAAAAACATTCCAATGCTGCTCGCTGCCCTGGTCGCAGGGGGCGTTGCCTTGTGGCTACGCGAGCTACCGCATCAACTAGGGCTGATGCTGGGATCGCTTGCCGGTATCGTCGCCGGTTATCTGTGCAGTATTGGCTCTGCCCGCACAATGGAAACTGAGACTAGTCACCCATGAGCGCTTTTGAAGAAGGTTTGATGATTCTTGGCATGATGGTGGTGACCTTTGGCGTGCGCTATCCGACCCTTGCCTTGAGTGGCCGTTATCAATTTCCGCTGGCGGTAAAACAGGCGCTGCGGTTTGTCCCGGTTGCTGTTCTGACAGCCTTTGTTGTGCCGCTCATCATCGCCCCAGAGGGTGATATTGCGCTCAAGGCCAGCAACGAGTATCTCGTTGCTGGCCTTGCGTCCATTGCCATTGCCTGGTTCAGCCGTCATTTATTGCTGACGATTGTGCTGGGTATGGCCTTGTTTTTATTGCTACGGTTTTTGACCTGAGATCAAACGCTGATCAGAAGCGACAGGCAAGCGTACCGTGTAGCTCATGAAGTAATGACGCCGTTGTATCCCAGTCGATACAGGCATCGGTAATCGATACACCGTAGGCCATGTCGGCTGGCGCTTGAAGTTTCTGATTACCTGCATTCAGATGTGATTCGAGCATGATGCCGATAATCGACTCATTGCCAGCGGCCAGCTGTTCGGCAACATTGCGTGTGACCAGTGGTTGCCGTTTGTGATCCTTGTTGGCATTGGCATGCGTGCAATCGATCATGATGCGTTTCGGCAGATTGGCTTTGTCGAGCGCCTCTTCGGTCAATGCGACATGCACAGAGTCGTAATTCGGTTCACGACCACCGCGCAGAATGATGTGTCCATGTGCATTACCGCGGGTGTTCAGTACGGTAGCCGCACCGTCGATATTGATCCCAAGAAAGGCGTGCGGGTTTGCGGCTGATTGCATGGCGTTGATCGCCACTTCAAGGTTGCCGTCGGTACCATTTTTGAAGCCGACGGCTGTCGAGAGTCCGCTGGCGAGTTCGCGATGCGTTTGTGATTCGGTGGTGCGTGCACCAATAGCCGCCCAGCTGAACAGATCAGCCAGATACTGTGGACTGATCGGGTCTAGTGCTTCGGTCGCTGTCGGCATGCCAAGCTCGGCGAGCCAGACAAGTAACTCTCGGGCATGGCCCAGCCCGGTCTCGATATCGAAGCTGCCATCGAGATGTGGATCGTTGATCAAGCCTTTCCAGCCGACCGTGGTACGCGGCTTTTCGAAATACACACGCATGACCAGATTGATGCGATCGGCAACCGCTTCACGCAGTTCAAGTAACCGTTTTGCATATTCCTTGGCGGCTTTTATGTCGTGAATGGAGCAGGGGCCGACGACCGCCAGCAGACGCTTATCTTTGTGATCGAGAATCGCATTGATTTCACCGCGGCCTTTTTCAACCGTTTGTGAAGCGGCTTCCGAGCGCGGATAACGCTGGCGCAATT
>CAYULV010000051.1:0-11267 GCA_964445655.1 uncultured Granulosicoccaceae bacterium | reverse complement strand
TCGCTGGCGCGCTGATGAACCCAGGCATTCAGTAGCTGCACGCGGGCCAGGCTTGCCGCATCGAGTTTCTTCTTTTTCGTAAATGGTGGCAGCGGTTCAGGCTCTTGTGTACGAGCGCTATCAATGATTGCCAGCAGTTCCTTGCCGTGTCGTTCCCGGGTTTTTCGATCAAGGCTTCGGATATGCCCAAGTTCGGCGTCGCTATCGGGTAACTGTTGTGCGAGAGATAACAGTACGTCATCTTTCATCAGCCAGTTGCGTGGCAGGTTCAGTTCGCGTGCTTTGATTTCTCGCCACTCGGCGAGCTTTTGAATCACTGACAAGGCCGGGCCTTTGTAGCGTTGAATATTGCGGATCTTTTTCCAGCGCTCGCCGGCGGGTTGCTCATAACGCTCGGGCTTCTCCCATTCGGCAAATTCGGGTCTCAACCAGTCCAGCCGTCCGAGAGATTCGAGCTTTGCGTGAAAATCCAGATAAAGCTGCTCGAGATAAATGACATCGTCAAGCGCATAACTGATCTGCGCCTCAGGTAGTGGACGTCGCGTCCAATCAGCGCGCGTATGAGATTTGGCCAGTTCCACTCCCAAATGCTCCTTGACGAGGTTGCCGTAGCCGATCTGTTCGTTATAGCCAAGCAGTGGCGCGGCGATTTGCGTATCGAACAGCGGCGTTGGTACCTTGCGGCTCAGCTGATAAAAAATTTCCTGATCCTGTGAGGCGGCGTGAAACACCTTGGTCACCGATGTATTGAGCAGTAAATCAGTTAGTGATGACAGATCCTTGATCGCCATGGTGTCGATACAGGCGAGCATCGATGCGTGTTTGATTTGTACCAGACAAAGCTCGGGTCGATAGGTGCGTTCGCGCAGGAATTCCGTGTCGATGGCGATGTACGGTTTTTTCTGCAAGGAAGCGCAGAACGTCTCGAGTACCTCAACGGTGTCGATGTACTGGAATTCGATATCATTTGTCATGGTGACAGTCTACCTGTCCCAGGCTCTGGATGTTTCAGGGGCTCTGTTTAATGAAAGCCGCCTGCGGTTAACCGTCAGAACGAAAACGTGTAGAACAGATCAACTGCGCTTTCCGCACCCTGGGCTGCTTCAAGAAAGAGCTTCTTGGTCAGGTCATAGCGCACGTACAAGGTATTTTGCGTCTGGAACACGCTGCGTCCGTAGCGTAGTAACAGTCGATCGTTCAGGCGGCCAGTGACCACGATCTCGGTATTCTCACCGCGTCCTCGGGTTTCCAGATCGAAGTCGTCAACACCGAGCGTTTTGGCGATGCCACTGGTCAGGGTTTTACCACCTTTGACGGTCAGTGCCAATGCGGCGGTTGCGAGCAGATTGGCTTCCTCATCGCTCGTTTCGTTGATATCGCGGCCGAGAACGATATAAGACAGTATCGAATCTTCGCCCTTGTCGGCGGGGTCGGTAAAAAGGGTGATAACCGGTTTCTCGACAGTGCCCTTGATACGCAGCCCAGCGACACGCTCCGGACTCTCAGTATCGATTTCACGCACCGCGTCGATAGACACCCTCGATTGATTGACGGGACCGACGAACAGTACCGAACCATTTGCTTTGAGATCTTGACCGTATTGTTTGTAAATACCATCGACAACTTCGATTTCGCCACCGAGTTGAGGCGGGTTCGAGCCTTGAATGCTGAGTGACATATCGCCCTTCAATTCGGCATCGAGTCCGTAGGCGGCAAGATTCACCTTGTCACCCAGCGATACATTCAGATCAACTCTAAGTTGTGTATCGCTAGCCGCTTCTGCCGCTTCTTGTTCTTGCTTGTCTTGTTCATCTTCAATGATGACGACATCGTCTGACAGGGTTACTGCACCTTTGGGCAGTTCGAGCACGTCGATATCGGCATAGGGAATATCGATGTCGCCATTGATACGCACTGATCCGGGTTTCGCTTGAACGTTCACGACATGATTGACCGTGGCGCTTTGAACAGGGTCCTGTACGATGGTCAGGTTATCGCCGGTCAGGGTCAGATTGGCAAGCCAGTCTTCCGTGCGTTGCCAATTGACATCACCAGCAATTGCGATGTCACCGTCACCACTGTCGACAACGCCCTCTAGTGTTGCGCGTTTGCCGAACACATCCGCCGTTATGGTTCCACCGGTAATAGGCAAGGGCAGCGTCTGTGATCGCACAATGGGTTCGCTCAAAACCACGCGACCATCAAAGCGCGGATTGGTCAATCGACCAGACAAGATGCCATTAGCTACCAGCGTGCCGTCGATCTCGTCGAATTCAGGCAGGAAAGCTTTGGCAACGCCGATGTCAAAGCCTTCGAGTTTGACAAAGCCGGATATCGGTTTTTCTTCACTCGCCGGATCCAGTTGCAAGTTTATATCGGCGCTACCGAGTGCTTCCGATGTCAACTTGAGCCGCGCTTTTATATCGCTTGGATCAACCTGGGTATCGAGTACAAGGTCGTCGTAGCTGAAGCTGATCAGGTTATCGTTAGGGTCGACTACATCAAAACCACCAGCGTCTATCCGGGTGCTGCTGGTGACTGAAAAACCACCGGGCTGATCATCGCCCCAGACAATGGTGGCATTGGTGTTAAGCATGCCCTGCAGGGTTGATTCAGCTGGCAGGAATGGATTCAATCGTTCCAGCGGGTAGTCGTTTAGAGTGACAACAGCGCTGCCTTGGGGCAGGGCAAGCACTTTGTTTTCAAGGCAAAGGCTGGTCTCTTCGGTTTGCCAGCAATGCGCATCGATGGCGAGCTGCTGATTGTCCATCATCCATTCAAGTGCGGTCGGTTGTTCGAGAACGATGTTGTGCGCGGGTACTTCGAGTTTCACCGATTGCAGTGAGCCCAGCCAGTCAAACTTTTCACTGAGCCCACCAATGGCGTCCAGTGTTATGGCGGTCTGTTGCGGTCCGTCTGTAAAGAGTTTGATCGCATGTTCTTCGCGAGCACCGTTCAGGGACAGTCGCGTGTTACTGAGCGTTTGTTGACCTATTTGCAACTGACCCAGTGCGAGTGAGACGTCGCTATCGCTTTCAAACAGTTCCGAGACATCGGCCTGCAAGCGAATGCCTGTGACCAGTATGTCCTTGAACTTGATTACCTGTGATGTTGCATCCAGATTGACCGATGGCGTTTTCAGTGGGCCGTCAATATCGATGTCGGCATTGAAGCCACCAGCCAGATCTGGCGTCAGGTTCTGCAGCTCTGGTAAATCGGTCTTGATGGCGAGTTGCCATTGTTCGCCGACCGTGCCGTTGGCACGAATGCGGTTTTTGCTGTTATCGAGATTGACCGATTCGACTATCCACACATCGTCCAGACCTTTGGCGAATTTCGCTTCCAGATCGAATGGGAAGTCGCGTACCGTGCCATTGACATTGGCGCGCTCGACATCGACCGTCCATTTGCCATCTTCGGCGGTCCCTTTCGCAATCAGCTTGCCATCAAGCAGGCCGTTAACCTCGGGCGTATGCAAGGCGGTGTTGATGTCGGCGATATCCATTTCCGTATTCCAGGTAATGGTGTCAATCCAGCTGAGCGCTGCATTGGCAGAGACAGTGCCACCGAGTGTCGCGATGCCGATTGTCGGTAAGGTCAATCGTTCGGTATTGGCACGGCCGGCAAGCTGAACACTGCTGCTTGGAATTTGTTCACCATCGACTGATGTGGTGATTCTCAATGCATAGTCATCGAGCGTGCCGTCAATCTCAAGGTTTGTATTACTGAGCTTTGCCTGTTCGAAGGTGTCGAGTGGCCAGCCAAGTTCCGCGGCGGTAATGCTGAGCTTGGCTGGAAGATTTTTTTCCAGCGGGTTCAAGTGGCCGTTGAGCTGCAGTGCGGCAAGGCCGCTTATATCGGCATCGATGTTCAGATCAGCTACCGAGTTGCTGAGACTTGCCTTTAGTTGCATATCCTTGTCTTCGAAAATCTTCCCAGCCGTGGCGTTGATCGTCAAATTCAGTGGGTAGTCGCCTTCAAGCGTCATGGAACCATCAAGGTGGGCACGATGTTCTTGATAGTTGGCACTGAGTTCGGTCAGTGTCAGTTGCGTCTTGTCTGTTTTGGCGATGAGTCTTATATTTTCCACGATCTGCTCGGGTACATCGCCAGGTGCCTGAAAACGCAGACGCTTGATCAGTACCTCTTTGGCAGTAAAGTCAATGGGCAGATCAATCGTCGGCAATTCTATAGGCGCGTCGCTGGGCGGAGATTTTTCATCGTTGGTTGACTTGCTCTGGATGTAGAGATCATCGACTACCGCTCGGTCGAGGCAGAACTCCCGACTACGCAAACATGACAAGCGCCAGGCCGTATCGACCCCGCTTGCTGTCAGTACCATCGCATCATTTTCATAGCGGACGTCACCGGCCTTGATCCCGCGCCGCAAATTACCGTCGACGCTAGTGACATCGAGCCCTTCGATGCGCTTGATAGCTTCTGCGCTGGCCAGTTCAAACCCTTTGTTAGTGGTCGCGATCAAGTAGCAGACACCCGCGAGCACAAACACGAAGGCCAGGCTGGCCAACAGCGTCTTGAACATGCCTTTACAGAGACGCTTCATTACAGTTCCGCTCCGAGTGACAAATGTACGCGTACGGAACCCGAGTCGTTGTCGTTGCCATTGATCGGTGTTGCGATATCAATACGAAACGGCCCAACCGGCGACTGCCAGCGCACGCCAAAGCCTGAACCCACACTGTAGCTAGTATCGAAATTGTTAAAGGCGCGCCCCGCATCAATAAACAATGCACCACTCCAACGATCACGGAAACGATAGTTGTACTCAAGACTCGCAACCTCAAGGAAGCGACCACCGACAGTATTACCTTCGGGGTTTCTGGGTGAGATATCGCGAAACCCGAAACCACGAATACTGTTGTCACCACCGGTAAAAAAGCGCTGCGAGGTCGGTACGCGGTCAAAGTCGTTAGAATACAGGGCGCCGTACTGAAATGCAGCGATCAGCGTGTTTCTGTCGGCAACCTCGCGTAAGTATTTGAAGGAACCGCTGAATTTCAGTAAATCGATACTGGACAAAAGACGGGAGCTGCCCGCTTCGACCTGGAAATTCGTTGATTGACCCCATGTGACAAACGGTTCGCCGCGGGTGCGCGTGCGCGAGTAACTGAACCCGGGCAGGACCAGATCAGTGCGATCTTCCTCACCACCGACGGTAAAAGTCTCTCGCTCCCAACGAACAAACAAAGCTTCGATCCATTGCGATCTGGTGCGCCTGACACGTTGGAAATTGAGTGTGCTGAGAAAACTTCTCGTATCCGAATCTTCTATGTCGTTCTTGAGTCCGTAATCGATCCCCCAGTAGTTGTGCAATGGCTGAGTATCGCGTGGGATCTGGTATCGGATACTGAATGTCTGGCGATCTCGTGACAGGCCAAGTTCTGTCTCAGCCGAGTGGCCACGACGATTGATAACAGGGCGTCCCCAGGAAAGTGTGGTTCGCAGTTTGGTATCGGTTGAATAGCCAATCCCTACGGCGACCTGATTCTTGTCCTTGCGGGAAAGCTCAACATTAACGGGAATGGTCCTTTCGCTACGGTTGTCGAGCTGCGGAATAACACGCACGCTATTGAAGTAGCCGCTGGCTTGCAGGTTTTGTGTCATCTCCCCGACTAGGCCGGAGCTGTAGGGATCACCTTTTTCAAACGGCGCCCAACGTCTCAGGAATTCATCGCTAAAGGTGTTTTCTGCAAAGTTGATATCGCCAAACTCATATCGCTGACCGCTGTTGGCGATCAGTTTGATGTCAGCCGTCAGTTGTTCGCGGCTGACACGAACCGATTTTTCAATCAGTTGAAAATCGAAATAGCCCAGATCCTGCGCCTTGTCGATCAGGATTGATTTCGTTGTTTCGTATTCGTCTGAGAGGAACACTCCGTTCTTGCGCAACGGTATGCGACCCAGCACAGACATGAAGTCACTATCGAGTTTGGCCGAACCCAGAATTGATATGGAAACGACATCCACCCGAACAGGATCATTGGGTATGACGCTGACGACGACCTCGGTATCGGTGCCGGCTTTGCGAGTTTTTACATCCACCTCGGCTGCGTAGTAGCCGAGCGCCGCCAAGGCGATACTCGATTGTTCGGGCAAGACGCGGACATAGCGTCGCAAGGCGCGCTCGTCTTCATCGGACGGCGGCGGATTACCCACCGATAGCCGTATGTTTTCTCTCAGCTCTTTGGATGCACCTGTGATGACAAGACGCGTGGCCGCCTGAGTGACCGATGGCGTCAGCAACGCGAGCAATAGAACAACAGTCATAAGACTGTGGTGCTTTTTGTGCTGGTACTGACTCACTGTGACTAATTTGGCCCTATATCGGTTGTTGCTATTAATGGCAGAGACAACTCGGATGGCTTGTCATAAAAATGACGCCCTCCGTCACAGCATGCGCAAGCTTCATGCAAGTCGTGGAGCAGGTCGCCGTTGGTCGGAAGATTCATCTACATTATGTGACGTAACTACCGATTTAACTTTTTACATTGGGTCAATGTATATTTTTGACTGGAACCTAAGGCGATATCAGGCATCACAGCCGTCAACCGATTATCGCTGACAATTTTGAGCGCGTACTTATGCTGTACACCCGAATTCACCGATTTACCGTAATAACCGCCCTGATGGCAGTCACCGCTTCCCTGTTTGCTCTAAACGGGGCCACAGCGGCAGTTCAGGAAGAGCCGATGTTCGATGGCATGCTGACCACCGAAGGCAAGTTGCTCGAAACACCGCCTTCGTTGACCGACGGTCGCTGGACCCTGGTGATGATTTGGGCGACCACCTGCCATGTTTGCAAGGCGCAGAAGGGCGTTATCTCGGAATTTCACGATGCGCACAAGGACAAGAATGCCAAGGTGTTTGGCATCGCACTTGACGGACGTAGAGGGCTGGATGATGTCAACGAGTATCTGTCCAAACACAAGGCCAGTTTTCCGAATTATGTGTGGGATTTTCCCAGCACCGCAATCTCCTATATGAAGTTGACCGAGCAGGACTTGCGCGGAACACCGACCTATCTGTTGTTCGATCCCAATGGCGAGTTGAAAGGTAACAATCCTGGCCCGATAACAGCCGAAGCGGTCGAAAGATTCATTGCACGTAATTCCTAGTTTGTAGTTCCCTCGATATCCGCAGGCCAAGACCTGCCCAACCAGGACTTCCTGATAGTCATTGGATACCGCAACGCTTGCCAGAGTGCACGGCGAGCCACTCTGTCGAGCAGTCATCAAAGATTCACCGGCAGACTTTCACGTTAGCGAAGCGCTTGATGTCGACTTTGCCGGGAACGGTGAACACCTGTGGTTGAAGATTCAAAAAACAGGGCTTAATACAGCGGATGTGGTAAGCGAGCTGGCGGTGCGCTTCTCGGTCAAACCGGCCGCTATCGGTTACTCGGGAATGAAGGACAAACAGGCGGTCACGGAACAGTGGTTCAGTATCTGTACGCCAGAGCATTGCACTCTAACTGAAATTACCCCTTCGATCGTTGTCATTGAAGTGCAAAGACACAATCGCAAACTTCGCCATGGCACACACAGCAGTAACCATTTCCGTATTGTGCTCAGAAACGTCGAGTGGATAGATGATGCAAGTCAGTCCGCATTTGAGGCTCGACTCGAACAACTGGCAACGATGGGGTTTCCGAATTATCTCGGTCCCCAACGTTTTGGTTTCAACGGGCAAAACCTCAGGCGTGCGCAAGCCTGGTTTCGACAACCGAAAAAACGTGTCAGTCGTCAGCAACGAAGTCTTTATCTGTCAGCCGCCAGAAGTGCCTTGTTCAATGCCGTGTGTGATGCGCGGGTCAGGGCGGGGTGTTGGCATTCGATACTTGATGGTGAGCCTCTGGTACTCGATGGCAGTCGAAGTTTCTTTGTGCCGGATACGATGGATGATCAGTTGATCAAGCGCTTCGAATGTAAGGATGTACACACCTCGGGGCCTTGGTGGGGGCGAGGGGAGCCCTTGTCAGAAGGTGATTGCGCCGCGCTTGAGACGATGGTTTTATCGGATCAACGTTGGCAAGCCTTGTGTCAGGCCCTAGCCGACAATCGCCTGGACCAGGATCGTCGCGCGCTCAGAGCCATACCGAAAAACCTGCATGCACAATGGTTGAGCGATAAGGAATGTGCGCTTGAGTTTGCGCTGACACCGGGCGTCTTTGCCACCATGTTGTTACATGAACTGATGGCGTGAGTCACTCGGTGTGATTCACTCATTGAGCCGCGGCATCAACATGACCAGGTTGCATGGTCGTGTGCGATTGTCCAATTGCGCCGAGATCAGCTTGTCCCAGGCCATCTGACAGGCACTACTGGAGCCAGGTAACACAAAGATGAAGGTCGCATTGGCGACACCTGCGGTGGCGCGAGATTGCAAGGTGGATGTTTTTATATCCTCATACGACAGCACCCTGAACATTTCACCAAAGCCGGTAATTTCCTTGTCGAGCAGTGGCCTGATGGCTTCCGGTGTTCCATCTCGGCCCGTGATCCCGGTACCACCAGTTGTCAGTACCGCGTCCACATTGGTAGCGTTTATCCAGCGAGAGAGAACTTCACGTATCTGATACTTGTCATCGCGCACGATGGCCTTTTCGGCCAGTGCATGGCCCGCCTCGGTCAAAGCCGTGACCAGACGTTTGCCGGAAACGTCTTCAGCTTCGCCACGCGTGTCGGATATGGTCAATACTGCGATGCGCAGCGATTTGAATTCAGGTGCTGGTGTGGCGTTTGTCATAGAATGCGATTATGGCAGAGCGTTTACAGAAAATACTAGCGAATACCGGCCTTGGCTCGCGCCGAGAGCTTGAATCGTGGATAAAAGCGGGTGAGATACGCCTCAATGGGCAGACTGCTCAGTTGGGTGATCGTGCCACGCTGGATGATGATCTGGTCGTTCGTGGCATGAATTACAAGGTGGTCTCCGATGATCAGGACACGCGACGTGTATTGCTGTATCACAAGCCCCTTGGAGAAATCACCAGCCGTGATGACCCTGAACACCGTAAAACCGTATTCGATCGTTTGCCGCGACTGCATCATGGACGTTGGATTGCGGTTGGGCGGCTGGATATCAACACTTTGGGCCTGTTACTGTTAACCAATGATGGTGAGCTCGCCAATGCGCTGATGCATCCTTCATCCGAACTGGAACGTCATTATGCGGTGCGCATCAACGGGCGCGTGAGTCCGGATGTGCTGGAGCGGCTGCGCACGGGTGTCGAACTCGACGATGGCCCGGCGCGCTTTGAAAAAATCTCTGCTGAAGCTGAGGGCGATGGCAGCAATCAGTGGTTTCGGGTGACGCTCAAAGAAGGCCGTAATCGCATGGTCCGGCGCTTGTGGGAGTCACAGGATCTAACCGTCAGTCGCTTGATCCGTACCCGCTATGGGCCCATATCCTTGCCTCGCTGGCTGGCGCGTGGAAAGCTGCATGAGATGGCCGCGGGGGAAGCCGCGACCTTGGCCAAGGCTGCCGGCTTGCAACCTGACCCTTCCGTCAAACTGCGCGTCGTTGCAATTCATCCAAGACAGAAACGCCGTGCCCAGAAGCAGCGACGGCGTCGCTGAGCATTGATGATCATGCCAACAAACATCGTGACGAGTAATAGTGAGTCATCATCGTCGGTTCAGACTCGCGTAAACTTAGTCTTATGAGTGACGAACATCTTTATCGCATCCGCTTTGTCAATCAGGACAAGGTGTATGAAATTTATGCACGATCGGTCTATCAGGGAGATCTGTACGGCTTTGTGGTGATCGAGGAGCTGGTTTTCGACACCCAGAAAACAGTGGTTGTTGATCCAGGTGAAGAAAAGCTCAAGGCAGAATTCGACGGAGTTCAGCAAACCATCATTCCGATGCATTCGATACTGCGCATCGATGCAGTCGAGAAACGCGGTACGGCAAAAATCGCCGATATCGAAGGTAATGTGGCGCAGTTTCCATCACCCATCTATACCCCGGGTCGAACTACTGAGACCTGATATAATAAGCGTACGGAGAGGTGGCCGAGTGGTCGAAGGCGCCAGCCTGGAAAGTTGGTATACGGGGTAACTCGTATCGAGGGTTCGAATCCCTCTCTCTCCGCCAGTTTATCTCTTACCGGTTTTTGTCTTGAAAGTTTATCTTTAAAGATGGACCGCCCCGAGATGGCTATCGAAATCCCACATCAAACCCAAGTCTCTGGTTGTTGATATGAAATACACGCTGCATTGCTTTGCCCAAAGTGGCAACGCCTACAAGGCGGCACTGATGTTGAGTCTGTGCGGTGCCGACTGGGAAGCCGAGCACGTCGACTTCTTCAACGGCGGCTCAAAAACGCCCGAGTATCTGGAGCTCAATGAAATGGGCGAGGTGCCGGTGCTGGTTGCCAAGGATATGAAGCTCAGTCAGACCGGCGTCATTCTCGACTATCTAGCCGATACCTTCGAGATGTTTGATGCGAAAAGCGTCCCCGAGCACCGAGAAATATTGCGCTGGATCCTGTTCGACAATCACAAGCTCACGAGTAATTTTGCGACCTTACGATTTCTCTTGCAATTTGCCAAGCAGGAAGAAAACGATGTCACCCAGTTTCTGCGACAACGCACAAGCGGCGCGCTGAAAGTGCTTGAACGGCGTATCAGCGACACCCCGTTTGTGATTGGTGAGCGCTGCACGATTGCGGACATCTCGCTCTGTGGTTATCTCTTCTGGCCAGAAGAGGCCGGATTTGATTGGGCCGACTACCCGGGCATCGCCGCCTGGCTGGAGCGAATCAAAGCCTTGCCGGGCTGGGTGCACCCTTACGAGCTGATGCCGGGCCATCCGCTGCCCGATACGTGACGTAATCGGCGAATTACCGCTCAGACACTTGGAAGATCGAATCATCCACGTCACAGTATGCATCTGGCAAACTGAGGTCTCACCAGACTTCGGCCGCTAGCACCTTAACGTGATGATTCAGCCTTTCCTACATTTCAAGCGGTGTTTGCAACGATGGTCGCGCGCCGGCGCGCCCGTTTTCCTGGCCGTCGCCTGTTTGACGATTACTTCGGGTCTGGCCTCGGGTCCGGCCAGTGCGGACGACAATATCGATGGCCCCGTGCTCGACATCAACGCCATTGTGGACAACTTCACTCCACGCATCATCGGTGGTCGACCGGCCGCTATCGAACAATGGCCTTCGGTAGTCGCTCTGGTCCGTCCGGGTAATTTTTCAGCCATTGATCGTCAGTTCTGCGGTGGAACCGTGGT
>CAYULV010000050.1:0-18589 GCA_964445655.1 uncultured Granulosicoccaceae bacterium | reverse complement strand
TGAAAGACCATGGATGCCTTATGACGACGAAAATCAATCAGTTGGCTTTTGTTCATCTCCAGAACATCTTCGCCATCAACCACCATTCGACCTGATGTGGGCTCTATCAGGCGGTTGATATGACGAATCAAGGTAGATTTACCAGAACCTGACAAACCCATGATGACTGATATACCGCGGCCCGGAATATCCAGATTGATGTCTTTCAGACCCAGGACATGTCCGTGCTTTTCCAGAAGTTCGGTTTTTCCGACACCCTGCTTTACATGCTCAAGCGCCTCCGCAGGTTGCTTGCCAAAGATTTTGTAGAGGTTTTCTATTTTTATTTTTGAATCAGTCATGGTGTTCCCCATGGCGATGGCGCTGTAGCCGCTGACCATAACTCTGAGAGACACGATCAAAGATGATCGCAAGTGCCACGATCGCAAGACCGTTCATGACGCCTAACGCCAGGTACTGGTTGGAAATGGCGCGCAGCACCGGCACACCGAGCCCCGCAACACCAATCATCGATGCAATAACAACCATGGCCAATGCCATCATGATGGTCTGGTTTATACCCGCAAATATATTGGGTAGCGCCAACGGGATTTGCACCCCAAACAAGCGTTGTCGATAATTGGCACCAAACGCATCGGCAGCTTCAAGCGCTTCCTTGTCGACAAGGCGTATACCGAGATTGGTCAGTCGTACGACAGGCGGGATCGCATAAATACATACGGAAATCAAACCAGGCACTTTCCCTATACCGAGCAACATGACAACAGGTATGAGATAGACGAATGCCGGAATAGTCTGCATGATATCCAGCACCGGAGTAATGACTGCCTGTACCCGATCAGATCGCGCCATCAGTATTCCCAAAGGAATACCGACGGATATGCAGACAATGGTCGATACGGAAATGATGGCCAGTGTCGACATTGTGTCTTTCCACATACCGAAATAACCGATGGCCAGAAAGGACAGGACAGAGCCGATAACGATACCCCAGCTTCGCGAACCGAGCCAGGCAAGTCCGCCGATGATAAATATGATGACTGGCCAGGGTGTTGCGAGCAGCAGCTTCTCAAACCAGACCAGAAATTCGAGCAAGGGATGAAAGAAGTTTTCAAGTGATTCACCCCAGGTTCGGGAAAACACACGAAATTTCTCATCGATGAATTTTTTCAGATCTCGAAGATCTGTACGCCCCATTGCTGGAAATTTGTTAGTCCAGAATTCCACTTAAATAATGCTCCAGATGCCCTGCGCTTCAAAAAAAAAGCCCATCCGCAAACTGCAGACAGGCTTTGTACATATTACCGCTTGAACAAACGAAACCTGATCAGTTAAGCGCAGACTTCACTTTTTCAACAACGTCAGCGCTGACCCATTGCTCCCACAAGTCACCTTGAGTAAGCAGGAATTCAAATGCAGCATCTTCACCACCGGCTTGATTTTCACCCATGTAAACGAGCATGTCGTTCATGATCGGGCCAGGGAATACCCGGTTTGTCAGGTAACTCATTACTTCATCACCGGCACTGGCTTTGAAATCATCAGTCACGACAGTGTGAACTTCAGACTCAGTCCATGCAGATGGTTTAGGATCAGCACAATCCTGTTCCGCTTTAGCGATACAACCATCCCAATTTTCGCTACCAGCGAAAGGCACTCCAAAATCAAGCTTGACCATTTTGTGTTTGCCGATCATCGCTGTGGGTGACCAGTAATATCCAAACCAGTTCTCGCCACGTTCAACTGCTTTGGTCATTGAACCATCAAGTCCCGCTGCTGAACCAGGATCGACAAGCTTCCAACCTTTAGCTTCCATGTCGAATGCGCGGAACAGATTTGCATTGGCCAATTGGCAACCCCAACCTGCCGGACAACCAACAAACGCACCTTTGGACGGATCTTCAACATCCGGGAACAGGTCCGGGCGCTCAAGCACATCGAGTACTGTCTTCAGTTCTGGATGCTTTTCTGCAGTTGCTGGTGGAATCCACCACCCTTCGCCCAGTTCCGTGATTGGGCCGCCGTTTGCGGAGATCAATGAACCCTCTTCAAATGCCAGGTTCAAGGGCTCGCGAACCGCATTGATCCAGAGCTCGCCAGCGATATCCGGCTGACCTTTCTCATTCATTGAAGCAAAGGTTGTGGTTGTCGCACCCGGAACGAGTTCAACCGTGCAACCGTAACCAGATTCGAGAATAATTTTGTCAACATTGGCCATCAGTTCACCCGATGCCCAGTTCCATTCAGCGATCTGAACATTGCCGCACTCGGCAGCAGCAAAGCCCGAGCCCAGTAACATCGCAATACCAACAGCAGCTTTTTTCAATATAGTCATAAATCCTCTAATTTGTTCGTATGGATTGCAGTTCTTCTGTCTACAGAATACCGCGAAGAAATAAATTCCGCGCGGACATACATCTGACCTGGCCATTTTACTAAGTAATTGCCATCCCTGACAGAATTTCACAGGATTGTTTACATTCACGAAAAAAATACGCCGCTGACAGGCTATTAATTGACCATTGTCAGGCCGAAAACTCACGTCAGTTCACAGATTTTCATTAATTTTGTACCAAACGGTCAACTTTTGACAACCTCAGGAAACGGCGTGCTTGCAGGCTTCCTTGATCAATTTTCCGCCGCGGTCGCCACGTTTCAAGCTGTTATGGAGTGACGTGGTGCAGCCTGATTACCGTAATTCGATTCAGGATACTTCAAGGCGGTCTGTCGCTGCGAAACAGCCTAGTAGCAAACCACACAGAATGGTGACCGCGAATGCAAGCAGAATGGCTATTGAGAAACTACCACTTATGTCAAAAAGAACACCGGCGAGCCACGGCGAGGTCAATCCGGCCAAACCCCATGCCGTAAAGATAATGGAAAAGATTCTGGAAAAATTGGCAGCACCGAATTGGCGTTGCACCATAACTGGAATTGCCGACGCCATGATTCCATAACCAAGGGCAACGAGAGAAAGCCCGATGGCCGTCGAGGCGGCAACAGTACTGAACAACACAAGCAGCAACCCACCGCCAATCGTCAGCGTCGCCGAAAACGCCACCTGTGTTGAGCTGATGAAGCACAGCTGAGCACTGACAGAAAGTCTGCCTACAGTGTTGCCAAGTGCGACACCTGCGACACCAGCGCTGGCGACAGTCAGAGACCCCCCTGCTTGCTCAATGATCTTTGACGCCAGACCCAGCACCATTAGACCAGCCGTCGATCCAGTCGCAAATATTGCCCATATCAGCGCAAAACGTCCGCCATATCTTGTTTGCATAAGATCTGTGGGGACATTTTTTTTACACGCTATAAATGAGCAAAAATTTGGACTCGAACGCAATCGAACTGCTATCTGGCGAAAATCAGTGTACATGGCTACGACCGAGCTGAGGAACAACAAAATAGCCAATGGCAACAACGATTTCGCCTCCCAACCGTGTGCAACCATCTGACGCCATAGTGGGCCGAACACAACGCCTCCCAAGCCAAACATGGCCACCATCATTGGCGTATACCAGCTTGCTCGCCGGGTGTTTGCAACCAAGGTCAACACATTAATATACAGGGCACCGCTAACAAACCCGAAGCCGACACTAAAGCACAGTAGAAATTGCCAATAAGTTCCGGTTGCAGTCGCAGTCAGCAAACTGACAACACCAAAGATTCCAATCAGTCCGCTCGCGAACAGACTTCGAATCTCCTCGCCAAGTCGTGGGATGAGAATTACCGCAAGCGTAAACGAGACGATAGCGATGGAGAAAACACGACCCGCCTCAGCGGTTGATCCCGCAAACGTGTTTTCGATGAGTGGAACAAGAGCGCTCCAGCCGTACAGACCGCCAGCGCAAAAGCACAGCGCCGCCGCGATGCACAGATGCCGGATGGTTATTGCTGGCAATTCTTCTGAGGACACAGAGTCTGATCAAATTGCAAAAAGCCACCGAAGCCAGAAATAACACGGTGTTTCAACGCTTGGAGACAATATAACTTGTCTTTACAAATTTGTTAAGTCAACATAAGTATTCCAGTACGGTCAAACCACGACTACATTGACTTAAGAGGCATGAAACTGATTCCGAAGGTCGCTGTTAGCGGTACCGCATTGACACCGTTTAATCGGCGCAAGGACAACTCGTCATTTCGTGATTGGGCGTGTTCGGCATTCCATGCGGCGCTCCAGCAATCAACACTCGAAAAAAACGATATCGAGGCGCTGTTCGTTGCCTCTGAAAGTGATTTTTTTACGCTTCAATTAAATCCAGCCTCGATTCTAGCCAGTGACAACGGGCTGCATGGTGTCGCAACGACACGAGTTGAAGGTGGCGGCGCCTCGGGACAGTTGGCCATCCATGCTGCCGTCAGGGCGATTCAATCAGGGGCGTACAAGCACGTAGCGGTCATCGGAGTTGACCCTTCGGCTTCGCAATTGTCAGCGGACACCATCCGTACTCTATATGGATATTCGTTTGACGCCTGGACCGAGGGAATGACAGGAATCACATCAACCGCCTTGTATGCACTGTCCTATCAATGCTTTGCGAAAACACACGATACGACGAACAAACACCTTGCAACTGTGACCATTAATAATCGATCTAATGCGAAACATAATCCGAACGCACATCTCGGCCGACAACATACAGAGCAAGACATAAACGATTCTCCTTTAATCGCTTCACCGTACCGACGCTTGCACTGCTCGCCGTTAAGCGATGGTGCAGCTGCGATCATTCTCTCAGTAACAGATGCTCTCCCGGCAGCTCGAAAAAACGCGGCGCGAATCGCGGGTATTGGGGCGGCATCAGATCACGCACATCTCGGTAGCCGTAAAGACCCTGGTACCTTTAAAGCCAAAACACAAGCCATGCACCGCGCTTGTCGTGAAGCGGGCATTACGCCAGCCTCGATAGAATTGGCAGAGATCTATGATGCCTACGCCGGCGCCCAATTACAGGCATTGATAGCGCTTGGTTTGTCTGATGATTTTCTCGCTGACCTTGAATCAGGTAGATATTCGATACAAGGTAACTGCCCTATCAACCCCTCAGGTGGCTTGTTGGGTCAAGGGGCAGCCGTTGGCGCGACAGGTGTTGCCCAAACGGCAAGTTGCGCTATGCAGATTGAAGGGCGTTACCACCCTAACTTACAACGCACAACTCCACCGAGTTATGCGCTGGCAGATACCCACGGCGGCATTTGTACAACCGCTGCTACCACTATCCTATGTGGCGCGCCGTCATGATTGAACACCCACTGATACTCGATTACCAACTTAACGCCGGTTGGCTCACACCTTACATTGACGGACTGCAAGAGGGCAAACTGATCGCGCACCAATGTGCGAGCTGTTCGCGCACCAGCTGTCCACCGGTTCGCAGTTGCATCTGCGGAAATACTGATGGCAGCTGGAAGCAACTCAATGGAACAGCCAGCATCCTGCAACGAACAACAGGTGCTGACGGAGACTTTGCCATGGTGCGTTTTGACGGCGCAGACACACTCAGCGTTGTAGCACTCGATACGGTTTCCTTGTCTGCAACAACGGCAGTCATCAAAACTACAAACAGTAAACTTCCACGGCTGATTCTCACTGAAGCATCAGTACAGGAACCCACATGACATCATCCAATGACGTAAGCGATTCCGAATCGAACGTGTTTAATTCAAGTACCTACAATATGGATGCGGCCACTTTGGCCCGTCTGAACCTGGTACAGCGAGACAATCAATTACAGATTGAATGGCCTGACAGCGTGAATATATTTCACATGACAGTCGGTCAACACCTCGGACCCGATTCTCGGGATCGAACAGCAATGATCTATGAAGATGAGCAAAACCGTATCCACACTCAGACATTCGCCGAGGTTGATGCGGCTGCGCACAATCTTGCCAGCGCCTTGAGCGAACTTGGATATGGACCAGGCGACTTTATCGGCATTCACACAGGTCAACACCCCGATACCGCCATCGCCCACATGGCGGTCTGCAAGCTCGGCGGCGTTGCCGTGACATTGTCGCAGCTCTATGGACCTGAGACACTACGTCACGCCCTGAATGACTGTCAGCTGAAAATTTTATTGACCGATGAACCCGCCTGGGGCACGTTTCGTGAACAACGCTCCCACCTGTTCCCTCACTTGCAACATGTCTTACTTAGAAAGCCTAAAGGTGAGGAACAGGATTTAGCCCAGGCGCTCGAATCAAAGGCACCGCACTTCACCCCATCATATCGCGGTGCTGATGATCCCGCACTGCTTATGTATACCTCGGGCTCTACCGGCAAACCCAAAGGTATTCTGCATGGACACCGGGTGCTGGCTGCCTACACGCCATCAATCAACCTCTTTTTCAATCTATCTATGCAAGACGACGATGCCGTGTACTGGTCACCATCAGACTGGGCTTGGGTTGGGGGCTTACTTGACTTGGTATTTCCAGCCTGGATGGCGGGGCGGCCAATAGCGACATCACTCGAACGGTTTTCTGAACAACAAGGCTATACCTTTATGGCTCGCCACAAGGTGACGCACACCTTCCTGGCACCAACAGCAATAAAACGCCTTGCTCGAACCCGTGAACCACGCAAGGACTATGATCTTGCCCTACGTGTTATCTGCACTGGAGGCGAAGCATTGGCATCGGAGACATTGACGTGGGCAGAGGATGCGCTTGGTGTAGTTTGCAATGAATTTTATGGGATGACCGAAGTCAACCATTTGATTGGTAATTGCAGTGCACTGTACGACCGAAAACCTGGCTCGATGGGACGAGCATATCCCGGCCACGATGTAAAACTGGTAGACGGCGAAGGCAAAGTAGTTGACGATGGTGAACCAGGCGAAATCGTTACCGGAAATCAATCACCAACACGCTTTATCGGGTATCTGAATAACCCGGACAAGGAAGACGAGATGAAATTGGGGGCTTTCTTGCGCACCCATGATCTCGCTGTACGCGATGCACAGGGTTATTATTGGTACAAAGGTCGTTCAGATGATCTGATCAAGTCATCAGGCTTTCGCATAGGGCCTGCTGAAATTGAAGAGAGCCTGCTAGCGCATGGCGCAGTAACTGAAACCGCAGTCATCGGCAAGCCCGACGCCGAACGTGGATCTATCGTAAAGGCATTCGTCAAATTGCGAGTTGGCTATACTGCTAATGAAGAGCTTGCCAGTGAACTCACCGAACATGTCAGGTCACATCTGGCTGCTTACAAGGCGCCACGTGAGATTACATTTGTCGATAGCTTCGAGATGACATCTTCCGGGAAAATCAACCGGCGCATACTGCGAGAACGTGAACAAGCACTCGTAGAAATGTCAGCCAACGATAATAAAGATGGAGCCGAGCATGAACGCTGAGGCCACCCCGAAATACGAGCTAGCCTATCGAGAAATACTGGATCGCCTTAAAGCAGGACGCTATCCTGTCGGTGGACGCATACCGACAGAGAGCGAACTTGCCTCGCATTTTGATATTTCTCGAGTCACGATCAGACGTGCGTTAGACATGCTTGTGCAAGATGGTTATATCGAACGCAAGCAAGGAAGTGGCTACAAGGTACTGACTTTATCGCCCGCATCAGATACCTGCCTAACCTCATTTACCGATGCAATGCTTCGACAGGGACTTGACCCTACGTCGCGCTTTCTATCCCTGCACAATTACAAAGCCAATACCGAGCAAACCAGTCACTTGCCTGAAAATTTACGCAATCAAGCAGTCACCTGTATCAGCCGACTACGTGAGGTCAACAACGAACCACGAATGCTGGTCATGACGTATGCGCCAAAGCACTTTCTCAAAGGAGCAAGTGCAATCGACTTTCCAGAGAAAGGCCCGGAGCAATCAATCCTGCGCATACTGCGCGCCCGCTTCAATCTTGAATGGTCAACTGCTTGCGAAGATATCAGTCCAATCGCTTGCACCAAAGAGATGGCCGAGATATTTAAAATTCCACTTGATCAACCCTTACTCAGACAAGCCTGTTCGGCGTTTGATGAAAACGGCAACGTTGTCTTTCACGAAGATGTCTTCCGCAATGGCTCGGTGAGTTTCAACCTGACGCCTTATTCGCGGTCACCTCGCTACATTTGAGCAAATATTTTATGCCAAGTACTGTATTCCAGAGACTCGATGAAGACCTGATGCGTGAAAGACTGGCACCGCCGAGTGGTCCTGTAAGACTACTGATTGATACCGATACAGCTAATGAAATAGATGATCAATATGCAATCGCCTGGGCTTTACTGTCCCCAGAGCATATGCAGGTCGAAGCCGTGACCACCGAACCGTTTTCCTTCGCACATCATCAAGCAGGCTTGATCCAGGCTGAACAAGCATTGGAAAACGGCGAAGCACTCGAAGAACATCTGGTTGGTGGTTTTCAAGGATGGATCAAACGCCTGCACAAACAAGGCAGGCGTGCAAAAGACCTTGATTTTGTCAATCCTGCCAAAGGCATGGAAATGAGTTACCAGGAAATACTGACTGTCTATGACAAGCTCGGTATTGACGGCGATGGTCAGATATTTCGTGGCGCCGATCAATATATGAGCGATGCAAACACACCGGTTATGTCAGAATCCGTTGAGGCCATAATCGACCTGGCAAAATCAGGCGATGAGCCTCTTTATATTGCGGCCATGGGCTGCGTGACGAATATTGCCTCGGCGTTGTTAAAAGCACCGGAGATTACCTCCGACATTGTTGTGATTTGGACGTCCGCCTACCCTTCACACGCCCCGCACTGCAATCGACCGTCATTGAACCTGGTGCAGGATGTACACGCATCACGGTTACTGTTCGACTGTGGTGCGCCACTCGTATATTTGCCGGGTTATCACGTTGGCGCTCAGTTGAAAATATCCCTACCTGAAATGCAGGCATTTGTTAAAGGTAAAGGCGCGATAGGTGATTATCTGCACTACCTTTACGAGAACAACCCTCTACATAAAATGTTCGCCATCGAAGACGCGGCGAGACGCACCTGGGTGATCTGGGACATCATCGATATCGCCTGGTTGATCAATCACGATTGGGTACCAACGACACTGACAAGCTCACCGATTCTTGACGATGCGCTTTATTGGAAGGCAGACCCGACACGCCATCTGATGCTCGAGGCGCATGATGTACAACGGGACGAGATATTCAGGGATTTTTATGACAAATTGGCACGCGCGCATGGTGTGTAGGTGGCGTTATGGACGTTGAATCTGAGCCCGTCGAGTACATCAAGCGAACTCGTCGTTACTATCAGGCATTGGGATACGAAACACCCTATGAATGGGCGCATTTTGAATCCGTCCCGTTTTCGCTTCCTGCCAAACCTGTATCGGAAAGCACAGTCGGTATTGTCAGTACCGCCGCCCCATATAATCCAGACAAAGGGGATCAAGGCCCAGGCGCTCCGTATAACGCCGCTGCAAAATTTTACACGCTATACCGATTACCCATAAATCCAATACCCGATTTACGAATCTCTCATATCGCCATTGATAGAGATCACACGACCGCCGAAGATCCGAATAGTTACTTTCCACTTAATGCATTGAAAGCTGCCTGGAAACAAGGTCAAATCGGTGAGTTGGCAAAGCACGTTTATGGTCTACCCACAAACAGATCTCACTCCCGAACAATCAACGTCGATTGCCAGGATCTGCTTAAATATGTTCAAGAAGACGGTGTTGATATTGCCCTGTTCGTACCCAACTGCCCGGTATGTCATCAGTCCGTGTCCCTGGCAGCCCGCACACTTGAGGATGCCGGAATACCTACTGTCGTACTCGGCTGTGCCAAAGATATTGTCGAGCACGTTGGTGTTCCGCGACTGCTTTTTAGTGATTTCCCGTTGGGCAATGCAGCAGGCATACCCGGGGATAAAAACAGCCAACAAGGTCTAATCAATGCAGCGTTGAATCTCGTTGAAACAGCCAAAGCACCACGTACTACCGTACAGTCACCATACCAGTGGCCCGGCGCAAATTCATGGAAGAATGACTACTCCAATCCTGACCTTTTAACTGACGAAGAAATTCGTCGCAAACGTATCGAGTTTGATTTAGCCAAAACAGAGGCTAAAACGTTACGAAGATCTTAATTCGGAAAGTCCGTTTATATTCGGATACAGCGAATCCGAATATTCGCTTACGATGAACAAACATATTTAGGTAAAGAGTTCACTTTCGATGCGCACCTAGCTGACTCTCGTAGAGAGTGTTGCCAGGACCAAATCAACGAATGAGACTATACAAACTCTCAACTCCCAATTGCTTGGCAAGCAACTCCCTACGTTCTTCCTGACGATCAGATATCGCCTCCGATAGAGGTTTGTTACCGTAGAAAAATGTGGCCAGCCCTCTACTTTTTTTACTATCGTCTATCTGTTTATTGGCCTTTTCAGCAATAAGCAAGTTCCACCTAGTGGCAATATCTCTTAACCCTTTTACGAGAATATCGTATTTATTTTTACTCAAGCCTTCTGCCCAACTTTTGCTCATACAGAAAGAGTTGTGCGAAAACCTATGTTGAGTAATCAGAATATGTGAAAATAGATCAAGATATTTCAATTCAGTATTTTGTTTGCTTAAGAATTTCTTCGCATTAGCTGATTTTTTATCATCCCAATAAGGATTGGTGTCTAGGTACTCTTGATCAATAACTCTTCTGAATATGCTGGGAGAAATTTCAGTAGCTGATACCAATGGACTCAGAGACGAGTCTAAAGAAGACTCCAATAAATCGTACAAGAAATCGAGATACTCCATTTTTACACTGTCATAGCCTAATATATCCGCGATATTTTCCTTATGAGGATGAACTCTGAGTTTGAACTTATCCTTATCCTCATGTGGGAATTTCGCTGTGGCGACAATTAGATAAGGAGCCCCAAATATGCCAGCGGCAACCACGTTTCCATCAACAACAATAGGAGGTATTCTTGCGACCGCTGCTCTCCAAGCGTCCGAATGTTTAAAAATAAAATATTCCGATAAAAATTTGAACTCGTTTGATCTCTCTGTTAAAAGGGACCCTCCACAACTGGATATGAAATTATCAATTAAAAGAAAGTCATTAGGACCCGATAACAAGCCATTGGAAAAGTATTCAAAATCAAACCCGTTAAGTTCTGCCTCAACTATTTCGACAAATTCATCTCTATCCGAGCTAACCACAAAATAAGGTAGTTGAAAACGTATAGAATCCTGCGCATGTACTTTGGATATACAGAGAAAAACAACAGCGGCAAATAGAGATATATTTTTTATAAACATAGTAAAAGCTAGTTTTTTGGAGCAGCGATATATCGCTGTAGACGACGAAAGCGGTATGTTAATCTAAACGGGATCTAAAGATGACCACTATCTTGGTGATAGTGTTCATCTTTTCGCCTTCTACGTCATTCCGGAATGGAATTCTCGCTCCTGGCTGAACTGAGAAATTCAAACTATATCAATTTCGATATTGCCAAAAAACGCGTCCATGCTTCTGCAGAACAAGAGTATCTGGTCTGATCAATCATTATCGATCAGGTTATGTTTGGCTATTCACTAATCAAAATTATAAGCCTGGCCATGATTAAAGATAATCTCTGGCATCAAGATGCCCTTTCGCCTTTTGACCACCCAGTATATCCATACCAGACCACGAAGCCATTTCAGTCAATGGTGCAGATATGTCAGACGGTACCAGAACGAAATGATGTTCCAGGCCATGCCCCATCACTGTCGTCACGATATCTTCGAGCGACAGTGATTCACCATCGATACTAAATTTTTCCAACCAGCCACGGCAACCCATAAACCCGTTCGGGTCGCGCCGTTTGACTGAACTTTGCATCTGAAAAAGTGCGCCAGCATCGCGAGCAATACGAAAGACGTCCACGGCTCCTTCCTTGAAATACAGATCAGATATTGCACCGTAGATTGGCCCTTGTTCAGTACCACGACCGATCATCGGATGATTGATCCAACGTGCACCCGCATCATCGGCTAGATACAAAGGCCCACCACCGCCGTGCCACATTAAAAGCTCGCCAGAATCCAGATCAGGTTCTGTCATGTCCAGCAGATAGCCTACTTTACCGGTCAATGACTTGGCGACAAGTTGGGTAACGGCACCAAGCACATCCCCTTCCGAAGCAACAGGTAAACGATCCTGTTCTTCAAGCCAGGTAAAGGCCGCCCCGGGATGCATACCGGGATCGGTTTGCAAGGCTGGCCAATCACTAACAGCTAATGCAGCAAAGTCATTGTCAGTAGCGATATCACGCATCGCCAGCGCAGCCCTCGCTGTCAACTCCATCTGAGCATCACTGACGCCATCAACACTCGCAGCCGACGACATCGCCTCAAGCTCAGGTTTGATGCGATCAATACTGATCGACTGCATTCGATCAGTTAAATCATGCATATCCATATGTGATACCTCAACCCCGAGTCGACGACGTAAGGCATTGGTCGAGACTTCCATGTTGTAGAACGTCATGGCCAGTCCGCCAATTACACCAATGCGCGCATTGTTCAATTCATACAGTGCTCTGAGCGCCTTGAATGTATTTCTTAATCGAGATTTAAGTGCATCACTCTCTGGTGCACCGTGATACCACTGCACCGGGTTTTCGTGAAGTGTTCGCACCTGACGCGCGATCGACATCGACATGTTCAAGGAGACGAAATTGTTCAGCTGTATATCACCCGTCCGAATCGGCTCAGGGACCGACCAGAAACCGGCTCGCACTGGTGCTGCTGCCACGGTACGAGCGACGTCACCCATGGTGAATCCGCCGTGTAAGACCAGAACAAAATCAACATCAGCCTGACGACAGACATCCAGAGCTTTTAAGGTAGCCGTTGCATCCATCGGGATTTCGGGCACGACTAACAATTCAATGGATTCTTCCTCACACAATTTATTGAGTGACGTTTCACAACGACTCCATACCTTGTGCTTGTCAGGAAAATAACTCGGCAGTGAAGCCTTTATCAGCCCGACTTTCATTCTGGAAATCATAAGTCAGCCTTTTTCGCTCATTGTTTCAGTCAAGTACCGCTATCAGGATATCCAGACGTCTGCGACCAGTCTCAGTGAGCCAATGACGCAGCCCTGCCTCGTCTTCACGTCCAAAAATATCAACTGCATCTGCCCACAAGGCACGGCCACACATAAAGCCGTTAAAATCAACGCGGGCGTCTCGGGCCATTTGCAACGATGCCTTGAACCATTCAAACGAAACACCAGCACTAAGGTAGACAAGTTCGACATCGGCAGCAGGTGCAGCCGCTGCGGTAAACGCGGCAAGCGCGTCATCGCGTGACATGAGTGGTTCGCCAAAACCCTCGACAAACGAAAGATCAACTGGAATTTCAACTTTCAAAACATCGGCGCAAAATCGAGGATCAGCAAAGACTTCAGTTGCGCGACGCACGAGTTCGGGTTTGATGGCCGCGTACTCGGGCGTGCCAGGCGCTACCGACGGGTGATAGACAAGCGGCTCCATCAGAAAACGCAATTCACTGTTTTTACAACGTTCGCCAAGCTCTGCTACCAACTCCTGCTTGCGTGCGTTCAGCGCGTTGTCATCATCGGGCGCGTAGTACATGAAGAATTTCAGTTGATCGACACCCAGCTTTGCGTAGTCTTCAACTTGCAGGTTTTCGGGGAATACGGTGATGCGATCATCATCCGAAATATGATAAACATCCGCTTCATAGGCGAGCATTTTGCGGCAGTTTTTCGGATAGCAAGCAAGCAGTTCCGGGCCAAGGTTGGCATCGACCAATACGGTGTTGGCGCCAGCACCGAGTGTTTCCAGAATAGCTCGTTTGAAAACCAGAAGATCATCACCTCTTGCAGCTGAACCACGTGCACTGCGTATTGCGGCCTCTAGTCCACTGCCTGCATCAACGGCGACACCAATCAGATTTTTGTCAACGGTATTGACCATATTCATATACTCGTAGCGTTCCGTACCGCGTTGCTGGTCGCGTCACTGGTCGCCGTACTGGCAATGGCAGGAAAATACGGCGACGCATGCGGCGCTTGCCAGTGTTCAAGCATGTCGGGCGTCGGCGTAAACAATGATATCGAGAAACCCGCCATTTCCTGGGTTGTTGAATACGACCCGATCATTGGCGATACGGTCGGGATGCCTAAGGTACTTAGCTGCTTCGACACTTCCGAGTACACCGTTAACAGTTCCATCATCGTTGTGCCGCCCGACCCATTGACAAGAACAACGGTTTCGGTACCCGGCTCAATGGGTCGATCAGCGAGTATCTCGCCCAACATGAAGGACACAAGATCACGAACCGGCCCCACTTTGCGTCGAGTAACACCGGGCTCGCCATGTACGCCCATGCCGATAAAGATATCATCGTCGGGTAAGTCGAACATCAGCTCGCCTGTCACTGGCGAGATACCTGGCGCTACAGCGGCACCTAAGGTACGAGTGCGACCGCGAACATCCTCGCCGAGGGCAAGCAGCTCATCAATCGACAGGTTTGCTTCACTGGCAGCACCGAGTATCTTGTAGATGAATAGCGTTCCTGCGGCGCCGCGCCGTTCGTCTTCTGAACCCTTTGGCGCAGACGACACATCGTCGTACATCAACAAGGGGCGAACATCGAGCCCATCATCCTGTGCCATCAGAGCCGCAGCATTGCCATTGATGACATCACCTTCATGACGCGAAATCAGCAGTATCGCACCGGGTGACCCAACGACCTCTTCAAGACCTTCGAGAATCAGATCGGGTGACGGCGCGGTAAAGACATCACCGACAATATTCGCATCCAGCAAGCCTTCTCCGACAAAGCCCATCGCGATCGGCTCATGTCCGGACCCATTGCCAATCAGAATGGCAACTTTTTCATCATGTGTACGTAGCTTTTTGCGTCGTACCACGCGAGGATGACGACCACGGCTGACAATCGATGGAAAGGCTGCAACGTATCCGTCGATCATGTCATCGACCATACGTGCCTTGTCGTTATACAGCTTCTTCATACGCCTCCCTGAGCAGAGCATTCAGCAAACACTTCAAGCATTTCGGCAATGGACCGTGCTCCAGCATCGATATGGCCGACGCCCTTACCTTCGACATACTTTGCACGTCCACGTTTTGCCGCCATATCACGTGTTGCGGCAGCGCCATCGCGTGCGGCTTTCGCCGCGTCGGCAATAGTCGCTGCGTCAGCGGCTGGCAACAGAGCATCCAACATCGTCTTGTCCCCCGCCACAGCCTGGCCCAAGGCGGTGATACGCACCGCAGCCGCGTGAAGCGCTTCAGATAATGTGACTTGCTCTTTTTCGCATTGATCCAGCGCACCCAGCACGACACTGAAAATTGAGCCGGAAGCACCACCTGCTGCACGACGAAATGACTTTGCCGGATTCTCAAAATCGTTTACCACGGCTTGCAGCCCTTTAAGCATTGTCGAGCCATGATCACCGTCACCGGTGGCAGCGTCGAGCGCATTCAATTCGGCTTCAAGCGATTCAAACCGTAACAACAAGGCCTTGTAGAGATTCTCACTCATGCAAAGCTTGCCTGCATGAACGACAATGCGCGGCGTGCCGCATCGCTGGCATCCGGTTCGATATTGCGCCAGATGTTCAAATCTCGACTTGCCGGGTTACCCATGATCACAAACATCTCAGCCACTATCCAACCGTCGTAGCCGATCTCTTGCAAACCGCTTTTCACTTCGACCCAAGGCACATGACCGGATCCCGGTACCCCACGATCATTGTCGGACACATGAAAATGCACGAGACGATCACCCGTTTGCGTAATCGCTGACTTGATGTCTTTCTCTTCAATGTTCAGATGAAAGGTATCAAGCAAGGCACCAACACGATTCGAACCGGAAGCCTCGGCCATCGCAACCGCCTCAGCTGCGGTGTTAACCAGATCGGTTTCGAAACGATTGATCGCCTCGATGCCGAGTGTCACATCATGACTGGCGAGATGATCATCGATCGCCGCGAATGCCTCGCTCGAGCGTGCCGCTCGTGCCGCTTTGTTCGCAGGGTCATACACACCCCACGGCGCATAGACGACACCGGCTAAACCATGCGATCCAATCCTGGCGGTAGTTTCCACCGCCCAGCGGAGATAATCGATGCCCGCCTGCCTGATAGCCGGATCCGCTGAAGTGATGTCCTTGTCCGGCGCCAGACCATCGGAGCATGTAACTTCGAGACCATGATCCTTGACCGCCTTTCCCAGCGCCGCAGCCTTTTCATCGTTCATCCCGAGCAGTGACACTTCCACACCATCGAACCCGAGATCAGCAACCGTTTTTAGAATCGGTGTGATTTCATCTGTCCATCGAGCCATCCAGAGGCCCGCGTGAATGCCAAATTTCATATCAAGTACTCATTTAGGAGGTGAGCATCCAAAGCGCTTCTTGCGGTATTGCGACTGACACCGAATCACCAGCATTCAAGCTATCAACATCGTTTGGATTGGCGACCATATGCAGTATCTCCTCACCCACACTCAGTTGTAACCGTGTCTGAGTGCCTAGATAAAATTTCTCGTGCACAGTTGCCTTGATGGTGTTGTCATCATGCGCCTGAGCAATCCGTATATTTTCGGGTCTGACCGTCAGCTTGCCAGAACCACTGGCCGCGTCAGCAGGTAAAGCCAGACGCCCGAAAGACGCTTCAAAGACGCCGTCCTTCGCCTGACCATTGACAAAATTCTGTCCACCAAAAAAACGCGCTGTCGCTTCATCCACGGGCCGTTTGTAAAAAACCGACGCTTCATCGTATTGTTTCAAGCGACCATCCAGAATCAACGCAACCTTGTCAGCCAGTACCACAGCCTCTTCCTGATCATGGGTGACAAAGATTGTGGTGATACCCATTTCTTGTTGCAGCTTGCGAATCAAATCCCGCATCTCGAATCTCAGGTGCGCATCCAGATTCGACAGAGGTTCATCCAGTAGCAGCACATTCGGTTGAACAATCAGTGCTCGTGCCAATGCCACGCGTTGCTGCTGACCACCAGACAGTTCACTTGGCTTGCGCGAGCCAAGATCGGGTAATTTGACAAGCGCCAGCATGTCCTTGACACGTTGATCAATTTCATTCTTGTCGATCTTGCGCATCTTGAGACCGAAACCGACATTGTCAGCGACGCTCATATACGGGAACAATAAATAGTTCTGAAACACCATGACCACGCCCCGATCCTCAGGCTTGTCCTTGAGCACCGAACGACCGTCAAACGTGACATCACCCGATGTTGGTTTTAACAGCCCGGCGATCATTTTCATCGTCGTTGTCTTGCCACAACCTGATGGACCGAGCAAAGCGGTCAACTCACCGGATGCTATCTCCAGCGATAGCTGATCCAGCGATGGCTCCTTGGCCCCGGGATAGACCTTGGTCAGCTTATTGATGGATACGTGAGTCAAATTTGTCCAAAGCCTCCGACTGCGCCGCTACGTCCGGACAAGTGCTTGGCAGTCAACAACAAGATGATGATGCCTGGCAAGATATAGATCATGCCAATGGCACCCGTAATATCATTACGACCGGATGTGGCGAAATTAAACAGCAACAGCGGCAGTGTCACCACTCGTCCGCCACCGATAAGTAAGGTCAGTATGTATTGACTCCAGGAAACCAGAAAGGCAAACAGACCACCCACAATGATGCCGGGCATGATCGCTGGCAAGGTGACATACCAGAATGTCTTTAACGGAGACGCGCCGAGGCTCCTTGCCTGCGCTTCGAATGCAGGGTCATAGTTGGAGAATATCCCGGACATGACCAGAACCATATAAGGCAGGGTCGGTATCAAGTGAACGAGGATGACACCGGTCACGGTATTGTTCAGACCCATCGAGATGAATACCGAATGAATACCTAGCACCACAGCGATGCCAGGAACAATGGTTGGAGCAAGAATCATCAGTTCGACAATTTCCTTGCCACGAAATTTATACATGCCAAGTGCTCGCCCTGCCGGAATACCGACAATAATGGACAAGACAGTTGCGGCCAATGAAATACCTATTGTCAACCACAGGCTATCAATAACGCCCGCCGTATCGGAAAACGCATATTCCCATGCCCGCATTGACCAGTTCTTTGGCAGGATATCCGGGAAAAACCAGCCTTTGGCAAACGACCAGATAGCCAATGGGATCAGTGGCAATACCAACCACGTGATCAGTACGAGACCAGTAAGGAATCGCATACTGCGTAACGGAAACGACTCGCGCTCATTCATGTCAAGTACGAATCCTACGGCGCGAATAACGAATATAGAAATAGATCATGAGCGCACTCAACAACGCAATGATGATGGCCATAGCCATGGCCTCGGGACGAGCGGCCAGATCTACATCGGTGTACTTTCGATAAGCCAATACCGGCAAGGCCGCCGGGTAGCTTGAGCCAAGTATCGCGGGGATTTCATAAGCACCAAAGGTAAACGCGAAGACCATGACCGAAGCCGATAGCACACCGGGGAAAATCAATGGCAACAGGACCTGTCGAAACGACTGCCAACGATTGGGCCCCAATGACCGGGAAACACTTTCATAGTCTTCACCGAGTTCCT
>CAYULV010000049.1:2233-18962 GCA_964445655.1 uncultured Granulosicoccaceae bacterium | reverse complement strand
CCGGACTGACGGGCATAGCGTTCAATGGCATCAACCGCGACGATCTCAAGCTCAGCCGGTGTATCGCCGGTGAGTGATTCGAGGTCTAGCTGGTTCCCCTGAGCGTCAAGCGGTGTACCAATCAGTACCAGTTTTTCGCTACCGGGTTCTAATATATGTTGCCACGGGATCGGCAGCATGTTCGTCGGTGCCGTCAGTCGTGCGTGGAGTGCGAAGCCTTGTAGGCAGCCTGCTGTTCAGCCGTTGCCTCTTTCTGATATTTCGCTTTCCAGCTGGCATAGGGTTCGCCATAGACACGCGTACGGGCGTCTTCGTATTCGAGTTCGATACCACGCTCTTTTGCAGCTGCGACGTAATACTTCGACAGGCAATTGCGGCAGAAACCGGAAAGATTCATCAGATCGATGTTCTGTACGTCGGTACGCTCGCGCAAATGCGCGATAAGCGTACGAAATGCCGCCGCCTCAAGTTCGATTTGAGTCGCGGGTTCAAGGTCTTGGATGTCAGACATGGGCTTTCCTTGTGTAGCGCCGTATTATAACGCCATGACCGGTCATCCTCTTTACGATATGTTGCTGCTCACCGTACCCATCGCCTTGGGTGCATTCTGGTGGACCAGTTCACATGCCAGAGAACTGGCAATCACACACGCCCGCCGTGCCTGCCAGGCGCAGCAGCTCCAGCTGCTCGACCAGACCGTGTCGCTACGAAGACTCAAACTCAGCCGCAGCGCGAAAGGCGGCAGCTGTTTTCGCCGCGAATACGAGTTCGAATTCACCGATTCGGGTACGCACCGTGATCGCGGCACCGTCACCATGCGCGGGCATGAGCTGCTGGGCGTGCTGATTCCGTATACCACTGACGACGAAGGCAATCGGATCTACACCCATTAATGAGGTTTACAGCGAGGTTTACGCTAAACTTCCGGACAAGCATCCCAATCCAGCGAAAAACCGAATGTCTGCTTGTCCCTGTGGTTCCGGTCAGCCTTTGACAGAATGCTGTCGACCAATCATTGATGGTCAGCAAAAAGCCCGCACGGCCGAGACGCTCATGCGCGCTCGATACACGGCACATACAACGGGTGACATGGCCTTCATCCTGGCCACCCACCATCCGTCGACGCGTAATGATATCGATGAAGCTGCCACATCAAAATGGGCACGCGAGTCCGAGTGGCAAAGCCTCGAGATCATCGATACCGAAGCCGGTGCCGAGGACGATTCAACGGGGCGGGTGGAATTCATGGCCCGTTATCGCGATCCGTCACGTAACCGGCATACTCATCATGAGCGTGCTGTATTCGAGAAATACCACGGTCAATGGTATTTCCGCGATGCAGAGCTTCCGAATGTGAACCAATATAGACGCGCGGCACCCAAACAAGGACGAAACGATCCTTGTGCCTGCGGCAGTGGCAAGAAACACAAGAAATGCTGCGCTAGCGTCTGACAGCCCTACCTGCTGGTCATCAGGATCAGCCGGTCAACCTACTGGAGAACAACATGGACAAACCATGGATCAATTCTTATCCGCCCGGTGTTCCTGCGGAGATTGATGTCAACTCCTATCAATCGGTGGTTGACATATTTACCGAAGCCACCGAACGTTTTGCTGACAAGCCGGCATTTCACAACCTTGGCAAGACCATCAGCTACCGCGAACTCGATGTTTTGACCCAACAGTTTGCCGCCTGGTGCCAGCATGAAGCCGGACTCAAGAAAGGCGATCGCATCGCGATCATGATGCCTAACCTGTTGCAATATCCTGTAGCGGTATTCGGTGCACTCAGAGCAGGTCTGGTTGTCGTCAACACCAACCCGCTGTATACCGATCGGGAACTGGAGCATCAACTAAAGGATTCTGGCGCCAAAGCAATCGTCGTGGTTGAAGCCTTTGCCAGCACATTTGCAGAAATCGCCGACAAGACTGACGTAGAAGTTGTTATCACCACCCGCTTTGGTGACATGCTCGGTTTTCCGAAATCCATGCTGGTGAATTTCGTACTGAAATACGTCAAGAAGATGGTTCCGGCTTTCAACCTGCCAGGGTCACATTCCTTCAAGGATGTGCTTGCCAAAGGCGCAAGCTTGCCGGCAGCCACGACAGATGTTGGTCATGACGACATCGCGTTCCTGCAATACACCGGGGGAACCACGGGCGTTGCCAAAGGCGCCATGCTGACAAATCGCAACATGGTTGCAAACATTGTTCAGGCATGGACCTGGATCAACGCCGTCGAACTTACAGAGGGCGAGGAAATCATTGTCACAGCGTTACCGCTCTATCACATCTTTGCGTTGACTGCGAACTGCCTGACTTTCATGAAGCTCGGTGCACTGAACCTGTTGATCACCAACCCACGTGACATGCCGGGCTTCGTCAAGGAGATCAAGAAATTCCGCTTTACCGCCTTTACCGGCGTCAACACGCTCTTCAATGCCTTGATGAATACCGACGGATTTAAAGATGTAGATTTTTCAGGGTTGAAGATGACCCTCGGCGGCGGCATGGCTGTGCAGAAAATCGTCGCTGAAGAATGGAAGACAATAACCGGCAACCCGTTGATCGAAGCCTACGGCCTGACAGAGACCAGCCCCGCGGCATGTATCAACCCGATGAACCTGACTGAATACAACGACTCCATCGGCCTGCCGATACCGTCTACAGATGGGTCGGTGCGCGATGAAAACAACAACGCTTTACCGATCGGCGAGCCGGGTGAACTGTGCATCCGGGGTCCACAGGTAATGAAAGGATATTGGCAGCGTCCGGATGCAACAGCTGAGGCTATCGATAGCGATGGCTGGTTACATACCGGCGATGTCGCCGTGATGAATGCCGAAGGCTACTTCAAGATTGTTGACCGACTGAAAGACATGATTCTGGTATCAGGCTTCAACGTCTACCCCAATGAAGTGGAAGCGGTGATAGCGATGATGCCGGGTGTGCTGGAAGTCGGTGCGATCGGGGTACCGGACGAACATTCCGGTGAAGTCGTCAAGGTCGTTATTGTCAAGAAGGATCCAGCCTTGACCGCAGAGGACGTCAAGGCGCACTGCAAGGAAGAATTGACCGGTTACAAGCGACCGAAGGTTATTCAGTTTGTTGATGAATTACCCAAGACCAATGTGGGCAAGATTTTGCGACGAGAGCTTCGGGAACTTTGATCTGATAGGTCCACTTCCGCTTAGCTGTTTTAGTTGAGGCCTTGATCGACAGCCTCTGATTTGTTTACAGCGACACCGAAGTGGACCCTTTAACCTAATACCGACGGATATCCAAGGGCGCCCCAGGGCGACTGAAAATATCCGCCGAATAGACTCGCTGGTCACGTTGCTGGCGCATTTCGTAATAACGAGTCAGAGTTTCAACAACGACGGGAAAGGCCAGCTCTGACCACGGTATTTCGTCTTCATCGAACAAACCGACTTCCAGCGTCTCTTCATTGGCCTTTGCAATGCCGTCTTTGAGTTTGCCAAAGAACATCAAATACACCTGACTGATGCGCGGCAAGTTATATACCGCAAACAAGCGTAACTCTTCGCACTCAGCGGTCGCCTCTTCATAGGCTTCACGTGCAGCACCCTCGATGGTGCTTTCCTGATTCTCCATAAAACCGGCAGGTAAGGTCCAATAACCATGCCGTGGCTCGATGGCACGTTTGCAAAGCAACACCTTACCCTGCCATTCCAACAAACAACCGACGACATTTTTCGGATTATCGTAGTGGATATAAGCGCAGTCCTTGTTTGAACAGACTAGACGGTTGCGGTTGTCCCCGTCTGGTATCTGATGATGCGCGGCACTGCCGCATCGCAAACAATAGCCATCAGCCATGGTGTGTGGTTTCCACGTTATCGGTCTCAGGTTTTTTCGGGCTTTACGTTCTCAGACTCAACAAGTGCGCGAATCGCATCGGGTAGCGGTACGGACTTGCCCTTGGTGTAATCAACCCAGACGATTTTTGACTTGCCGCGTGTGAACAGTGTGTTGTTCCAGGTCAACCAATACTCACTGACGAAAGAACTTCGACCCGGACTGTGACCTGTCATGGTGATGCTCGCAACAGCCGGGGAGACAAGCGGTTTGAGATACTCGGCGTGGTTGTCGACAATCAAAATGCCTGTACCCTTGTACGCCGTTGCGTCGTAGCCAACGGACTCATACCACGACATGCGCACCTGTTCAAAGTAGCGAAAGTACATGATGTTATTGACATGACCGAGCGCGTCCATATCGCCCCAGCGTACCGGAATGTCTAGTTCAAAGAGTTTGTTGCCAGCTTGTTGGTCCATTGTTACATCCTTCGTTCCATCACTACATCCTACCAACGATCACCGCGCAAGTCGGCTACCGTCGAGTGCAGTGTCTCAAGCGTCACCTCCGCGGCAGGAATCGGCTCACCGACGATCATGCCCAGACGTGCAAACAGCCGACGCGGCATTTTCAGAAAAGCCCGACCACCCTTGCGGCTGAACAGGCTGCCCCACAAGCCCTGCAAAGCAATAGGCACCACATCGACGGGTTGAGATTCAAGAACCCGCAAAATGCCCGGCTTGAACGGGTTCATCTGACCATCTCGGGTTATTTCCCCTTCCGGAAAAATGCACAGAAGATCGCCATCAGCAAGTGCAGCCTTCATGTCAACGAAAGCCTTGTCATACATCGCCTTGTCTTCTCTTTGCCCGGCGATCGGAATGGCCTTTGCGGTGCGGAAGACAAAATTCATGACCGGTAGCTTGAAGATCTTGTAATACATGACAAAGCGCACCGGACGCCGAATACACCCGCCGAGTATCAAGGCATCTATGAAACTCACATGATTGGCGACAACAATTGCTGGTCCGCTGTCAGGAATGTTCTCCATACCTTTCTTGCGAACGCGATACAGCGTGTGAACCAGAAGCCACACGATAAAGCGCATCATGAATTCCGGCACTTGACTGAAAACATATGCAGCAACGACTGCATTGAGCAAGGCCATGACCAGAAAGATGCCCTTGATGCTCACATCAAAACTCAGCAGTATGAGTACCAGTACGGCAGACATCACCATAAAAAACGCATTCAGAATATTGTTGCAAGCAAAAGCCCGAGAGAGTCGCGAAGGCTCTGAGGTTTTCTGAATCAGCGCATAAAGAGGAACGATATAGAAGCCGCCAAACATGCCAAGCAAAAATATGCTTGCCAGAATTTTCCACGCTGCCGACGCACCCTCAGCGAACAAAAATTGACTCACCGACATATCGCTGCCCAACGGTGAAGCAGGCGTCGACAACACCAGTGTGATGCCGAACAGCGTCATACCAAAGATGCCAAACGGCACAAGGCCAATTTCGATACGACCATGCGACAGGCGCTCACACAAAATGGAACCCACTGCAATGCCGATGGAGAAAGTCGCGAGAAGTACGGTAAAGACATCAACACTGCCGCCAAGCACATCGCGGGCATACACCGGAAATTGCGCAAGGTAAGTGGCGCCAAGCAACCAGAACCAGGAAATTGCCAGGATGGACTGGAAGACCACTCGGCTCTGTGCCGTATCACGCACCAGTTTCCATGTCTCGATGGCTGGATTGAAGCGCAAGACAAGCTCGGGGTCGTTAGCTGCGGCTTTTGGAATCCCTCGGCTGACAAGGTAACCAACAATGGCAACAGACAATATGGCGATACAGACCGGTATCACGCTGCCATCTGGCGCTTTGGCGATCAGCTGCGTACCCGCGATCGTGCCAATTAAAATCGCGAGAAAGGTACCCAATTCAACCAGACCATTGCCACCGACCAGCTCAGTCTCGCTCAGATGTTGTGGCAAGATGCCGTACTTGATCGGGCCAAAAAAGGCGGACTGTGTGCCCATCAGAAACAACACGCCAATGAGCATCGGCACGCTTTGCAACCAGAAAGCGGCCGCACCAAAGGCCATGATGACGATCTCTGCCAGCTTGATTCGCCGGATCAACATCGATTTTTCAAACTTGTCAGCCAGTTGCCCGCAGAACGCCGAAAATAGAAAAAACGGCAGTATGAAGAGGCCGGCGGAGAGGTTTATCAACAAACCGTCGTTTCCGGTGCTACTGCTGATCGCAGAAAATGCGATGAGAGCAACCAAGGCATTCTTGTAGACGTTATCGTTGAATGCACTCAGAAGCTGAGTGAGGAAATACGGTGCGAAGCGGCGCTTTCTGAGGAGGTCAAACTGAGATTCGTGTGCCATGACCACAAGCATAGACGGCTTGTGACAAAGCATTGTTCAATGGGTCGGAGGCAACGCAGGTAACATCCGACCAAAGACAGGCCTTGACTCAAGGGCGGACCCGTTGAAGGTCCGAACTTGAGATTTTACAGAGCGGCAACCTCAGAGGCTTGCCAGCCCTTGTCACCACGAGTCGCGACAAATTCAACCTTCTGACCTTCGTTCAGCGAGCGATAGCCTTCGCCGACAATAACCCGGTAATGAACAAAAACATCTTCACCTTCAGGACTGATGATGAACCCATAGCCTTTGGCGTTGTCGAACCATTTAACGGTGCCTTGTTTGCGATCAGACATGTAAAACTCCAGTGTGTAGTCGCGAAAATATCCCCTACCACTCAGCCGGGTTTTCTTGCAGAGGAAACTAGCACGCACTGGCCCATAAGCAGATGAGGCCATAGCGGTTGCCACGGTTGTTTACACTTGGGAATCATTTGTTAACAATTCGGATACCAGTCCGGCTACTCGATCAAGTTTTGCATCCCATCTGTGTCAGATACTTTTGCTTACCAGCTCATAGACATCAGGAGACAGATCGTCGGTCTCCAGAACCCGTTTCAGCTGGGCGCGCATTCCTTGCTGATAGTGATCTGCGTAACGTCGCCAGGAACTCAGAGGGCTTAACAAGCCCGCGGCGATTTGGGGGTTACGCTTGTCGAGCGCAAGCACATAGTCGGCAAGAAAGGTATATCCCTGCCCGCTTGTGTCGTGGAAGCCGCGGGTATTACCCATCGCAAAACTCCCGAGCAAGGAACGCAAACGATTTGGATTAGCCATATCGAAGTCCCTGTGCTGAGACAATTTCCTGACATCCTCGATGATTGAAGCTCGCCGCGACACGGCCTGCAGGGCAAACCACTTGTCTATAACCAACTTGTTATCTGCCCAACGAGCGTGGAATTCGGACAGACATTGCCTGCGCTCCTCGGTATCGGTGTGACACAAGGCCGCAAGCGCAGCGACACTGTCAGTCATATTGTCCGCGTGTTTGAAGTGTCTTAGTGCTGTACCTAGCCATACTTGTTCATCAAGACTACTGAGAAGGCCCAGAGCCGCATTGCCGAGTCGACGTTGCCCCATAGCGCTGAAACTCCGATCATTACCTACCGTCTGCTGCGCTGATTCGATCAGGCGCACAAGTGTTTGATCATGCGCCTCGGCGATTTTTCGAATGATCCGCCTACGAGCATCATCAAGCGCGATGATATCGACCCTTTCATGCTGCTCGGCCAATGTGAGCGTGGAAGGCAGAGTCAGAAACTCGGCGACGAAGTCTGCGTCGAGTGACGCATCGTTCAGCACACTGGCAATCACCTCGATCAAGATGTCGCTGCCTGAATCAGATTCTTCAGACTCAGATCCCGAGTCGGAGCTCGCTTTCTCGGTAGATCCCTTGTATTCAAATGCAATGATGTTTTGCACCAGTCGTTGCACCGCTTCCCAACGGTTGAATCCATCGGTGTCATGCGCTGCGAGAAAAGCCAGATCTTCATTTGAGACGGAATGAACCAGTTTGACTGGCGCCGAGAACATACGCAGCGCCGACAGGACCGGCTTATCGCTGAGGTTGTCGAAGGTGAACTCCTGTTCTTTTTGGGTCACATGCAAAACGGTTTCGGTACCGTCTTCTGGCACGACGGTTTTTCCCGTCCGATCAAACAAAGCGATCCGCAGTGGGATATGCAATGCAGGCTTGTCTGTCTGTCCCGGCGTATCAGGCGTACTTTGCCTGACAGTCAGAACATAGCGCCCGGTGGATTCATCAAACTGCTCGTCAAGCTCGACAACAGGTGTTCCGGCAGTTGCATACCAACGTCTGAAAATATCAAGGTCGAGATTAGTAACCGACTGCATGGCGTCAACGAAGTCATCACAGGTAGCCGCTGTGCCATCGTGCCGTTGAAAATACACATCCATGCCAAGGCGCCATTGTTCAGGGCCTAATAGTGTGTGCAGCATACGGATAACCTCGGCGCCCTTTTCATACACAGTAACCGTGTAGAAATTGTTGATCTCGATATAACTGTCCGGGCGAATCGGATGAGCCATCGGACCGGCATCTTCAGCAAATTGTCTGGCGCGCAACAACCGAACGTCCTCGATACGCTTGATCGTGGCTGAGTGCATGTCCGCCGAGAAACACTGATCACGAAATACCGTCAAGCCCTCCTTGAGACTTAACTGAAACCAGTCTCGACAGGTCACGCGGTTACCCGTCCAGTTGTGAAAGTATTCATGTGCGACTACCGACTCGACACCCAGAAAATCCGAATCCGTGGCAGTTTCACTATCTGCCAGCACGTACTTGGAATTGAAAACATTAAGCCCTTTGTTTTCCATCGCGCCCATGTTGAAGTCATCAACAGCAACGATCATGAACAGATCAAGATCGTATTCAAGCCCGTAGACTTCCTCATCCCAACGCATGGAATTCTTCAGGGATGTCATCGCAAAATCACAGCGATCGATATTGTGCGACTCGACCAGGATCTGCAAAGTGACTTCTCGTCCCGACGCGGTTGTAAAACTGTCTTCGATACTTGCCAGGTCCCCTGCGACTAGCGCAAACAGGTAACTCGGCTTCGGATGTGGATCATGCCAGTGCGCTCGATACCTGCCTTTGTCATCACCGGAAATGGCCACCGGTCCGGATGTTGGATTGCCGTTGGACAACAAGACCGGACAGCTGCCCGGATCAGCATCGATGGTTACATCAAAAACCGACAACACATCAGGTCGATCCAGAAACCAGGTGATCTTGCGAAAACCTTCGGCTTCACACTGAGTGCAATAGATGCCACTTGAGCGATACAGTCCCTCCAGAGCGGTATTGGCATCTGGATTGACGATGCAGATTGTCGTCACAACACACTGTGATGGAAGCTCGTGAATCTGCAGATGTAAATCGCTTAGTTCGTATTGCTCGGGTGCCAGTACTTGACCATCAAGCAATACCGATTCGAGCTGCAGACCGACACCATCGAGAATCAACGGTCCTTTGCGCTGTCGCACCAGATGCAAGCGGGTAGTAATTCGTGTCGCAACAGGATCGAGCTCAACGTGCAACTCGGTACGCGGTATCAGCCAGGCTGGTGCTTGATAATGCTCGCGGTGGATCGTGACAGGAGTATCGGTTCTCATGGTTTTGTGAACTCGGGTTGAACGCGAATAAGTGGTATGAGACAGGTTGCTCCGTCGCGCATCAGCGCACTCAAGAGAGCTCTCCGGATACCGAAAACAGACCAAAGGATACTTTAGGTTACGTCGCTGCATGCGTCTTCCCAGTTTTACCCACATTCGAATTACATTGCTGCTGACGGCGTTATTGGTTGCAGGCCTCGTATCCGCCCATCAGCACGTGTATTCGCGCAATTGGAACCAGACACTCAACGTGACGGTTTTTCCGCTGAACGCGGATGGCCATCTGGCAACCGATCGCTACATTCGTACATTGAGCGATGATACTTTTTCAGCAATCAACCACTGGGGCGTCAGAGAGGCTGAACGACACAATCTTGCTTTGAAAGCACCGTTTGAAGTGAAGCTCGGTGAACAGATCAAGAACCTGCCTCCCGCGTTTCCAGATAATGCCAATGCGATCGATGTGCTTTTCTGGGGTTTGCGTTTTCGTTGGTGGGCTTGGCGTAACACACCCGATGACGACAAAGGCCTGACCCGGGTACGTATGTTCGTCATGTATCACGAAGGGGAAGATGACAAACCACTCGCCCATTCTCTTGGCATGCAAAAGGGTCTGATGGGACTCGTCCACGCGTTCGCCCGACCTCGACAAACGGCACAGAACAATATCGTGGTCGCTCACGAGTTACTGCATACGGTCGGTGCATTCGACAAGTACGAAGCCTACGGCAATCCGGCCTTTCCCCACGGATTTGCAAATCCAGACCGTCGACCACTCTTTCCACAACGAAAGGCCGAAGTCATGGCTGGACGCATTCCAACCTCCCAATATTCCTCCTATATGGCCGAGAGTCTTCGCAGTGTCATGATCAATGACTTCACAGCAAGTGAGATCAACTGGATAGAATGAGCCAAGGTGCCGCGACGGCGCTTGCCTGCCCCCGTTCAAATTCCGAAGATTCCCCTCCTTGCAAACCTTGCTCTCTTTACTGGCCGAAAACCGAAGCCTGCTCGTGGGCATCAGTGTGGTGTCCATCGTTTTACTCACCATGACCGTGGTGGCAACCCCTTGGCTATTGTCTCGCCTGCCTGCCAACTACTTTTCCCAGGACCAGCAAAAGTCCTACGGCACCGGCCCCTTGCGCTGGCTCTGGCATGGGGTGCTCAATATTCTCGGCACCCTCGTGGTGCTGCTTGGCATCGCGATGATGTTCACACCGGGGCCGGGGCTAGTCGTCATGCTGGCTGGGCTGTCGCTGATTCGCCTGCCGATCAAACATCGTCTGATCCGGGCCATCGCGGCCAGGCCAGGTATTTTCGACATGATGAACCAGCTTCGCGTGCGACGCCAGCGGCCCCCATTCATCCGTCCTGTCACAAGAAAAAGCAACGAGCAGGAATCTGCGAGCTAAACTTGAACTATGGCTCTGGTTCGTGTGGTACTTACAGTCGGAATTCTCCTTGCTGCAGGACTGGCGGGTGCCGACGAGCCAAAAACAATAGATTCGGTCGAGGCAGAGATTCAGGCAACCAACAAGCGCTTGCAATTGCTCGATCAGGAAATAGCGGAAAACCATTCCCTGAAATCCTCCCTGGAGCAAGCCGTGCAGGCGGTAGAGTCTCGTGTCAGTGATCGGAAACAGCGTATTCGCGGACTCGACAAGGACATCGACAAATATTCCCAGAAGCTCGACAAGCTTGAGCTTCAGGTACAAGACGCACAACACTCGGTGGCGCTACGCAAGGAGCGACTGGCACGCTCGATCAGACGCTCGCAGCAGCTTGGCACTGGCAGCGGCCTGAAGGTTCTGTTGCAACATGACAATCCGGCGCTCGCTGATCGCCTCAGCGTCTACACCGACTACTTTTTAAGTGCTCAGAATGCGTCCATCGAAGCGGAAATCGCCGCGCTACAAAAGATTGACGCGGCAAAACAGACGGCTTTGAAAGACCGAAACTGGCTCAATCACATCAAGCGCAAGGCATCCGGACAATACGAGGACTACCGAACACAACAGAAACAGAAGCTCGAAAGTCTCGACAAGGTCGAAAAACAGATAACCGAGAAAAACCGCTCGGTGGCGACGCTGAAAGCCGATCAGGCAAGATTGTCCGCTTTGATGGAGGAGCTCAAAGCGCTGGCGATCGCCCAATCGGGTTACTTCGAGTCCGGCAAGGGAAATTACCTGTTACCCGTCAGTGGCACCATCAAGGCCCGCTTCGGGGACGTCAAATCGGTCGGCAGACTGCACTGGAACGGGCTTTTCGTGGCCGCTCCAGCTGGGCGACCCGTCAAGGCCGTGGCGGACGGTGAGGTTGTCTATAGCGACTGGTTGCAAGGATTCGGAATGTTAGTCATTCTGGACCACGGAGACGACTACATGACACTGTATGGTGGAAACCGTGATGTCATCGTGGCCGATGGAACCTGGATAGACGCGGGTGCGACTATTGCAACTGTAGGTGATTCTGGCGGTCAGACAGATAGTGGTGTTTATTTTGAAGTCCGTCACAACGCAAAACCGGTAGATCCGGAACAGTGGATCAACACTGATAACCGGCTCCAGAGTGCCAAGAATTAGTGGTAACTGGCCGAAAACAGCTAGACTGACTCAAGCAATTTGACGACGGGACAGAACCCGCATCGGAGTAAAACTGCATGACTGGAAAAAAACGCTCAGCCACACTGGTACTGCTTGGTGCCGTAGTCGGTGGCTCTCTGACCATCGGTCAAGGGGTGCTGGCCACCCGCACCGGCGGCCACGAACTGCCACTCGAACAGATGCGCACATTTACTGATGTGTTCAGCCGCATCAAGAACGATTACGTCGAAGAAGTCTCGGACGACGAATTGCTCGAATTTGCCATTCGCGGAATGCTCAATGGCCTCGATCCGCATTCGGCCTATCTCAATACTGAAGAATTCAATGAGCTGCGTATCGGCACAACTGGTGAGTTTGGCGGTCTGGGCATTGAAGTCGGTATGGAAGATGGCTTCGTCAGAGTGGTTTCCCCGATAGACGATACCCCTGCGGCTCGCGCTGGCATGCAGTCAGGTGACTTGATCATCCGACTGGACGACACGCCAGTCAAAGGCTTGTCGCTGAACGACGCGGTCAAACTGATGCGTGGCAAGCCTGGCAGCAAACTGACTCTCACCGTCATTCGTGAAGGTGAAGATCGACCACTGACCATCGATATCAAGCGCGCCATCATCAAGGTCACCAGCGTACGCAATCGCATGCTGGACGATGATTACGGATACCTGCGAATCTCGAACTTCCAGACCAAGACCACAGCCGACATGCTCAAAGCCATCAAAAAGATGAAGAAGGAGTCTGGCGGTTCACTCAAGGGCATGGTGCTTGATCTACGTAACAACCCCGGCGGGGTTCTGTCAGGGGCAGTCGGAGTCTCCGATGCATTCCTGAACGACGGCATGATCGTCTACACCGATGGCCGCGAGGATGATTCCAAGCTCCGCTACGATGCCACCAATGGAGACATTCTCGATGGTGCCCCCTTGGTCGTTCTGGTCAATGGTGGTTCAGCTTCAGCGTCAGAAATTGTCGCAGGCGCCATGCAGGATCACGGACGGGCCGTGGTACTGGGTTCAAAGACATTTGGTAAAGGGTCTGTGCAAACCATTCAGGATCTGCCTGCCGGCGGCGCGGTTAAGCTGACGACTTCACGCTACTACACCCCGAACGGTCGATCCATTCAGGCTTTGGGTATTGAACCTGATATCACGACGCAACCCGGTTCCTGGACTCGCCCTGATCAGGACGGTGATGACTTCACCCCACTGACTGAATCCAGTCTGCGCGGCGCTTTGAGCAACACAGGTGAAGAAGAAGATGCTGACGCTACCGGCGAAGGTGCTGAAGATGGCGAGCAAGAAGACAGCCTTGTTTATGACGACTATCAGCTATATGAAGCGCTGAATCTGCTCAAGGGTTTGAATATCTTGAGTCAGAAGTAAAGCTGGCTTTGTACTGTGACTGAATAGTGTGTCTGCAGCGAGTGAAATGCTGCATAAGTACGATACCGAACGGCGCCACCAGGCGCCGTTTTTTATTGCCGAGTCACAAACTTCGAGAACATACAAAGGTGTAAAGATTCCGCAAGATACCCGACAGCTTGGCACACGATATTAACAATCTGGGAGGCGTAGCAAGCGTGGCCCACCATAGAGATACCCTTAAGGCTTTACTCCGATCATTGCTCTCCACTCTGGTCGGTTATAACTCGGCGCCCATGTGGCGCCGTTTCCTATTTGGCCCCGTCGCGCTACCATGACGTCGTACATCATCAGATGCCAGTCGAACGACAGAGGGCTATATGGGTTGCCAATACCATGCACCTACCGAAAACGGTGCAGACACGTTCACCGTTGCCATGCCAAGGCTTACCTTTGGTCGAGGATGTCTGGATGAAGTCGGTGCTCGCGCTGCTGCACGCCTGCTGAAACGAATCGCACTATTTACCGACCCCTTGTTGGCCGATGGGCCACTGGTCGCACGTGCGCTTGCCTCGCTTGAAGCTGCAGGCATTGATGTCGCTGTGTTCTCTGATATCCGGGTAGAGCCCGATGATGATTCAGTCACCCGAGCCGCTTCGTTCTTGCAGGATGCAAAAGTGGATGGCCTTATCTCGGTCGGTGGTGGATCTGTTATCGATACGGCAAAAGGCGCACTGGTGATTCATGCACATGGCGGCAGAATAGCTGAGTACTTCGCACCGCCGGCAGGACAGGGAAAATCGATTAGCGGTCCGGTGCTCACGCATCTTAGCTGTCCGACGACATCAGGCACTGGGTCAGAGTGCACATCGATTACTGTCTTGAGACTCAATGAGTTTGATACAAAGTTTGTTCTGGCCAGCCCTTATCTGCTGCCGGATGAAGCCTTGGTCGACCCATCCTGCTGTGACAGTTTGCCGGCAAAGGTCGTGGCGTCTACGGGTTTCGACCTATGCTGTCATGCCCTCGAGTGTTACACCGCTCGATCCTACACCGAGCACGGCAAGGTCAAGGAACCTGCAGCGAGACAGTTTCTGCAGGGCACAAACCCGTTCAGCGAAATCATCGCAAAAGAAGCCTTGAATATCGCCGGGCAGTATCTCACCCGCGGTGTCGCCGATGCATCCGATCACGAGGCACGGGACAAATTGATGTGGGGAGCATCTCTGGCTGGCATCGCATTTGGCAATTCCGGGACGCATCTTCCACATGCCATGTCATATGGCATCACACACTTGATGAAAGACATAACGACAGAAGGTTATGCAATACCGTCGCCCTTTGTACCGCACGGAATCAGTGTCATCGTCAACGCACCATCCATATTCCGATACACGGCCGAGGCGACACCAAGTCGTCATCTGGACGGTGCAAATTTTTTACACGCTGACAGCAAAGGTGCAACGATCGATGAAGCCGGAGAGGTATTGTCGAAACGCTTGATTGAAATGATGCGCGAGACCGGTATGCCTAATGGACTCTCAGGCGTCGGGTTTGGCGAGGCGCACATCAAGGCGCTGGCGGAATCATCATTCAGACAAACGCGGGCTATTTCAAATGCGCCGCGGGATTCGAATCTGGTTGATATGGAAAATATGTATTTGGGCGCGGTCAGTTATTGGTAGAAAAAACCGCATGAATGCAAAGTTGTTGGCCAATTGCCGCAACGGCAATAGTTGCGGTAATTGGCCTTGAACCTGTAAAACAGAACGTTACAAAGTTTTACTTACTGAAGCACTTACTTGTTAAAAAGCCCCTTGGCAATATCAAGTGGGTTACCACTGGTGAACTGCTCGAGCAAATTACCGCCTGAGCTCGCCTTGTCCATGACAGACGGAAGCAATTGCGACAGCTTGTCAGCCGCGCCATCTGAATCAACACCGAGCTTGCCGGCCATTTCACTCAGTTTGTCTTCACCAACCGCTTGCTTGACCTGATCGGCAGATACCGGGAGGTTCTCGCCGTCACCCATCCAGGAATCAACCTGATCGCCCAGGCCGCCTTGCTTCAACTTGTCAGCGATGCCACCCAGGTCCAAACCATCACCACCGGTGAGTCCACCCAAGGCTTCCATGATGCCACCGGCATCGCCGAGCTTGTCGCCCAATAAATCCATACCCATTTTCATTAAATCCATGACAAATCCTCTAAGCTGTTTGCGATGTCAATCACCGAGGCCCAAGGATACACAAAGACAGATCGCCGTGGCGCTCTCGCTGTAGCACTGGGTTCAGCTGTATGGGGTCTTTTCTGGTTGCCGCTGCGTAGCCTGGATGAGCATGGGGTCAACGGTCTGTGGGCCATTGCCTTGATCATGGGCGCCGCCGCCATACCTGCCCTGATACTCGTCTGGCAACAATGCGAATCCGATGAATTCAGAAGCTCAACGCCATGGCTTGTGGGTTTTGCCCTCGGTACCTCCAGCGTCCTGTATTTCATCGGCTTGCTGTACTCCGATGTTGTGCGCGTAATATTTTTGTTTTACCTGCTACCCGTCTGGACCACATTCGCCGCGCGAATAATTTATGGCGAACCGATCAAACGACAGAAATTATTCGTCATAGCCATCGCACTGAGTGGTTTGTGGCTTCTCTTGGGTGGTGGTACCGAACTACCGCTGCCGAAAAACATTGGCGACTGGTGCGGTATCGGCTCTGGGCTGTTCTGGGGAGTCAGCCTTGCCCTGTTGCGCAATCGTGAAACCTCGGGCGCTTTCGCTTCAACAGCAGCCGCATTGAGCGCAGCTTGCCTGGTTGCTGCGGGCCTGGCAATCGCCTTTAACGTGATTGCCGTTTTTGGCCAAGGCAGCTTGCTGCCAGACAGTATGACAATCGCCTATCTCACACCAGAACCGGATGTCGTTGTAACAGCCATTCCTCTTGCCTTGTTGTTTGGCTGCATAGTGATGCTGCCGTCGATGCTAGGACAAATATGGGGTGCCCGACGCATTCCCGCACCGACGGCCGCATTGTTGACCATGACAGAAATCATTGTCGCAACATTGTCAGCCTATTTTCTGATTGGTACCGAACTCGGTACTCTGGCCTTTTTAGGTGGCGCGCTGATCGTATTGGCTGTCGTGATTGATCTGAAACTCAATTAACGCTGATAGACGCGGATATAGTCGATCTCGAAGTTCGCTGGAAAAGGTGTCGTCTCATCAGCCGGGCCAGGGAAAGTACCACCAACCGCAAGATTGGCAATGAGATACATCTGTTCACTTGAAACCTGAGGGCCTTCTACCCGGTGAGTTTCGATGTCGTCGACGTACCAGACAATCCTGCCCTCCTCCCAGTCAACACGGTA
>CAYULV010000049.1:0-2133 GCA_964445655.1 uncultured Granulosicoccaceae bacterium | reverse complement strand
GAGAGAAACGGTTGTCGGTTAAGCGCGAAACTATTGTCAGCGGTGTTCAGGACTCTTGTCGTCTCGTCAACCACAGCACCATCTGCGTCAAGTGCCACGACGCGAAATCTTCTATCAATACCCGGAACAAGATCGTCGATGAACAAGGAACGTCCATCAGTGTTCTCGATAAACACCTCATTATCAAAAATATCATATTGACGAGCACCCAGTACCGCATTCCAGGCTATCTCGGCAGTTGAGTCTGAAAAAATGGTAGATCTGATTACCAATCTCTCAACGGAACTATCCGAAGGCGTAACCCCATCAGCCGTATTGACATCTATTTGATCCGCAATGATCAATTCATCGCAAAAGTCATAGGCCTCAACGCGGTAACGATAAGTCCGACCTGGCTCAAGCCCAACTTCGAAAAGACTGGTGAAGTTGCCACCAGTCAATGAGCGATACAGTTCACCGTCACGGTAAATAGCGTAAGAGCCGCCGCGGTTAGGAGCACGCCAGACTATTTCTGCATTGGTATCTGAATACACATTCGCATCCAGGCCCAATCCGAAAGCTTGTTCCGGAAAAGGCATGGGCCGATCTGCAGTATTGACCGTCAGTTGTGCGGCAACGATCTGATTACCGCTACTGTCAAGCGCGACAACTTCATAGGCGTAATCAATACCATCGCGTAGATCGGATTGAAGAAACGAACCCCCAGTCGCTGTTCCCTGCAAGACACCATCGCGATAAATTTCATAGGAGGTAGCGTCCGCTGGCACCCGCCATAACAGTTCAATTGAGTTCGGCGAGTAGATAGAACGCGTGAGATACAAGAGACTGCGATCAAAAGGTGCCTTGATCGCAGAGATACTCAAGACACCATCAGTTATCGAAAACGGATCGTAGCCAAACTGACCATCATTGACGTAGTACTGAGTCTCATTGTTGATGATGACACTCGGGCCCCACAAAAACTCGGTATTCCAACGCCCACGATCAAGCGCCTCTCCATTGAAGTTCTCTTCAAAGACAAGCTGATAAGGCTGGCTTGGATCGGGTGCTTCACAAGTATCGGCTAAAACATGTGGAGCAAGAAAAAACAGCATCAGTGCTGTGATTAGTCGGTTCATCATGACCTGTTCTTCTTAAGTCTGAGTAATGGGTTTGAGTTATTTGATTCAGGCTAGTGCGCGTTCAAGAAAGTCGAGTCGATCCTGACCCCAAAAAATTTCATCATTGACAACATAGCTTGGCGAACCAAACACATTGCGCTCATGCGCCTCTGCAGTACGGGCTTCATACGCCTCCTGAATGGATGCATCTGAACTCGCCGCCAGCAGGGCCTTGCCATCAAGACCTGCTTCATTGGCGATCGCTACCAGTGTATCTGGATCAGCAATGTTCTTCTCATCACGCCAGACAGCCGTCAAAACTGCGTCGCTCAGTGCAGCCGCATCATCACCTGTCGTCGCGTAAACCATCTTGGCGGCGGTGGATTGATCGGCTGGGAAAAAGGCAGGCGTAAAATTCATGGGAATCGATAAATGGCTTGACCAGCGCATGAGTTCATCCATGCGAAATTTCTGTCTCGATGGATGACGCTGAGCGGGAGGCTGTCCGCCCATATTGCCAAAAGTCGACATGACATCGATAGGGTAATAATTGACGTTGGCGCCGGTCTTTTTCTTGATCTCGTTGAACCGGCTGATAGCCATGTAGCTCCACGGGGAGATCAAAAAATGATAGTAGTCGACAGTGTGAGCCATAAGTGTTTTTCCAGTTGATCAAATCTTTTAGTCAGTATAACCGCTTCGTTGTTCCAACTGCGACATGACGTTTTCGCCTTTTGGCATGCGTTATGGATCTACAGCCGGTATAAGGTCGCACACAGCAGTGATTGTTAAACCCGATGCTTCTTGTCTTACGCCAATCCTGGGCTCTTCTCATCGGCATGTTGTTGCTGATGATCGGCAATGGTCTACAGGGCACGCTACTGGGTGTACGTGGTTCACTGGAAAATATCGATTCCTCCACCATGGGTTACATCATGGCGGGCTATTTTCTCGGTTTTCTTGGCGGCTCACGGATCACTCCCATCATGCTTCAACGGGTTGGGCATGTTCGCGTGTTTGCAGCACTCGGGTC
>CAYULV010000048.1:0-19207 GCA_964445655.1 uncultured Granulosicoccaceae bacterium | reverse complement strand
CGCCTGACCGATCTGACTGAGGTGCAGTTCATTGAGCGGGAAATCATGCTTGTCAAAGCACGTGCCGTTGAACAGGGACGTGAAGAGCTAAAACGCATGACCGATATTTTTCGAGGACGTATTCTCGACGTCACCGATACCAGTTACGTTATTGAGCTTACCGGTGATGATCATAAGCTAGGGGCGTTTCTTGAAGCCATTGGTCATGACAACATCATAGAAGTCGTTCGCTCCGGTGCTACGGGCATTGCCCGTGGTGAAAAGAGCCTGAAAATTTAATCAACCCCCCCCTGACGGAGACCACCATGCAGGTGTATTACGACAAAGATGCAGATCTTTCTATCATTCAAAACAAGACGGTTGCCATTATTGGTTATGGCTCGCAAGGCCACGCCCATGCCAACAACCTGAAGGATTCCGGTGTCAACGTCGTGGTTGGCTTGCGTAAGGGTTCGCAGTCGGCGCAGAAAGCTGAAAAAGCGGGTCTGGAAGTACGCGAGATCGACGAAGCAGTTCGCCTGGCAGACCTTGTCATGATGCTGGCGCCTGATGAGCATCAGGCGAAAATCTACAGCGATCATATCGCTGACAATATTCGCGACGGCGCTGCTCTCGCGTTTGCACATGGTTTCAATGTGCACTATCAGCAAATTCAGCCAAAACCTGAAGTTGATGTGCTTATGATCGCCCCCAAGGGACCTGGCCATCTTGTACGTTCCACCTATGTTGAAGGTGGTGGCGTGCCGACCCTGATAGCTGTTTCGCAGGATGCTTCAGGCATGGCGTCTCAGATAGCACTTTCTTATGCATCGGCAAATGGTGGTGGTCGTGCTGGTGTCATCGAAACAACTTTTCAGGAAGAGACTGAGACGGATCTTTTCGGCGAACAAGTGGTTCTCTGTGGCGGCACTACCGCGCTGGTTCAGGCGGGCTTTGAAACGCTGGTGGAAGCAGGTTATGCTCCAGAAATGGCCTACTTCGAGTGCCTGCATGAGCTCAAGCTTATTGTCGATCTGATGTATGAAGGTGGAATTGCCAACATGCGTTATTCGATTTCCAATACGGCTGAGTACGGCGATATCAAAACGGGCCCTCGTATTGTTACCGATGAAACCAAAGCTGAAATGAAGCGCATTCTTGCCGAGATTCAAAATGGTGAATTTGCTCGTGACTTCATTCAGGAAAACCAGGCTGGCGCTGCAACGCTCAAAGCCAAGCGTCGCATTGCCTATGAGCATCCTATCGAATTGGTGGGTGAACGTTTGCGTGGCATGATGCCGTGGATCAAGGCATCGGCAAAAGTCGATCGCAGCGTTAACTGATCGAATCATCAACCAGGTATCCGCAACAGACATTGGACATACAACGCGATAAACAGCAACGCTCGAGAGGTATTTACCTCTTGCCTAATCTGTTTACGACCAGTGCTCTGTTTGCGGGCTTCTACAGCGTTATTGCGGCCTTCAATGGTCACTTCGAGGCGGCGGCAATTTCCATATTGGTGGCCATGATCCTTGATGGCTTTGATGGCCGTGTTGCGCGAATGACCAATACAACCACCGAGTTTGGCGCTGAGTACGACAGCATGGCTGACATGGTTTCCTTTGGTCTCGCCCCAGCATTTTTGATGTATACATGGTCGTTGTCGAGTTTGACCGCTGCCGAGTTTGGCCAGCTTGGCTGGGTCATTGCCTTTGTGTTTACGGCCTGTTGTGGACTTCGACTTGCCCGCTTCAATGTGGCGGTAGGCACAGCTGACAAGCGGTTCTTCCAAGGGCTTGCCTGTCCGGCGGCTGCCGCGGTTATTGCAAGCTTTGTTTGGGTGATGGGTGATCTTGGCTATTCGGGAGCTGATGTTGTTGTTCTGGTGGCGATCATTACGATTTCCACCGGTTTGCTTATGGTCAGCACATTTACCTATTACAGTTTCAAGGATCTTGGCTCCAACCGGCGCATACCGTTTGCGATGTTGATCGGCTTGTTATCACTGTTTGTCGTGACTGCGGTGGATCCACCAAAAATGATTCTCATTGCAACAAGTTTGTATGCTATCTCGGGCCCTGGGTATTGGCTATTTCGCTGGTTCCGAAAACGTAATCGTCCACCGCGTGGTTCTGCTTCCTGATGTCCTACACCCAGCGCCAGCAGCAGTTGTTGAAGGCTATGGGGTTCGTGCCTTGGGTTCAGAGAGAGAGTAGTACCGCTCTGGCAGCGAAGGATGTGCAACATCTAGTTGACAGTTCTGTGCTTGAGCAATCGATCGACGTAACTGCGGCTCATGGTGGACCTGAAGCTGAAATTGCTCCTGCCTTGGCTGATACGTCTGCATTTGCATCCAGGCCCTTGTGTGCACTTGCCAACGGATTCTCGATCGGCCACGCACAAGCACCCTTGCTTGTCGTTGTTGAGACAACTGACATGAGTCTTAAAGCGCCTCTGACAGGTGATGCTGCCCAATTGTTCGAGCAAATGATGCGTTCAATTGATGTTACTCGCGGGTCGGTGTGTCAGTGCGCCGTACTTGCTGATGGCAGTGAAGCGGAATCGGGTCAGGCAACGGTATCGAGTTTGGTGTCTACTCAACTCGTCGCTGGTCTGCTGCTCTGTCATGAGATAGATGATTTGGAGGCAGCGTCTGCCCATGCCTTCTCTCTACCACTTGCCGGGAGAAACGCGCTGCCCATGTGGCGTATTCCGCATCCGGATATTCTGCTGACTCAACCGTTGAAAAAGCGGCAGGCCTGGCAAGCTCTGAAAGCGGTACGGCAAATTCTGCGGCCTTGATCCGATGTCTTCTCAAGTTGTAAATCCACCTCGCTCAGACAATCCATATCGCAGTTTCATGCAAATGCGTGGCAGGGATGTTGTGCAGGTCAGTGAGATGGAGCAGCGTAATTATGAGTTCCCGTGGAGTGCCGGAATTTTTCGCGATTGCATCAAGGCGGGTTATGCGTGTCAGGTGATGTACTTTGGCGATCAACTGATCGGCTACGGGATACTGCAGAGTGCTGCGAAAGAGGCGCATATTCTGAACCTGTGTATCGATAAGTCCGCTCAACGACAGGGCCATGCACGCCATCTGCTCGACCATCTGCTGAATCTGGCGCGGCAGGCGCCGGCCGATATCGTCTTTCTCGAAGTGCGGCCATCGAATCCGCGTGCGATATCTTTGTATGAGCAGAATGGATTCAATGAAATAGGCCTGCGGCGCGACTACTATGACTCAGCTTCAGGGCGCGAGGATGCAGTCGTGATGGCGCGGAGCCTTGGTTCGGATTAGTCGGCGTTTTATTTAGTCGAGCAGGTAAAGGGTTATACTGGGGACTTTCAGTTACCCACCTGATTTCCCATGGATCTCTCGGACGAAATAGCGCGTCGGCGCACATTCGCCATCATTTCGCACCCCGATGCCGGCAAGACCACGCTGACTGAAAAACTACTGTTGTTTGGTGGTGCGATTCAGTTAGCGGGTACCGTCAAGGGACGAAAGGCTGCCCGTCATGCAACTTCTGACTGGATGGCGATGGAGCAGGAGCGTGGCATTTCAGTCACCTCGTCGGTCATGCAGTTTCCATATAAAGATAAGATCGTAAACTTGCTGGACACGCCTGGACATGAAGACTTCTCCGAAGACACCTACCGTACTTTGACGGCGGTGGATTCCGCTCTGATGGTGATCGATGTCGCCAAAGGTGTTGAAACGCGTACCGAAAAATTGATGGATGTCTGTCGACTGCGTGCCACACCGGTCATGACTTTCATCAACAAGCTCGATCGAGAGGGGCGGGATCCCATCGAACTGATGGATGAAGTCGAACGCATGCTCGATATACGCTGTGCGCCAGTTACCTGGCCAATTGGTATGGGCAAGCGATTCAAAGGTGTCTACCACCTACATACCGGTGCTGTACATTTCTACTCGCCCACGCATGGTGGCAAGGTGCAAGAAGGTGAGGTTGTTCAGGGTATCGACAACCCGAAGCTTGACGAGATTCTCGGTGATATGGCAGTGGAGCTGCGTGAAGAGCTCGAACTGGTCGAAGGGGCATGTCATGCGTTCGACAGAGACGCCTACCTTCGTGGTGAGTTGACACCTGTGTATTTCGGCTCGGCGATCAATAACTTTGGTGTTGCCGAACTGCTTGACGATTTTGTCAAGTATGCACCTGAACCGCAGGTGCGTTCGACAGTGACGCGTGAAGTTCAGCCTACTGAAGCCAAGTTCACCGGATTCGCGTTCAAGATTCAGGCGAATATGGACCCACAGCATCGCGATCGTGTGGCGTTTGTGCGCATTTGTTCGGGCCAATATACGAAAGGCATGAAAGCCCATCATGTACGGCTTGGCAAGGAAGTTCGCTTCAATGATGCACTGACATTCATGGCATCGGATCGTGGACATGTCGATGAGGCTTTCAGTGGTGACATCATCGGCTTGCACAACCACGGGACCATTCGCATAGGCGATACCTTCACGGTTGGTGAAGAGCTTGCCTTTACGGGGATTCCAAATTTTGCCCCGGAATTGTTCAGGCGAGCGGTTCTCAAGGATCCGCTTAAAATGAAAGCCTTGCAAAAAGGCCTTACCCAGCTTTGTGAAGAGGGCGCTACTCAACTCTTCAAACCGATCATCAGTAACGATCTTGTACTGGGTGCCGTAGGGGTACTACAGTTCGAAGTCGTTGCACAGCGTTTGCGCGATGAGTACAAAGTTGAATGTCAATTCGAGGCGGTTGGCGTGCAGCAAGCCCGTTGGATTCGTTGCCAGGATGACAACATGCTGAGCGATTTCAAACGCAAGCTTGATACGAATCTGTCATATGATCATGCTGAAGAACTCGTGTATCTGGCACCGACGAGAATTAATCTGCAGATGTCTCAGGAACGTTGGCCTGATGTTGAATTTCTAGCAACTCGGGAGCAGGTCTTCAACTAGCTGTGAGCCAATGTTCTGGCGACAGAAATGTGGCTTCCAGCCACACCAGGCTCTCTTGTCACCATTGAACTTTTATACGAAACTTGCGTTAGTGTATCGAATCTTTTTAACGCCCCATCATTCATTGAATAAGGAAATGTAATGCGTAAATTAGCTTTGTTGTTGTCGTGCATCGGACTGTTTGTGACACTGCCAGCTCACGCTGAGCTATTTGGTTTGATGAATGGACGCAGTGCCGACATTACCAATGCTCCCGGGCGTTCGATAGAAGCTGGTGCTGCCTTCGGTGATTTTTTTGATGCTGACTACACACATTTTGGCATTCGCTATAACTACAAAACCCGTCCTCAACTCATGTTTTTTGGAAACCTTGGTTTGACCGAAATTGGAAGTGAAGATGGCTTGTCTTTTGGTATTGGCGCGTTTTATCAATTACACGGCATATTGAGCAATCAGGATGTCGCCGTGAAAGGTGTTATCAACCGTGCTGATGGCGATAGTGATGATGTCACAGGTATATCTGTTGAAGGCTTGGTCAGCGGGCGCCAGGGGTTCGGTGCCAATGGCAACATCGGGTGGTACGGCAATATCGGTCTGCACAGATTTTCAGGTGGTGGTGAAAGTGAGACCGAAATCGGGATTGGCGGTGGCGTGATCTTTCCCGCCTCGAATGGCGAGTTTTTCGCGGGCATCGATCTGATCGAAGATATTATTTTTGGCGGTGGTTATCGTTATTATTTGCAATAAGGCATCACGTGATTTTGAATTCATCTCGTTGAATTCGCTGGGAGCGGCATATGAGTTTGAGCAAATCTTGGCTTTTACTAGTATCGATAATTCTTGTCTCAGGGCATGCGCAGGCGGAGTACCTTGGCCTGCCTAATGCCCGTTCGGCAAATCCTGGGGTTTATCCAGATTTTACTGTTGAATTTGGATTTGTAACTGGAGACCTGGGGAGTCAGGACTACCAGAACATCGCCGCTCGGGTGAATTATCGCCTGTCGGATCATACCGTCCTGTTTGGTGGTGTCGGGGTCAGTGAGTTTGGTATTGGAGATGCCAATCCGATTGGAGTCGGGCTCATTTATTTCTTGTCGAATCAGCGAATTGCGCGCAGCCTTGATATCGCCGGTAAGATCAGCTTTCACACCGGTAACTATGAGGTCAGCAACGTTGACCTTGATGTGAATGTCATTGCATTGGAGGCGTTGTTCAGCAGCCCGACGCCTATTTTAAGCAATGGTCTTTCGTGGTATGGCAACTTTGGTCTTCATCATCTGAGTGAAGATCCAGGTGCCAGTGAGCTGGAATTTGGCTTTGGCGGTGGCATGTTCATGCCGTTGGGTGCTGGCGAGGCCTATTTTGGTGCTGATGTCGTTGATCAATTCACTTTCGGTCTGGGGTATCGGTATTTCCTCAAGTAGGTTAACGTTCTGGTACCAGATTTCGGTATTAAAAAATAGACCATATAAGACATGATCATCAAGACTGACGTTGTCATTGTTGGCGCTGGCCCCTGTGGCCTGTTCCAGGTGTTCGAATTAGGCTTGCAAGGGCTGAAATGCGAAATTGTAGATGCGCTCCCGTATGTGGGAGGTCAGTGTGCCGAGCTCTATCCTGATAAACCTATCTTCGATATTCCGGCCGTGCCGGAATGCACGGGTCAGCAATTGACCGATCAACTGCTAAAGCAAATTGAACCCTTCAAGGCGGGTACCCATCTGGATCAGACAGTTGAGGTTCTCGACAAGCGCGGTGACAATGATTTCTATCTCAAGACGTCAACAGGTCAGGAGTTTGAGTGTCGAGCGGTGATTGTCGCGTCTGGGGCGGGTTCGTTTACACCCGTAAGAGTGCGTGTCGAAGGGATCGACAAGTTTGAAAACACGCAACTCTTTTACCGGGTCAAAGATCCCAAGGCGCATGCCAACAAGGATATAGTAATTCTCGGTGGCGGCGATTCAGCGCTCGACTGGGCACTGACACTGGCCGACACGGTCAAAAGTATTACGGTGGTCAATCGTACCGAGCGCTTCCGTGCGGCTGAAGCCTCGGTCGCAAAGCTAAATGCGTTGGCCGATGCTGGCAAGGCAAAAGTGCTGTTAGCTACTTTGAAGTCGTTTAATGAAAAAGAGGGAAAGCTTAGTGAACTGATATTCCAGGCGCGTGATGAAGAAAAGTCTGAAGTCAAGATGCCGGTAGATGATCTACTGGTGTTTTTCGGTTTGTCGCCCAAGTTGGGGCCGATAGAAAACTGGGGTTTGGCGCTCGAGAAAAAATTGTTGACTGTCGATATGTCAACGTTCGAGACGTCGGTGCCAGGCGTTTACGCAATCGGCGATATCAATACCTATAAAGGTAAGAAAAAGCTGATACTAAGTGGTTTTCATGAAGCAGCCTTGGCAGCCTTTGCCATTAAACAGGCATTTGAGCCAGACAAAAAGCTGAATGTGCAGTACACCACAACCAGCCCGTTGATGCATGAACGCTTGGGTGTCGAGTAACTATCGTTGCGCGACCGATCGTTTGGTCGGTTGACCTAATATCAGTGTGTCGAATATGGAACGTTCGTCACCTAACATCATTAACATGAATAGTTTTTCGCGCCAGTCTGTCATGGTGCTTGAGCGACGTGCGGTCAGAGTGGTTGCAGAGTCATCCAACACGACCATGTCCGCTTCCTTGCCTTTACTAAAGTTGCCGATAACGCCATCGAGGTCCAGCGAACGCGCGCCACCCAGTGTGGCCAGATATAAAGCGCGTTCGGGTGACAAGGAGACTTGTTGAAGCTGTTGTACTTTGTAGGCTTCATTAATTGTTCGCAGAATTGAAAAGCTGTCACCGCCGCCAATGTCGGTGCCCAGCCCTACGCGTACTTTGTGTTCATCGGCTTTCGCGAGTTTGAACAAACCACTGCCAATAAACAAGTTGGATGTAGGGCAGTGAGCGATGCTTGCGTCAGCATGAGCAAGAGCGCGCCATTCTCGATCAGAGAGATGAAGCGAATGCGCAAACACGGATCGTTTTCTAACCAGTGAAAACTTCTCATAAACGCCAAGATAATCAGTACAATCAGGGAACAGTTCTCCGACCCAGGCACACTCGTCATGGTTTTCGGACAGATGGGTGTGCAGATGCACACCGGGATGTTCGTCCAGCAGCTGACCTGCCACTGCCAACTGTGCTTCTGTACTCGTGGGTGCAAATCGTGGGGTGACTGCATAGCCTAAACGTGACTTGCCATGCCATTGGTGAATCAAGTCGATCGAATCGCTATAAGCTGTCTCTGGTGTGTCGCAAAGTTCAGGAGGGGCGTTTCGGTCCATCAGTACCTTGCCGCAAATCATGCGTAAGGATCGTTTGTTAGCGGCCTCGAAAAATGCATCTACCGAGGCTTTGTGTACCGTGCCGAAAACCAGGGCGGTTGTCGTGCCATTGGACAGTAACTGGTCGAGAAAGAATGTTGCTGTATCACGAGCGACAGTCGGGTCTGCAAATCGCGATTCGGCTGGGAAGGTATAGCGCTCGAGCCAGTCGAGCAACTGTGTACCGTAAGACGCGATGACATCAACTTGTGGAAAATGTACATGCGTGTCAATAAAGCCGGGAACAATCAGTTTGCCTCGATAATTCAGTTGTTGGGCGCCAGAAGGAACCTCAATCGATGCAACAGGACCAAGTGCACTGATATGTCCGTCTTCTATCAACATCATGCCGTCGTCGATATACTCAACAGCCTCTTGACCGCCGGTTCTTGGGTCGTCTACACAGTGCAAAAAATTGCCTGTTATAGCTACGGCATTTGCATTCATGAAAATTTTCAGTGACAAACAATCGACAGTCCAAGCATAGTCTTTATGCAACAGTTCGGGTTACACTTTGAATTGAGCAAACGGCGAAAATTGATGTCTGTCACTGAACCGCAACGTCCTGGCCAGTCGGGATCTGCCCATGATTCGAATGACCTTGCGGCACGTAAGTCTGGGCAGCTAATAGCACCGTTGGTATCGATGCGGCAAATAACCAAGGCGTTTCCCGGTTGTGTCGCAAACGATCAAATTGATCTGGATCTTGTCACCGGTCGAGTACATGCACTGTTGGGTGAGAACGGGGCAGGAAAAAGTACCCTGGTCAAGATTCTCTATGGACTGCTTCAGGCAGATACCGGGCAAGTTCTCTGGGATGGACAGCCCGTTCAGATAGACAGTCCGGGTAAGGCGCGTGAGCTTGGTATCGCGATGGTGTTTCAGCATTTTTCCTTGTTCGATTCATTAACCGTCTTGGAAAATATTGCACTGGGAATGGATATTGATGCCAATAGCCATTTAAAGCAGCGAATCCAGGATGTGTCTGCACACTATGGCTTGCCGCTAGACCCAGATCGTTCCGTGTATACCTTGTCAGTCGGTGAGAGGCAACGAATCGAAATCGTTCGTTGCCTGTTGCAAGAGCCGCGGCTGCTGATCATGGATGAACCGACATCGGTGTTGACCCCACAAGAGGTCGAGGTGCTATTTACCACCCTTGAACGACTAGCCAATGAAGGCATGTCGATTCTTTATATTAGTCACAAGCTTGAAGAGATACGCAAGCTATGTCATGACGCGACTATCTTACGCGCGGGAAAAAGAGTTGCAACGGCAGATCCTTCCATTGAAACCGCTAGCAGTCTTGCTGCGTTGATGATGGGTGATGAGGTAGCCGAACTGGATACGAAATCATCGGCGCCCATCGGCGAGGTACTTTTTTCGGTTAACGGTATTTCGCTTCCAGCTAGCGAGAATAATCAACAATCCCTGTCTTCCATCTCACTGTCCATTAACGCTGGGGAGATCGTGGGTATTGCCGGTGTTGCGGGCAATGGTCAGGATGAACTGATGCAGGTGCTAGCAGGTGAATTAACAAGTGAGGAGGCTGACGATGTGATGCTCAATGGCCAGGATGTTGGACATCTGGATGCAGGCGCACGTCGTCAGGCCGGTCTTTGCTGTGTGCCCGAAGAACGACTTGGACATGCTGCGGTGCCGAGTATGTCGCTAACGGAAAACGTATTCCTGACGGGGCATCACGTCAAGCGCTTACGTGTGATGGGTTTGACTTCGCAGGGAAGATGTCGTGCCTTCGCTCGTGAGGTTATCGAGACATTCAATGTGCAGTGCAATGGTCCATCGAGTATTGCTTCGAGCCTGTCTGGCGGTAATCTGCAAAAATTCATCGTGGGTCGGGAAATCCTGCAGAATCCAAAGGTGTTGATTGTGTCTCAGCCAACCTGGGGCGTGGACGCCGGTGCTGCGGCAGCGATACACAAAGCTTTACTCAAGCTTGCCGAAGATGGCTCCGCAGTGTTGGTGATCTCTCAAGACCTTGATGAGTTGATGATGATTACCGACCGACTTGGCGCCTTGTGTGCCGGTGTCCTGTCTCCGTTTTATAGAACCGCTGATGTTTCGGTTCAGGATATCGGTCTATTGATGGGTGGTGAAAATCTGCCTGTACATGATGCCGCCGGAGCGAGCTTGTGATCGCACTGAAAAAGCGAGCTAATCCTTCTCGTCTGATGGGTTATCTGGCACCGGTCTTTGCTCTTGGGATTACCCTGATTGCGGGCTTGATGATGTTTGCCGTGTTGGGCGTTCCCTTAGGCGATGCTATTCATGCGTTTTTCATTGAGCCATTGAGTTCTCGTTACGGACTTGCCGAGCTGGGTGTCAAGGCGGCACCTTTGGCAATGATTGGCGTGGCATTGTCCATCGGCTTTCGCGCGCAAGTGTGGAATATCGGTGCCGAGGGACAGCTTATTCTCGGTGGCATTTTCGGCGGCGCTGTTGCGTTGTTTTTCTATGAAGTCGATAGCTGGTTTGTTCTGCCACTGATGGTTATCGCGGGTGCTATTGGCGGCATGTTGTGGGCCGCAGTGCCAGCCTTGCTTAAAACCCGATTCAACGCCAACGAAATTTTAACCAGCCTGATGCTGACCTACGTTGCGGGCTTGTTGTTGTCCTATCTGGTCTCCGGACCTATGCGTGATCCAGATGGCTTCAACTTTCCCGAGTCAAGATTGTTTCATGACGCTGCGTTGTTACCTCTCATCATGGATGGTACGCGCCTGCATGCGGGAGCATTGGTGGCTATTGCGGTCGTATTACTTGGCTGGTTACTTTTGACACGTACCTTGTTGGGCTTTGCACTCAAGGTCAATGGTGCCGCGCCCAGAGCAGGGGCGCATACGGGCTTCAATCAGACCCGTCTTGTGTGGTTCTCATTGTTACTCGGTGGTGGTATTGCAGGGGTAGCAGGTCTTTTCGAAGTGGCAGGCCCGATCGGGCAGTTGATTCCGACTATTTCACCTGGCTACGGCTTTACCGCCATCATTGTGGCATTCCTTGGGCGGCTGCATCCGCTCGGAGTATTGCTTGCTTCATTGGTCATGGCCTTGTCGTATCTCGGTGGTGAAAATGCACAAATCATGTTGAACCTACCGCTGGCAATTACCGGTGTGTTTCAAGGTATGTTGTTGTTCTTTCTGTTGGCCACCGATGTGCTGATTAACTATTCAATCACTTTTACTTCCAGGGCGGTAAGCAACGCATGAACGAAACCGTTGTATTGACATTGCTTACAATCATCACTGCCGCAACACCGCTTGTATACGCATCGATTGGAGAGCTGGTTGTCGAACGTAGTGGTGTGCTCAATCTCGGGGTTGAGGGCATGATGCTAGTGGGCGCAGTCTCTAGCTTTGCTGTTGCGCATTACACCGGCAGTGCGACGTTTGGAATTTTAGCGGGGTTGTTTGCGGGAATGGCGATGGCTTTGCTATTTGCTTTTCTGACCTTGACATTGCAATCGTCGCAAGTGGCGACAGGGCTTGCCCTGACTATCTTTGGTATTGGTGTCAGCTCACTGATCGGTCAGCCTTTAGTTGGCATTGCCTTTGGTGGATTATCCGAGATACCTATCCCTTTTCTGAGTGATATACCATTTTTCGGTCGACTACTATTCGACCATGACGTTTTGGTTTACGGTTCAATTTTGCTTGTGGGTCTTGTCGCGTACTTTCTTAATCGAACGCGTGCAGGATTGATACTGCGGTCGGTGGGTGATTCACACGATGCCGCGCATGCACTGGGTCTGAAGGTCATACGTGTCCGCTATCTTGCAACGCTGTTTGGTGGTGCATGCGCGGGCATCGCTGGTGCATATCTGTCGATGGCATACACACCCATGTGGGTCGAGAACATGAGCGGCGGCCGTGGATGGATTGCGCTGGCGCTGGTGGTTTTCGCCGTGTGGCAGCCTGGGCGGCTGTTGCTGGGGGCCTATTTATTCGGCAGTATCAGTATTTTACAATTACACGGGCAGGCACTCGGAATAAACCTTCCATCGCAATTGATGTCAATGCTACCCTATCTGGTCACGATCCTTGTGCTGGTACTGATCTCTCGAGATCGAGGTCGGATACGCCGCAATGCGCCGGCGAGCATAGGTCAGGCTTTTCATCCAGCGACCTGAATTCAACGTATGGGGTAGGTCGTTTTGTAAAACTTCAGGAGTAAAGATGTCACTATCGTCAAAGAAGAGATTTATCAAGGCAACCGCCAGCGTGATTGGTGCAGCTGCTTTGACATTGGGAACACTATCAGTTTACGCGGCTGACAAGGTCAAGGTCGGGTTTGTTTATGTCGGGCCTGTGGGTGATCATGGCTGGACTTATCGCCACGATATCGGGCGTCAGGCAATTGAGGCGGAATTCGGGGACAAGGTTGAAACAACCTTTGTCGAAAGTGTGCCGGAAGGTGCCGATGCCGAGCGCGTCATTCGCAAACTGGCAAGCAGTGGTCACGATCTGATTTTCACTACGTCGTTTGGCTACATGAACCCGACGGTCAAGGTTGCCAAGTCATTCCCGAATGTCAAATTTGAACACGCAACGGGTTACAAACGTGCTGATAACGTGTCTACTTATTCAGGGCGTTTTTATGAAGGCCGTGCCGTGATCGGTACCTTGGCAGGCATGATGACCAAGACCAACACCGTCGGTTATATTGCGTCCTTCCCTATCCCTGAAGTTGTACGTGGTATCAATGCATTCACACTTGCCATGCGTAAGGTGAACCCAGACGCCGTGACCAAGGTAGTTTGGGTAAACACCTGGTACGATCCAGGCAAGGAAGCGGATGCAGCTAAAGCCCTGATCGATCAGGGTGTTGACATCATCACCCAACATACTGATTCTCCTGCGCCACTACAAGTTGCTGAGGAGCGTGGTGTGTTCGGGTTTGGCCAGGCATCTGACATGTCAGCATTCGCACCTGCGTCTCAGCTCACAGCGATCATCGACGACTGGAATAGCTACTACGTTGAGCGCACGCGTGCAGTGCTTGAAGAAACCTGGGAATCGCAAGACGTATGGGACGGTATCGCATCTGGAATGGTTGCGTTTCCCGAGTACAGCGGTGCGGTGCCTGAAGATGTCAAAGCGGCAGCTGAGGTGGTTCGAGAAGGTATCCTGGACGGTTCAGTACATCCGTTTCAAGGACCGATCGTGAATCAGGACGGCGAGCAGATTATTGGTGAAGGTGAGGTACTGACTGATGACGTACTGCTTGGTATGAACTACTACGTCGAAGGCGTACAGGGTGAATTGCCCAAGTAATTTGTTCCAGGTAAACCTGCCTTTTCCTTGAAGGTGGAATGATGTAATCCAGGGCGTGCGTGGTTAGCGCAACACGCATGCCCTCAGGAAGGGCCAAGCAGGGCTCATCTCTTGAGTCTTTGCAAAATGCGGTTGCCGCGACGCAAGACGGTCAAAGCGCTTCCCAAAAGTAATACCACCATGCCTAGAAAAAGCGTGCTTTGACTCGGCAGCCATCGCACAATCATCACTGCTATTACACAAGTGGCTGTTACTAGTGCCATTCGGTGTGGTTTTGCCATTGGCCCGATGAAGTCGACAACGCCATCAATCCCTTTACCAAGCTCGCGCACGTAACTGACCAGTATCGCCAAGCTTGCAGCCGCCCAACCCAGGGTGATGCTGCCTGCCGCCAGCCCAAAACCGACGATAATCAGCAGGTCTGCGATGCGATCGGGGAACTCGTTCCAGAAAGCACCGTCTGCTGTTTGCTTGCCTGCCTCTATCGCAACCATGCCGTCGAACAGATTACAGGCCAGGCGCAGCTGACAGAATACGGCAGCCAGAATCAACCAGACACCGCTTGATCCAAATGCACCGGCGCTAAACGCGTAAAAGCTGGTGAAGGACAGAGCCGCTGCAACGATCGACCCGTATGAAATCTGGTTTGGCGTTATGGATGTTTGTGCGAGCCAGGCCGCCACTTTCCGCGCCATTGGCGTATCGCGACTTGCCAGCGGCCGCCGATCGTTGGATTCGTCAGACATCAGGTGATATCCCAACCATAGCGAACGAAATGAAAGAACACCGGAGCCGAGAATAGTACGGAGTCCATCCGGTCAATGAAGCCACCGTGACCGGCGATCAGGTGTCCCCAATCCTTTACGCCACGATCTCGCTTGATGGCGGATAGTACAAGACCGCCAAGAAAGCCCATGATCGTAATTAGTAGCGAAAGACACAGGGACTCGAAAATGTTGAATGGTGTTATCCAGAACAAGGCGCCGCCAATCAATGTGGCACTGAGAATGCCGCCTATAGCGCCTTCAACGGTTTTTGATGGGGATAAGTTTGGTGCAATTTTATGTTTGCCAAATAACTTTCCCCAAACGTACTGCAGCACATCACTGATTTGTACGACAAATACAAGGTAGGCGATAAGCAGAACGTTTCGCCCTTCGAAACCAGGAATTTGTAAGGTTAAAAGTGCTGGCACATGAGAGGCGCAGAACACACAGATCATCAATGCCCACTGAGTTTCTGCAACCCGTATCAGATAACTGTCTGTGTTGCCGCCGAGTACTGACAGTATCGGCATCAATAAAAATGCATAGACTGGAATGAAAATCGAGTACAGCCCGTACCATTCATGCCAGACAAGCGTGTATTGAACCGGCACGATGACAAAGAAGGCTACGACCAGAGCGATATGATCTTCACGTGCGGTATTGGTCAACGTCATGAATTCACGTAGTGCGGCAAATGAAATCAAGCCGAACAGAATAACGACCCCGGTACGTCCACCCAGAAACGCGATACCAAGCAGTATGACCATCGCCCACCAGGCGTTGATACGTGCATTGAGGTTGTCAATGACTGCCGATGGAGCGCCGTCAGTCTGGCGATACGCCAGCACTTTTCCGATTGCAGTTGCTACCAGGAGTATTAATCCTGCACCGCTTAGCAGCAGCAATAGATCTGATGTTGAATCATTCATCGTTTGGTCTCAGCTGTGTCTGGCTGATCATGTAGGCATCAGCGAAAGCAGCGATTGTTCGGCGCGTATCAGGAAGTCTTTTTTGGCTTCGCCCGGATTTATCTGCAAGGGATTGCCAAAAATAACCGTACACACCAGTGGCACCGGAATGATCTCGCCCTTGGGCAGTACGCGATTCAGATTATTGATCCATACCGGCACAAGCTCGATAGAAGGTCGGCTGTTGGCGAGATGATAAAGGCCACTTTTGAACGGAAGCAAGGCGTTGTCGCTGACGTTGCGTGTACCTTCGGGAAAGAGGATCAGCGAATCACCCGCATCAAGTGCCGATTGCATGATAGCAATTGGATCGCGGGTTTCTGTCTCGTCAATGCCATCAGTTTCAATGTCTTTACTTTCAGTAACGGCAGTCTTGCGTTCGATCAATAGTGAATGGAATACATCGCAACCAATAAATTGTTTGAAGGATGAGCCCATCCAGTAGTCTGCACCTGCGACTGGGCGAGTTTTCTGACGTTGACGTGGAGGCAATACAGTCCACAGCAGAACAAAGTCGCCATGGCTGCGATGGTTTGCAAAGTAGATTCTTTGCGTATCGTCAGGTTCGATACCGTCCCAGATACCTCGCACTGCCGTGATCAACCGCGCAAAGATGATGATCGCGCTTGCCGTCAAACTCGCAAGCAGCGGCTTCATCAGATGTCGAACTCCGACCATACAGGGCAATGGTCTGATGGTTTTTCCATAGCGCGAATGTCGTAATCGATACCGCTGTCGACTAATTTGTCAGTCATGCTGCGAGTACTGAGAAGGTGATCAATTCTAAGCCCGCGTTTTGGTTCACGATCAAAACCTTTGCTGCGGTAGTCAAACCAGCTGAATTTGTCGTCCTTCTTTGGGTACTTGACGCGATAGCTGTCATCGAGACCCCAATCGCACAAACGTTGTAGCCATTCACGTTCTTCAGGCAGAAAGCTTGTGGCGCCACTTCTAAGCCAGCGTTTTACATTGTCGGGCCCGATACCGAGATCTTCATCAACCGGGGCGACATTGAAATCTCCCATCACGATCATGTGATCGCTGGCACTGTGTTCATTGTCGAGCTTGTCGGAAAGATCTGCGTAAAATTTTTGTTTGGCAGGAAACTTCACCGGGTGATCGCGTTTTTCGCCTTGCGGAAAATAGCCATTGATAACGGTAATATCGGCACCTTTGGGACTTGAGACGGTTGCGGTAATCAAGCGCTTTTGCGCATCTGCATCGTCACCCTTGAATCCAATATGGACATTGCGAGGTTCGGCGAGCGTCAGCATGGCTACACCATAGTGAGTTTTCTGGCCAGCAAATGCGCTGTGATAACCTAATTCCTTGAGTGCATCGACCGGGAAGTCATCATCGACCACCTTGGTTTCCTGCAAGCCGATGACATCGGGGGCATAGGCATCAACCAGTGCTTGCAACTGATGCAAGCGAAGGCGAACACTATTGACGTTGAAAGAGACAAATTTCACAAGCGCAGCCGTTACTCAGTTGTTAAACATCACACGCAATGATACCGCTCGTGCATGCGTACCGTCGAGCGCTTCAAGCAACGCCCGGTGGCGAGCGTCCAGTTCATTGATTTCGTCCTCCTTGACCAAAGAGTTAACACGAGCCAGGGATACCAGACGTTGGCGCTCGCTCGCGTGCTCTTCGTCGATTGTTGCGCGCGCCTCACTGATTAACTCCGGGACTTGAGCCTCTGCAATATCGTTGGTTTTCGCGATCAACTGTTCGAACGTATCGCGGTTTTTAAGGACTACTTTTCGTAATGCATTACGGTCATATCGCAACTTCCGACTATCGAGTTCCATCTCATTGACGATGGATGTGTAGTCCTTGCCGTCATTCCCGACGACAAAACTCTGCACGCTGGCGGGCAGGTAGCGTTCAATGTTGAGCTGCTTGTCGGCAACACATTGCAGGCTGTAGCTCGCTTCGATAAAAGCGAGACCTTTCGGTAGTTCTTCAATGCGAACAACCTGACTGTCGGCCTGACCGTATCCTTCGTCCAGAATCAGATCCATAGCGGCTGTGACCATGGGATGGTCCCATGTCAGATAGGTGAATTCCTCACGGGTCAAAGCCGTTGCCCGATCAAACGTCAGGCTCATGCCACCCGCTGGCAGATGTGGGAAGTGTTCAACCTGCATGTGGTCGCTGGGGTGACAGATCCAGTGGTCGCGCTGCTCGGTGACATCGACACCAAAGCGATCAAAGATCGCCTCCATGAAATCCTGCAAACGATAATCGCGGTCAACACGGGCCAGTGCGTCCAGATGTTCCTGAATCATCTCGGGGCGATTCGAGTTGAGTTCGAGCAGGCGGTCACGGCCTTGCTCTACACGGGAATCCAGGGAGGCTGCCAATTCCCGGGCCTGCATGATTAGCGCGTCCAGCTCGGGCGTTGGCGAGCCTTCGTCAATTGCTGCAAGCGTTGACGCCAGTGCCGTTTCAAGTTCGGTCTTTACAGCATTGCCCGATTTGGCGATCGTCTCGAAAGCATTGAGCCCCTCGTGATACCAGCGACGTAATGCTTCATCTCGGCTGCCTGCTGCGGCGGGTACATGTAACTGCACAGTCTCTGTTTGACCGATTCGATCCAGACGTCCTATGCGTTGTTCGAGGAGATCAGGAGAATCGGGCAGTTCAAGCATCACCAGATGATGCAGAAATTGGAAGTTGCGCCCCTCGCTGCCAATTTCGGAACATAGCAGGAGTCTGCAATCCTCTTCCGGGTCGGCGAACCAGGCAGCGGCGCGATCACGCTCTACGATACTCATCTCTTCGTGGAACTGCGCGGTTGCAAAGCCCATGACGCGGAGATTTTCGCCGAGCGTCTTGACCGTGTCGATTGATGAACAAATCAACAATACCTTGGCTGGATACAGATCTGAAATGAATTCGAGTAACCAGGCGGCTTTGCTGTCGTTACTGTCGTCGTCCAGGGTGTAGGAGTTGAACTGCCGTTCAGGAAAACCTTGAATCGCCTGACGGGTATTGCGAAACAATAATCGTCCGGTGCCATGACGATCGATCAGTTTGTCAATCAAGGAATATTTGAGATCACTGATAGCGATAGCGCTTGAGGAGCTTAAGGTTTTTTGTTCGGCTTCGGAGAATTCATCACCAAGCAGACGCTGAAGCTCATCAATTGCCTTCGCATCCAGAGCTTGATCATTCATCAATTGATTAGCGATGTCTGCGATGTCGGTAAAGGCGGCTTCTTCGCTAATGAATTGTTCCAGCGATGCAAAACGTTCCGGGTCAAGCAGTCGAAGCCGCGCGAAATGACCTGCCTGCCCGAGTTGTTCCGGGGTTGCCGTAAGTAGCAGCACCGAGGGGGTTTCGAGTGCCAGTGATTCCACCAGTGTGTAAGCATCGGAGGGTTCGTCGGGTTGCCAGCTGAGATGATGTGCTTCATCGGCGATCATCATGTCGAAACCAGCGGCAATCGCAGCGTCGCCGATCTCCTCGTTATCCAGTAATGTGTCAAGTGACGTCAATACCAGTTGCTCTGCGAGAAACGGGTTGCCATCCGGGGCCGAGGGTAACAACTCCATATAGCGTTCCTCATCCATGATGGACATCTTGAGGTTGAATTTGCGCAGCATCTCGACAAGCCACTGATGGAGCAGTGCAGACGGCACGATAATCAATACTCGAGACACCTGGTTAGTGATCAAGGAGGCGTGCAAGATCATGCCTGCCTCAATGGTTTTTCCCAGACCGACCTCATCGGCGAGCAGAACGCGAGGGTGACGGCGCTTGAGCGCTTCTACCGCGATGAAAACCTGATGAGGCAATACCGACACGCGCGCGCCCATCAGGCCGTAGGCTGCCGAGTGTGCCAGTTGATGGCGGTGTTCAAATACAGCAC
>CAYULV010000047.1:17130-19286 GCA_964445655.1 uncultured Granulosicoccaceae bacterium | reverse complement strand
GCCTTCAAAACTGTCCTGCCCGCTGAGTCGGTTGGCCTTTGCTGTGCGTTGCAGGGTAGTTGCTACGGAGAGCGCCGGACTTTGTTCAATTGCGTTTGTTAGTTCAGGTGCTGTCTGATTCACCGCTGTGTCGATGGGTGTCTTGGATGATGACGTGCTTGAGTTGCTACTGTAATCGGGGCAGTTTTGGCAGCTGATGTCGACATTCAACTGATGAGTAGATTCGTCAAGCTGTCGTTCTATCCATTGATAGCTTTCTACACGGCCATCTGAATAGATAACTTGTGCGACTTTATCGTCGCTTGCCGCGTTGCTACTCCGATCAATGCGCAGGCCATTTCCGTCACTGTTGCCGGCATGCTTGTCAAACCACGAAACTGCGTAGCCGTTGTCATCGTAAGCCCATTCGCTGTTTCGTTCTTCCAGGCTGGATTGTCGACCGGTCAAGTGGTTGAACCAGCTTGGATCCTCGTAACGGTATGTGACGCTATCGCCATCCGGATAGTCAGCTAGTACCAGATTATTGTTTTGACCGTACTCGTAACGAATGGTATCCCCATTCGGCATGACAACCGATTCGATTGAGCCAACCGGTCTTATTACGTCATCACTACCGAATCGCGGAAGGCTTGATTGTCTACTCGTGTAGACAAATTTCAATACGCCTCCACGTGAATCGGTGACGGTATCAACGCGCCTTTGTCGGTAGTGCAAGGTTAGCTTGCCACGATGATCACCAAAATCTATTTCGGTCAGATATGAACCGTTGAAAGTGAATGTTCTGCCATCTGGTAGATACCAAACGCTTTTTTCAGCGGCGACAAGTACTCCGTCCGAGCGGTTGTGAGGGAGGTATACGTTTGGTTCTTGCGTCCCTTCCAACAGCGCAAACTCAATCAAGCGTCCATCGCTTTGCACAATATTAAGTTTGCCTGGGCCGGGTCGAGTCAGGAATACTTGATAGGTATGCCGCCAGCCTTGTCCGAAACCGGTGTCATGGTCTGCTAGTGAACTGTTGTAGTGTCGTACCAGTGTTAGCCCGGAGTTGAACGCTTTATAGTCAATGTCACGCTGATACTTGTTACCGCTGACGACATCGATTGGGTTGCCTACGTGATAGGGGATGTCCGGTGTTATGGCTGAGCTACCCGCATTGGATTCCGCTTCGCAGGAAGGTGCGCCTGCGTGTGGGATCGTGCAGCTGGTGGAATAAGCTGATGTCTGGCTTGTCGGAATGACAGGCGATTGAGGTAGTGCAGGGCTTGTCGGAATGACAGGCGATTGGGGTAGTGCAGGGCTTGAAGGTACCAAGCTTGAGTTGCTTGAATCTGCCAAGGCATGATTCGTGGCAGCGAGTGTGATGAAGATCAACCCTGCAACGCCTGCAAAATTACCCTTAAGAGGTTTGCACTTTTGCTGGGGAATTTTATTTAATGTAGATATTGAAAAATCCATTTTCGTCCTTACATATGCTTGTTGCATGTGCAGAAATCCTATCCTTGATTCCATTTGCGCATCCTAACCCTGGACGCGAATCGTTAGTTAATCCTAACGCTTTATACGGTTAAAGACCGCTATAGCCGTCGCAAATTCACACTTTCGCGTAACAAAATTAATAACACTTGAAAACGGTTTGCAAGCCCTCAGTTTATTAGTGCGCCAACGTCTCCATGAGAGTTGGACGCACATCACATATTGCTTCTATTGGAGAATATCAAAATGAAATTCGATTTATCACCGCTGTATGCAAACACTGTTGGCTTTGATCGTTTTGGATCATTGCTCGATTCAGCCATGAACGCCGAGCGTCAGTCTGCGGGGTATCCGCCGTATGACATCGAGCTTGTGGGTGAGAACAAATATGCCATTACGCTTGCTGTTGCAGGTTTCGATGAGAGCGAAGTTGACGTGCAAATCGAGAAGGGTGTCTTGAGTGTACGTGGCAAGAAAGAAGATGCGCAAAAGGATTCACGCTATCTGCACCGTGGCATTGCTACTCGATCATTCGAACGCAAGTTCAACCTTGCTGATCATGTCGAAGTCGTGAACGCGCAAATGGATAACGGCTTGTTGAAGATTGCACTGGTCAAGGAATTGCCTGAGGCCATGAAGCCGCGGAAGATTCCGGTCAGTACTTATACACCGGCCATTGATAG
>CAYULV010000047.1:14448-17030 GCA_964445655.1 uncultured Granulosicoccaceae bacterium | reverse complement strand
AAGGTAGTGCCGAACGGGCCACGTCATGTGGCCCGTTCTTGTTCAGCTCATCTAGTCAGGAGGTGTTGAACGGCAAAAACAATGCTACAGTAAAGATACTGTAAATACAATCAGTAGTATTGGAGCCGTGTGTTCAGCCCCTGAACCCGTAATTTGATGAATGAAACCCAACGTGCCTTCCTGGAGCAACTTGCCGAACGCATTCCAGCACTATTCGATGCCGTCGCTCGAGGTAATGTCAAAAGCGAATATATCATTGGCGTGCGGCGACTTGGTGTACGTCAGGTACGCCTGAAACTGGTTGCCGAGGTTGTAGAGCCTGGGCAGCAGAGCCCATTACACACCCACAGTGTCCTTCGGTCAGTGGACGTTACAGGTCGCGCGGACTCGCGTTCCACGGTTGATTCATCGAGTCATGACAAACGCGTGAGTCGTGACACGGATATTGAATCCCCCCCAGATATTGAAAAGTCACGCGTTGATGCGCTTAACAAGAGTTCTTCTTCACGTCACGATCATCGCAGACAACCGGCATCGAAGCGAAGAAGTCCGCGCAAACGCTGATTTGCGTTGCAGGAATGAACGACAACACCGATATGCTGGGCTTGGAGTGCGCCGTACCGTACATAACCGCTTAAGGCAGCAATGTCCGGCACAGCACACTCAACCGTTATCCTCGGATCAGATAATCAGGAATTGCGTTCGTGCTCGATAAATTTATCGGCTACCCGCATCGGGTCAATCTTGTAAGACCCTTCCGCCAGTTCAGCTTTGATGCGCTCGACCTTCTCTCGGTCAAACCGTCGATTGCCATTTTTGTCCGGCTTGGCTGACACTGGATCCGCTTCGTTATCAAATGCCGAACCGGAACCATCGGTCAAGGTCGTGTCGTCGGGTGGAGCACTGTGCTGGCCAGATGCTTCTTTTTGGGCTTGCCCACGATTACGGCGGGCTTCGGCAATGTCGGTCACATTTCCGTTTGCCGAATCGCTCTTAGAGAGAGCCATGGTGTAAATCCTCTTTCGTAACCCTTTGGCGCCATCCTCAAGGATGATCACCGGATTATTCTCGTTTTTATAGTGTACCGACGGAAAACCGCTGGAAATGGGTATCTCGACTGCCGATATACCCAGTGCCCGCAGCTTCTCGCTGGATATTGCTGGGATCGGCGCGTGGGTCAGGAAATGTAACGCAATGTGGCAGTACAGCCGCCTTGGTCACAATCCACCGTGTTTTGAGGGCTGTGAATGCCACTGGAGTCCCATACGTTGAGTGGTGTAGGTCTCGATGGTCAACTTGGAGAGAAAGATTGCAGATTGGACAGACTAAGCACATATCGGCGTTTTGTTCGTCAAAACTTTGTCTTATTGAAAGCTTCTTCTATCCTCTACTAAACATTTCAATTCGTACATTGGCCGCGGTGCGGAGAACGTCACAATGAGTATCAAGAAAGAAGCCCAGAAAATTCTGATTGTCGACCAGGATGCTGACAGCGCAAAGCGTCTGTCGCATCAGTTGCAATTCATTGACTACGAGGCAAAGGTCCTGAGTTCGCCAGAACTTTTGGACAGCTTGCCTGGGGTCTCAGGCTACCAAAGTATTCTGGTAGCGAATTTCCATGGAATTATCGAGTGGGCCGAAGCGCTCAAGGCAAAGCATGAGGATTGTCCACCGATGGTCCTGTTGCTAGGTGACCAGCCAGCGGATTTGTCCGCGCAGCAAATCGAGTCGACATTTGTCGGTTGTCTGAAGGCTGATATTCGCTATAGCGCTCTGTCGGACCTGCTGCACAAGTCCGAGGTTCGTGGCACCGCCAATACCGTTCCTTCGAAAGAGGGTACGCAGAATCCCGAACTGTTTCGCAGTCTGGTAGGAAACAGCCGCTCCGTGCAACGGGTGCGCAAGATGATTGATCAGGTCTCGCCAACTGAAGCAACAGTTCTGATACTCGGCGAGTCCGGCACGGGTAAGGAAGTTGTCGCACGTAACATTCACTACTACTCGAATCGTCGCAACAAGCCTTTCGTACCGATCAACTGCGGGGCAATTCCTGGTGAGTTGCTAGAGAGTGAGCTTTTTGGTCATGAGAAAGGTTCCTTCACAGGTGCCGTAGGTGCCCGTCAAGGTCGATTCGAACTGGCTGAGGGTGGCACGATCTTCCTGGATGAAATAGGCGACATGCCACTGACCATGCAGGTCAAGTTGCTGCGGGTCATTCAAGAGCGCTCGTTCGAGCGAGTCGGTAGTAACAAGAGCATCAAGAGTGACGTACGTATCGTTGCTGCCACGCACCGAAATCTCGAACACTTGATTGAAGACGGTGGTTTTCGTGAGGATCTCTATTACCGCCTTAATGTGTTCCCCATCGAGATGCCACCACTGAGCAGCCGCGCCGAAGACCTTCCTTTGCTGGTTAATGAGTTGATCACGCGTCTTGAGCACGAAAAGAAGTCATCGGTACGTCTGACGCCAGCGGCGATGATGGCGTTATGTAATTACGACTGGCCAGGCAATGTTCGTGAATTGGCCAATCTGATGGAAAGACTGACCATCCTGCATCCCTATGGCGTTGTGGATGCATC
>CAYULV010000047.1:8348-14348 GCA_964445655.1 uncultured Granulosicoccaceae bacterium | reverse complement strand
CCCTTGTCATAAAGTGACATGAGTGCGGGCCAACTTTGAGTGTTGAGGGACACTAGCGACCTTCGTCACACTTAAATTGCGGCCCGCTTCCCAATTCTATCGATCAACGGGAACCAAACACCTGTAGCGGGTGTTTTGGTCTTGCCTGTGGTTCGATGCTTGCTCGCCTCCAGCTCCAACAACGGCGCCCCTACTCAGGTGTGATGCACCAAGGTGCGCTGACTTAGCTTTACTGGACGCGAATTTTGTTTTTATTGTTTTTCCAAGTCAGCGGTGTGATCAGGTGAATATGCCTGCTACAGCCCGTGCTGCGCGTCTGGAAATCGGCGCAAGCAATGAACCCGCTCCCATACAAACCATTTCCATTGCCGGAGGCAAGGGTGGTGTCGGCAAGTCCAATGTAGCGGTCAATCTTGCCGCTGCGATGGGAGCCGAAGGCAAATCGATCCTGTTGATGGATGGTGATTTCGAATTAGGCAACATCGACACGCTGCTTAATCTGAAGCCTGCTCACAACCTGTCTCATGTCATTGGCGGTGAGCGGACCCTCGACGACATTCTGATCAAAGGGCCTGCTGGAGTAAACGTCATTCCTAATGCGGCAGGTGTCATGGAAATGGCACGTCTGTCACAAATCCAGCACGCAGATCTCATAAGACTCTTTAGTGATCTTGGGTCTGATGCCGACACACTTCTTATAGATAACGCGACAGGGTTATCAGAGAGTGTGTTGAGCTTTTCACGAGCCGCGAGAGAAGTAATCGTGGTTGTGACTGATGAACCTACATCGATCCAGGATGCGTTTGCAACGATTCGTATCCTGAATGAGAACTGTCAGGTAAGACGGTTTCGCATTGTGGCGAACAAGACGGAATCTTCTCGGCACGGATTGGATCTGTATGCAACGTTAACGCGACATGCGGATCGGCATTTGGATGTATTGCTCGATTTTTGTGGATCGATTCCGTTTGACCCGCAATTGAAACAAGCTGTTTGTCAACAGCGCACAGTAGTAGAGGCTTTTCCAAGATCGCCATCGGCAATGGCGTTCCGGAAATTGAGTTCGCGAATTTCTCGCTGGCCTCGACCTGATGCGCCTTGTGGACGAATCGAATTTTTTGTCGAGCGGCTGATACAAGCCGCCGCGAACACTGGGTGAGAACTGCAGCAACATGAATGCACATGCGATGTATAACGAGGTTGAAACGGTCGATCCAGATGGATTGGTTGCCGCGAATGCCAACCTGGTAAAACGAATAGCGTTTCACTTGATGAACAGGCTGCCACCGAGTGTGCAGGCGGAGGATCTGATTCAAGCGGGAATGATTGGCCTGTTGGAGGCCGCACGACACTATGATCCTTCACAAGGTGCGAGCTTTGAAACCTATGCGGGCATTCGTGTTCGTGGTGCCATGCTGGATGAAATTCGTCGTTCTGACTGGACGCCGCGTTCAGTTCATCGAAAATCACGTGAAGCCGCTGAAGTATTGCGCGATATCGAGCAGACATCTGGTCGTGAAGCCAAACCACAGGACGTCGCGGAACGCCTTGGCATTGAATTATCTGCTTATCATTTGATACTGACAGAGAGTTCCGCTGCCCATGTGTTCAGTTTCGATCAGCCGGATGAACACACTGGTGAAACCATCGCACTGCCGCAAAGTGATGAAGCGACACCGGGTGAACAGGTTGAGTACCAGTCCTTTCGCAAGGCACTTGCAGAATCGATCAAGAATTTACCCGAACGTGAAAGTCTAGTGATGTCCTTGTACTACGACGAAGATCTCAACCTTCGTGAGATTGGAGACATTCTGGGCGTCAGTGAATCGCGCGTCTGTCAGATACACGGACAGGCACTGGTCAGACTGAAAGCGCGTTTGAACGAGTGGACGCAACGCTAGGGGCATCGCTGATGGTGACCGACGAATCACAATGGTATGTACAGAAGGGCTCACGCGTCCAGGGGCCGTTTTCGGCCAATGAGGTTGGACGTTTCTTGCTTCTTGGTCGTGTCCGCAACACGGACAGAGTCAGTCGCGATGGAGAACTGTGGGAGCCTGTGACTCAGGTACCTGAGCTGATTCCTGAAGAGTTGCTTGATCTCGATACTGACCAGGGATGGCAGCGATTTCTCCATGCCCGAACACGCACCGATGAACGAGAAATGGATGCGAACGTTATGGTCGAGCGACGCGCAATTCCTGATGAAACCGTCGAGCAACTCCGTGACGACTGGCATGTAGAACCTGCGCCATCGGCACCGACAAGCATCCTGCCATGGTCGCTACTGGGCATAACGCTCGCGGCACTCGGGGTTGTTTTGTATCTCAACACGTCGGCGGGATTTACGCCTTAAGTGCGGGTGATCGAGTTGTTCGGACTCGACAAATACGGAAAATTTGACGTCGAATAGTTGACGTCTCAACCATTCTTTGGCGGCCAGACCTTCGATTGGTCCGTGCCTTGCAACTTGAGCTGGACCGTAACCCGGGAGGCTGTCATGCCAGTCACTAATATCGAACAATCTGTAGTGACATCACAAGATGTCATGCGCGAGCAACGGCTCGACGTACAGTTGCGTCAGCTTGAATTCAATGCCTTGTTACATCGCAAGCTCGATCTGGATCTTTTGTTCGAATGCTTGTTGACCGAAGGGCAAACGTTCGTTGCCTTTGATGGCTTGCAATACATTGCCTCGGAAGCGGGACATGATCTGCTGCTGGGTGCATCCCGGCAACATCGTCAACGATTCGAGTTGAAGCTCGGCGATCGCAGCCTCGGCGAAGTCATCCTCATGCGTGGCAAGAAGTTCAGCTCACGTGAGGAGCGTGATGCCGAACGACTTGTAGAAAGTCTCGTTTATCCACTCGACAATGCTTTACATCACTACAGCGCCGTCTTGCGTGCGATGACCGATGGTGCGACCGGGCTGCGTAATCAGACGGCGTTGAATAAACAGTTGCCACGGGAGATTCGTCTGGTTCGACGCATCGAGGAACCGCTCTCGCTGTTGCTGGTGTCAGTGGATTATCTTGAGTCCATCAGTGAGCATCACGGTAGTGATGTGGGTGAACAAGCCTGGCAGTCGGTCTCGGAAGCATTAACCATGCGGCTACGCCAGACGGATTATATTTTTCGTACCGATGATGATTGCTTCTGCATTGTATTGACCCAGACTCCACTCGATGGAGCCATCGCGTTGGCTGAGCGTCTGCGGCAGAAGGTCGATCGCTGTGTCAGTTACGACAATGTGCAATTTGTATTGACCGCCAGTGCTGGTGTCACAGAATTGGGCACTTCGGATGATGCGGATACGCTGGTCAGCCGTGCACGCGATGCGCTGAAAAGCGCCCGCACAGTAGGGCGTAACCAGGTTTGTTCGATGCCGGCACCTGAAGCGAGTGGTGGTCCGACCGCAGCTTGATCCTCAGCTTCATCTCAGTTCGGCTCATATAAAACAACGAATCCCCACACTCGGTTTTCGTTTCGGGTATACTTCGCGGCTCGAAGGCGTCAGGGCATCCCTGATGAATACCACGTCCCCTTCGTCTAGTGGCCTAGGACACCGCCCTTTCACGGCGGTAACAGGGGTTCGAGTCCCCTAGGGGACGCCACCTTTCCGATATATTCTCTCCGGACGCATTCAAGTCCAGATGCCGCACTACGCGGCGGAGCCGGTCGGCTTCACTCCATTTTGTGCTTGTTTGCGCTGCAAACGCCGGATGGTTCTTCGGGCAGTCACTCTCGCACCCAGCACCAGCAGACACGGCGTTAAAAAGAGTGTCAGCAAGGTCGTGAATGCCAGCCCACCGGCGATGGCGCTGGCCAGCTGAGTCCACCATTGTGTCGATGGCGCACCAAAAGACAGCTCGCGGTCTATCAGATCGACATTCATGGCCAGCACCATTGGCATCAGACCGAGGATGGTCGTGATTGCCGTCAGAAAGACCGGACGCGCTCGAACCGAACCCGTCAGCAGGGCTGCATCGATCGCGCTGGCACCGTCGCCACGATAGCCGTTGTATGTATCTATCAGAACGATATTGTTGTTTACAACAATACCGGCAAGCGCAATGATGCCGATACCGACCATGACGATGCCAAAGGTCTGGCCTGTTATCAGTAAACCGATCAACACCCCCGATGTGGAAAAGAAGATGGCACTCAATATCAGGAATGCCTGATACAGGCTGTTGAACTGTGTCACAAGGATCAGGGTCATCAGAAAGATCGCGGAGACAAAGGCTGAAATCAAAAACGTCGCGGCCTCCTTTTGCTCTGCCGCCTCACCCTTGAACGCCACCTCGATGTCCTGATCAATCGGTCCGGTTGCCAGTTTTTCTTGTAATAATTTCAGTTGAGTATCGGGCAGGAAGCCTTCTTCAACATCAGCTTGAATGGTGATCACACGCTTGGCACTGGCGCGATGAATGATGCCGGTCTTGGGAGCGGGGCTGATATCGATGAAGTTGGATACCGGCACCATGCCCTGACTTGTTGCGACACGTATATTCGCAATCTGATCAAGATTTCGTTGTGCGATCGGATAGCGAACTCGGATATCCAGTTCATCAGTTGCATCATCCGGGCGATAGCCTGCGACTCGAATACCGCTGGTGATCAGTTGGATCGCATTGCCGATCATGGCGATATCGGCGCCAAAACGCGCGGCTTCCTGGCGATCAACAAGCAAACGCCACTCAATGCCAGCTAACGGTCGGTTGTCGCTGATATCGCGAAAACCGCCAACCTCACGCATCGCGGTTTGTATCGCATCAACACCGCTATAGAGCTTGTCCTGGCTAGTCGCGTTGACTTGAATGTTGATGGGTTTGCCGCCACCGTCAGGCCCCCCTTCATTGGCCACGAATTCAAGCCTTATGCCTGCGATGTCAGAGGTCAATTCACGCATCTCTGCCTGAATCTCCACTGCCTTGCGGCGTTGATCCCAATCAATGAACTCCATCTGGATGGTGCCAATCACGTCTTCATTGGATTGCGAATCCGAGTCCTTGCCGGTGCGGGTGTAAACCGATTCGACTTCAGGCATACCTATAAGGCGTTGTTCGATGCGTCGCATGATGGCATCTTGCTCGAAGATCGATAGTTCGCCTCGAGCGCTGGCTTGCAAAGCGATCGATTGGGGTTCGACGTCAGGAAAGAACTCGATGCCTTTGCCGAGTAAGCCATACACGATATAACTGCCGATCGTAAACAGCAAAACCGCACTCAACACAGCAAACGGGTCGAGGAGGCACCTGTGAAGAAGCTTCAGGTAGGTGGCCTTGGTGCCGTTTACGCTTTGATGCAATTCGGCAGCACTCAGTAATTCATTGTCATCTGCAGCGTTGCGAGCACCGGGTTTGCGGCCAATGGCTTTGCCAATAACCGGGATGAATATCAAGGCCATCGTCAGAGAGGCAAGCAGGCAACTGATGACCGTGATCGGCATGTAGCGCATGAACTGACCAATCAAGCCTGGCCAAAAAAGCAGTGGGAAAAACACGGCCAGTGTTGTAAAGGTGGACGCGATAACCGGCCACGCCATGCGTGTTGCAGCACTTTGATACGCAAGTTCGGCGCTCATGCCTTTATCGATGTTACGGTCGGCCAATTCGGAAATGATGATGGCACCATCGACAAGCATGCCTACCACCAGAATCAGACTGAACAGCACCACGACATTCATGGTGTGTCCCATCGCATAGATGACAAGAATGCCTGTCAGAAATGATCCGGGTATCGCAAAGCCGACCAGTACGGAGGAACGTATGCCGAGCGCCGCCATGATCACGATCATCACCAGCACCACGCCTGATATCACGTTGTTCTGCAAGTCAGTCAACATGGTTTGCGTTTCTTTGGACTTGTCCTGATGGAAACCGATGTCGAGCGATGGCGGCAGTCGTTTGCGCTCCTCATCGATGGCTGCGCGTACGTCGGCTATGGTTTCAATGATGTTGGCGCCGAGCCGTTTTGATATCTCGAGAACCAAGGTCG
>CAYULV010000047.1:0-8248 GCA_964445655.1 uncultured Granulosicoccaceae bacterium | reverse complement strand
TGAGGATGTCTTCTATGTTTTCGATAACGCCTGGTACTTTCAATACCATGCGACCAGCCCCGGTATCGATCGAGCCTGCGGCGACCAGAAGATTGTTGTTGGCTATCAGATTGAAAAGCGAATTGAAGTCGACTTCGTAGGTATCCATGACGATGGGGTCAATGATGACCTCCAGGACTTCTTCGCGTTCGCCAGCAATATCTGCCTCCAGTACACCGGGCAGAGCCTCTAGCTTGTCCTTGAGTCCACGGGCTATGCGGATCAATGTGCGTTCAGGCAACTGACCGGACAAACTGATATTGAGTACGGGGAAGAGTGCGATATTGATTTCATCGACGGTGGGTTCATCGGTTGATGCAGGGAGTTGCGATTTGGCTGCATCAACCCGCTCACGCACATCTGCAAGCGCGGTGTCTCCATCGAATCCTGCATCGAATTCCAATAGCACTGAAGCGAATCCTTCGGTTGCAGTACTACTCATTTCTTTGATGCCGGTAATACCTTGTAATTCCTTCTCCATGGGTCGAACCAACAAGCGTTCTGCATCGCCGGGCGATATTCCATCGTGGTTCATCGATACATAAATGATGGGGATGGGTACATCGGGTTCTGACTCTTTCGGAATGTTGTTATAGGCAACGATTCCAGCGCCGAGCAAAAAGATCAGAACCATCAACACAGCACGGTTGCGATTGAATGCAGCCTTGATCACTGTTTCCATGACGGCGCGGCTTCTCAGCTATTCGAGTCGACGGCGACTTGGGCTTCAACCACTTCGCCGTCGCTGACAAAGCCTTGTCCGAGCGTAATGACACGGGTACCGTCAGCAATGCCAGTTACCCATGCGCCGTCGAGACTTGTACTTTCGAGTACGACAGGGAGAAAGTCGACCACGTTGTTTTCATTCACTATCTTGACGCCAAGCTCACCATTGTTGCTGAGTACGAGTGCCGAAGGAGTCAGGAAGGCCGCCTGAATGTTTGCCACCGGTACAATCACCGACGCGCTGACTCCTGCGGCTATTGAACCATCTGGATTACCGACCCGAGCCTCGACTTTGAAACTGCGTGACTCTGAATCAGCAACGGATGAGATAAAGGTGAGCTTGCCGGGGAGCGTCTTGCCGGTAATCAGCTTCACGGTCACTTCCTGACCTGTTTTTAACGCCTCAACGGTTTGCTGCGCTGCTTGCGCGGTGACGTTGAAGGCACTGTCATCGACCAGCTCGGCAATCACATCGCCGTGATCGGCAAGTGCACCTTTTGATAAGGGCAGATCGTTGACGATGCCACTGAAGGGGGCACGTATCTGTGTATTGGCGATATCGAGTTCAATACTGGCGAGCACGGCGCGTGCGGCTTCGAGTTGCGCTTCTGACTGCTCCAGTTGCAACTTGGATTGCAAGCCTTGGCTTTTCAGTGATGCAGCGGCCTGGTATGCGCTTTCGGCGCTCTTGACTGTGGCTTGTGCCTCTTTGAGAGAGTTTTCCCGACCACCGACGTCCAGCGTCACCAGCAAGGTATCGGTGGCAACCCTGCTGCCTTTGGTTATTGCCAGACTTTCAATAGTGCCACTGGTTTCAGCTCGGATCAGTAAATGCTGAATCGGTTCGAGCTGACCTTGCAGAACGATCTCGCGCGACATGTCACTAAGCTCAATCTCACGTACTTCGACCCGCATAATGGCGTTGTCGCTATCCGAGGCATCTTCCTGTTTGACATCTTCGCTACGCAGCAGACCACTGGCCATCCACAAAACAAGAACGACTACCACTGCGCCTGCTGCCAGCCACGACGTTTTCATATGCGCATTTTATTGGTTAAACCCTTGAATCAACAGGCAGTATATCGCGCTAAACAAACCGAACGCTGCAATCCGGGAGCAAGCAGCGCAAATATTCGGTACTGAAGCGCTGGGCGAGTAGATATTCGCTGCATCGGTTGTATTGTGCATGCGAAAACGTTGGTGGAGCAATGGGGATAAATTTAAGGACAACGGCATGGATAATTGAGTTGACAATGCCCACATCCGCCGTAAAAATATGGGTTTGATTGGATATAGCGTGCAAGGAAGATGTCAATGGTGAACCATGTATAAGCGTGCTTTGTACATATCGCAATTTCTGTTTGAACTAGTGTTGAACAGAGTAGGTCCGATTGGCTGTACATCTACAGGTGAGCGCTGATTATGACAACCGTAACTCCTGCGAAATCATCAGAAACAGGTCCTGACCTGGATGATCCGATGTTCCAGCAGCTGGCTGAGATAATGCAAGCTTCTGGTTTGACCATAAATGGTGACAAGGAATTCGACCCTCAAATTCATCACCCGGATCTGGCAAAACGGATATTTTCTGAAGGCATGATCGCGATGGGCGAATCGTACATGGATGGCTGGTGGGACTGTGACGCCATTGACGAAATGGTCACACGTGCCATGGTAGACCGAAACCATACGCGGCTGTGGAACAAGCGCAAAATGGTTATGCATATTTTGAAAGCTCGTTTATTCAACTTTCAAAAAAAATCACTTGCTTTCGAGGTGGGTGAGAGGCACTACGATACGGGCAATGACCTGTTCGAAAAAATGCTGGATCCAACAATGTGTTACTCCTGCGGTTACTGGAAAGATGCCGCTACGCTAGAGGAGTCTCAACTCGCGAAAATGGATCTGGTCTGTCGTAAGGCCAAACTTGAAAAAGGCATGAAGGTGCTCGACATAGGCTGTGGTTGGGGTTCGCTAGCCCGACATGCAGTTGATAACTATCAAGTGGAAGTGGTTGGCATCACCGTGTCAAAAGAGCAAAAGAAGTTGGCAGAAGAGCGATGCGCTGGATTGCCTATAGAATTTGTATTGCAGGATTATCGTGACCTGGTCGGTCAATATGATCGCATCCTGTCAGTCGGGATGTTCGAGCATGTCGGTTTGAAAAATTATGTCGAATACTTTGATAAATGTTACGAGCTTCTAAAGCCGGGTGGCTTGTTTGTTTTACACACCATTGGGACAAACCGATCGCATAAGATGTCGGATCCCTGGATCAAAAAATATATTTTCCCTGGTGGAAAAATACCATCACTTGCACAAATTTCTTCTTCTCTTGAAAAACATTTTGTGGTTGAAGATGTACAGAATTTTGGCCCTGATTACGACCGGACGCTGATGCAGTGGAAGGAAAATTTCGTCAACAATTATGATTCCCTGAAAGATCGTTACGACGAACGCTTTTACCGAATGTGGATGTACTACCTCAACGTTACTGCTGCGTCCTTCCGGGCGCGGTACAACCAATTGTTTCAACTGGTTCTCAGTAAACCCTATGCCGCTGAACGTTACGATAGTCCACGCTAGGCACTGGTCGCTTCCATCTTGTCAAGAACAGGGGGCGATCGTTGTATGCGCGCAGTGAGATCCGGGCTTTATACGCATGTCGGTTGCGAGTAAAATAGTAATTTCCCGACTCTTTCGAACCACTTTTCACGTGAATTGTCGGATTCGAAGGTAAAGTATATTGCGCTGAATCAATCTTCCGTAGGAACTCGTGAGAGAACTGATCGAAAATCCGGTGAACGGTCCGCGATGCCCACTACATAAGCTTAAGCGGGCTGCATTGATACTGTTTTCAATGGCCGTGTTGCACGCCTGTGCGGCGCCGGTGGCGCAACTAAGAACCTTTGCGACAGATAACCGCTTTACCGAAATTGAGGTCAAGGCGGGTGGGTATTCATTGGCTGTGTTTAAAAACGAGATGGCCAACCGCTCTAAATCGGGTGTGCTGAATGTGTATCTGGAAGGCGATGGCTCTCCCTGGATGTTTCGAACTATCGTCATGCGTGATCCAACCCCACGACGTCCGCTGATGTTGGCGTTGATGAGCCTGGATACTCAGCCAGCCATTTATGTAGGCCGTCCCTGTTACAACGGGCATTTTGATGACGATGGCTGTGAAAGTAATCTTTGGACGTTTGGACGTTACTCGGTAACGGTCGTTGACAGTATGGCCTCAGCCATTCGAGCGCTTGCAAAACGACAAGGCGCCAACGATGTTCGTTTGTATGGTCATAGTGGCGGAGGTGCGCTGGCAATGCTGCTGGCGGCAAAACTGCCGCAGGTCAGTCGTATAGTTACACTTGCTGGAAATCTTGACACGGATGCCTGGACACGGCACCACCGGTTTACGCCATTGTTCAGTTCACTTAATCCTGCCGATCAACAGCCCTTGGCTGAATCAGTATCACAGTGGCATTTTGTTGGAACCGCAGATGGTGTCATTCCGCCCGAGCTGGTGCGTGAATCCATCATGCGACAGCCGCAAGCTGAAGCTTACGCCCTGACAGGTTTTACGCACGGGTGTTGTTGGGCCGATATATGGCCGGATATACTGGAAAGACTGGAGAGTGAAGCGCCGGTTACCATGCCCGGTGTTCAATTCAAATCGAAAGCTCGGATAACAGACGCTTTGGGTAGTCAGTGAAAATGCCGTCGACGCCGAAGTCAAACAAGGTCTTCGCATCATTGCTACTGTTGACTGTGTAGCAGTACAAGCCTAGATCCAGAGACTTTATCTGCACTGCTGCAGAACGATCCAACTGTTTGCCATGGCAATGAACGTTCTGGCAACGATAACGCTCGACCAGTTCTTCAACGTTAGCCGGAATACTCTCAACCAGCAAACCTCTGGGAATGTCCGGGGCCATGTCTCGTACGTAAGCGAGAGACAACTCGCTGAAGCTCGAAAACACGAGTGGCAAACGCTCTGGCCATTGAGAGAGAACCATGCCGGAGATTGCGCGGCAGGTGCGCTCCTCTAGGCCCTTCTGCGGCTTGATTTCCAGATTGAGACCAAGGTTGTGTTCGACGAGTAGCTCAATCACGGCGCTAAGTCTTGGTAACGGTTCGTTCTCGTAGCCAGCCATTCCCTTGCCGGCAGTCAACTTGTCCAGTTCACTTGCATTTAGCGCTGACAGCAAGCCGCTACCGGACGTGCAACGCTCGAGTGTGTCGTCATGGTGGACGAAAGGAATATTATCAGCACTGATAGAGACATCGATCTCGACGCAGCTGGCGCCATGCTCGGCGGCCAGAGACAAAGCGCCTAAGGTATTTTCGGGCGCATCGCCGGAGGCGCCACGATGGGCGATGATTTTGGCAAGTGTGGCGCTCCGCGAAGCGTTCCGCGAGGAGGCACTACCAGCGTTTTGTGAACTGTGTCCACTTTTGTGACTGACCGCGGATTTGGCCTTGTCACTAGCCATGATCAGATTTGTTGTTGATCGGCAGTTTGTTGATGATCGACAGGGGTGGCGCGCCAGGTTTCGTCCTGCTTGTCGCGCAGATATTCGCGGCGCAAGCGCTCGTATTCGCTGAATTCCAAGGCATAGGTGCGTTGGCAGAATTCCTCAAGGTTGTTGATTCTGCAATCTTCAGCTCTGAGCGCCTGATAGGCCAAACGTCTGGCGTGATATGGGCTGCAGGCAGCAGATATTCCCAGAATGGCGACTAGCAGCAGTGGAACGTAATACTGTGACTTTTTCATATCGTTCTTGAAAATGGCCAGTTGCCTAACGGGCTAAGAGGTATAGGTAGCCTATAAGTTCAATGCAAGTAGATTATTGACCTTTGGCACGATGTTCTTTTCAGGCGCAATCTTATCACGCAATTAGCTGTCCACTGGTGGCGCTAAGTGCGCATAAGTTTGCAAAAACACGGTTTTGCTGGGTTAAACAATGTCAACTAGTCGTCTCCAGATACTTGGCCTTTGGCTCCGTCCAAATCTCACAAAAAGTTAAACTATTTCCATGACTCTCCCAAGAAAGCCCGCGGTGCCACTTGACGCGGCTCAAACTCAGGCCTTGCTAGCAACTGCCCATCGAGCGCTGGATGCCGCCAGAGAGGTGACTCTGCGCTATTTTCGCCAACCAGTAGATGTGGCGAACAAGGCCGATGGAGCGGCATTTGATCCGGTCACGATTGCGGACCGAGAATCTGAGTCGATCATCCGCGAAGTGCTTGCTCGTGATTTTCCCGAGATCGGTTTTTATGGCGAAGAGCATGCACCTGAGTTTGGTGACAGTGGCTTGCTTTGGGTCGTTGATCCGATTGACGGTACGCGCGCCTTTGTCAGCGGTATGCCAATGTGGGGGACGCTCATCGGTTTGTTTGATGGACAAAAAGTTGTCATGGGCTTCCTTGACCAGCCGGTTCTTGACGAGCGGTATGTCGCCTATGAACAGCAGGCGATATTGATGTCAGCGGGTTCCTCGCAAACACTTGCAACTCGTCAAACCACCCGCGTGAAAGATGCGACCTTTTATTGCACAACGCCGGACATGTTTGACGATGAGTTGTCTGCGTCGCGATTCAGGCTTTTGCGTGATAGCGTAAAACTCGCACGCTATGGGGGCGATTGTTATGCCTATGCTTTGTTGGCAATGGGTTTTGTCGATGTTGTTCTTGATACCGATCTGAAACCTTACGACATAGCTGCCTTGATTCCTATCATCGAATCCGCCGGTGGCGTGGTGAGCGATTGGCGAGGTGGGAATGCAGTTGATGGCGGACAAGTGGTAGCCAGTGGATCACCAGGCTTACATGCTGAAGTGCTGGCGTTGCTTGGCGACAGCTAATTGGTCAACCGGATGTCAGGCTCAATTGATTTGTAATCGAAAGGCATCGCTGACTACACCACCGCGGCCATCACTGGCGGTCACGGTGATTAACCATCGACCCTCGTTGTCATCTGTCGATTCGCCAAAAAAGATGCCATCGCTGGTCAGAAAAACGTCCGGGGGTATTCCTGTGGCTTCAAACACCAGTGCATCGCCATCGGCATCAAAAAAGTACTCGCTGATGCCAAATTCAAAGTTGTCGGAAACTCTCATGTTCGGGATGTCATCGGCTTCAGGTGCGGTGTTTTCTGTTTCTCCCGTTTGTACTCTGATAAGGAAGGTTTCCTCGATTTGAAGTAATCCGTCTGATGCGATTACGGTTACTTGCCAGGTGCCTGTGTCGTTTATGGTGGGCGCAAGTTGCAGAGTGCCATCGGAAAGCAAGTTCATGGTGCCCGAAGACGGTAACGATGATGGTGTTGTAGAGAAAGTCAGTGTGTCGCCGTCAGGATCGGAAAAAAAACTCGCAACATCGAAATCGTCAAAAGGTGACTCCTTGAGTAGTAGTGTAATGTCGGGAATCTCGGCAATGCGCTGTGGTGCAGAATTGGCGGCGACAACTCTCAGTGTTACGGTTGCTTGAGCTGAGGAATTGCCGTCGCTTATCGAATACACGAAGGAATCATTGATGGCGCCATCATTGCTGAACGGAGCATCTTCTCGCGGCAGGTAGAAGAAACTGCCATCAGTACCAAGCTCGAATGCTTCAGCGAATTGAGGTGCTTGTACGGCAACTGGATTGACTTGCAGGCCTTGGTTACGAGCGTCGTTGTCATCAAAGTCGTTTGCGATAATACTGTTTGTCGATTCTGCGGCAACAAATATTCCCTCGTCCAGGCGTATCAGGTATTCATCATCAACAGCGACCGGTGGGTCATTGACAGCGATGCCACACAGTGTTTGTCTCCGTAATGTTTCCTGTCCGCTGTCATCGCTTGCGACTAACAAGTATTGTGCTGCCATTGAGTAGCGTAGCGCGGGTAGCCGTACGGTGAACTCGGCGGTTGACCCATTGAATGTTTCGTTTATTTCGATCTGACACTCATTGGCGTCGGCACAGGCGTCAGCAAGTGTCGCTTGGGCTGTGTCGATGTCAAAGCCGGGCTCGGCGATACATGCATCGCGATTTCCAGCGCCGTCAGCACGCCAATCCCAGCCACGCAGCTGTTGACCCGTGCCGATGAGCTGGGTTGTGGTTGGCAGCTCCTCGACAAGAACCAGTGTGCCCCCATCATCCAGTGGGTTGCTTGTGCTGCTTCGCTGTAAGCCTGTGGAATCAACCCAGTTGCACGCGGAGAGCGTAGCCATCAGGAGCGCCAGAGGCAGCAATTTTCGCAAGGAATTCAAGATTGACGAGCCGCTTCAAAAGTGTGATCCATGTAGCTTAAGGACTGGTCGCGAAATTTCCGTGGAGTCGCTCTCAAAGCTGGCTGATGTAAATCATCGGGCACCACACTTCCAGTAGTGATTTTCACGGTAATATGCGTATTTGCGAGGCGGATCGCCGCCTGAAGAGTCTGGTGTCACAGTCAACGACACTCGATGGAGAGCCCGTGGATCTACAAGATCATCATCTGATA
>CAYULV010000046.1:5743-19328 GCA_964445655.1 uncultured Granulosicoccaceae bacterium | reverse complement strand
TATTCGATCAGCTTTCGAATTCTCCGCCATTGAAGACGGACATCGTTTCATGAAGACACTGAACTACCCGCAGCCCGGAGCGCCCATGCAAGGATATGCAACTGTGCCAGCTACGAGTGATGCAAAAGAATATCTCAGGCTGTTACTACGCCATAAATTTGGCTTGGTACTGACCTTCCTACTCGGCCTCGGCCTGGCATGGCTTTATCTGATCAGTACTGACAAAGAGTACGAAGCATCAGCACTGCTCCAAGTCAGTGAAGTCGACGGCCCTTTTGATGAAGGTTCCGACCAGGTCGATTTCAATGCACCGACAATCAAGGAAGAGGCAAACCTGTTGCGCTCTCGTCGAGTGCTGAGCCCGGTGGTTGACGCGTACAACATGCGAATCAACGCCGACGCCGATGCCATTCCAGTGTTGGGCGAAGTTACCAAGCGAATTCCTGCACTGGCAGACGCCCTGTCGGGATTCGATTTCGCCAAACGCTACGCCTGGTCAGAAAACACGATTGAAGTTGCCACTCTGGAAGTACCGCGGCGTTGGGAAGATACGGCTCTGAAACTGATCGCCCTTGGTGACGGTGCTTACAGCCTGTACAAGGATGAAACATTGCTGATCGATCGCGCCCAGGTTGGAGAAACGGTAGACGTTGCCATTCCGAACCTCGAGCCGCTGACAATCAATCTGTCCGCATTGGAAGCTCCTGAAGGACTTCACTACACACTGGAACGTTCTTCCTTGCAAACTACTGTTGGGCGGCTGCGCGATGAACTGTCTACGGAAACTTCCGATACCAAATCACGCATGATCACGGTCAAGCTCAAGGGCAATGATCCCAGCCACACGGCTCAGCTGACCAACGCGATTGTTGCCGAATACGAAAGCGTCAAGCTCGGTACTCAGAATCTCAAACTCGACAATGACGGTCAGTTCTACGAACAGCGCTTGCCTGAAGTCGAGACCGATCTGCGCGCTGCGGAAGTCGCTCTGGCAGAGTTCAGAACAGCCTCAGCGACCTTCGACAGCGATGTCCAACGTCGCGCCAAACTGGGTCAGATCGATACCCTTGAAACGCGCTTGCTTGATCTGGAAATCGAAATTGCCGACCAACTGAAGCGCTATACGATTTCTCACCCGACTCCCAAGCGCACGCAAAAGGAGATAGACACCCTCCGCACGTCAATTCGTACACTACGCGGTCAGATCAGCCGTGCTCCTAACACGGAAAGAGAGCTCAGGATTCTGGAAGAAGATGTCGACGCCAAGCGCGCCCTGTTTACAGAAATGAATGAAAGGGTCCAGGAACTGCGTGTGGCCCGCGGCGGCAGCATCCCGGCTGTTCAGGTGATCGATGACGCCCTCGCACCGCGCAAACCAGTCGCGCCGAACTCTCTGCTCGCCATTGTCGGTGGAACGCTGGCTACCTTGTTCCTGTACACCCTGTATCTGACTCTGCGCTCTGCATTGACGACGGTAATCGGCGATCAGGATTCACTGGAACGCGCGTCCGGATTACCTGTATTCATGAACATTCCTAAAAGCACCGCGCAAAAACGCCTTGCGAGCCCAGTCACGGTTGATCCACGTCGTTTATTGCCTGGCAGTGGACAGGAGCAGTCAGCGGCAGACAACAATGTCCTAGCTTTGACCAAACCTGAAGACTACTCGATCGAAAATCTGCGCGGCTTGCGCTCGATGCTCGATGACGTCATGGCAGGCGCCAGCAACAACGTCCTGATGATTACCAGCCCGCTACCGAGCATGGGCAAATCGTTTGTCAGTATGAACCTGGCCGTACTCGTCGCTCAATCGGGCAAGCGTGTGTTGCTGATCGATGCGGATTATCAGCGTGGACAGATGCACAATACCCTGGGCGTACCGATGGGTCCGGGATTGCCGGAAGTGGTCAGTGGCAAATCAGAGCTGAAAGAGAGTGTCCGGCAGACATCTGTTGAGAATCTGTACTGCATTCCACGAGGCTTCGGTGGTGCGCAAGGCGAGATGCCTACTGAGAAGCAATTTGGCCAATTCATGCAGATTGTCGCTCCGCGATTCGACGTTGCAATTGTTGACACGCCCCCTGTTCTGAGCGTTTCGACCGCTGCATCACTCGGTAAACACGCTGGCTCGACCATCATGGTTGTCAAGGAAGGGGAAGTGAAAGAACCTCAATTAAATGAAGCACTTAGGCGTCTTACCTTCTCGGGAGTCAGGGTCAGTGGCTGTATCCTGAACGGGTCTTCAGCTCCGACCCCACGGCATTACACCTATTACCGCGAGCAGCTGGATTAGGCTTGCGTTGACCAACTTCGGTGACCTGGTCGGCGCACTCACTTGATGAAAATCAATATAATTCGGCAACTTACTTAAACAGGGTCAGGTTTTTGACTGTTGGGCAATTCGGGTAATTTTCCCGTCTTGCATCACAACACGAACAAACTTGGCATCGATCCACTAATATCACGACTGGTTTAACAGAACCTCAAGTGTCCAGCAGGTATAGTGTCGTTACATTGACGTCGCATACCCGTTCAAAGGAATTCAGGAGAACTACGGTGCACAGCGCCAGCGCAAAAAATAATAAGAATAAACCGGCAGTGCAATCGACGTTGAGCGCAAATGCGCCCACTATCGGCAGCAACAAGACCGACGCCACCCACTGGCGCTCGCTCGTCTCAGTCGACAATACCCAGCTCCACCCGATCAGTGGAATAAGTGCAGCGCTGAAACGCCTTGAAGACTTCGTTCTTGGCTCATGTGCTCTGCTGATTCTGTTTCCATTGATGGCACTCATTTCTATTGCCGTAAAACTGGACAGCACCGGCCCGGCGCTGTTTTGTCAGGCCCGCAGCGGTAGAAACAGAGAGGTCATCAAAGTTTACAAATTCCGCACAATGTACCAGTCCGGTGTTCAGCAGGAATTCCGTCAGGCTGAGCGCGACGATCCACGGATTACCCGTATCGGTGCGTTTCTACGCCGAACCAGCCTCGATGAACTACCTCAGCTCTTCAACGTGATTCAAGGTTCGATGTCACTCGTTGGCCCTCGACCGCACCCGCTGAAGCTCGATGACGATTTCAAATACGTTATCCCTGCTCTGAATTCACGTTACTCAGTCAAGCCCGGCATCACGGGTTGGGCGCAAATCAATGGATTTCGTGGTGAAACCCGCAATATCAGCGACATGGTGGCGCGTATCGAGCACGACCGGTACTACATCAAACGCTGGAGTCTGTGGCTCGACATCAAAATCCTGGTAATGACCGTTTTCAAGGGCTGGACCCACAAGAACGCCTACTAAGGCACACATTTACTGCAGGCCGGTAACCCTTTCACGCGTTACCGGCTGTTATTCCTTCTTCGACCTGCCTCTCTCCCCTGACACTCGCGACCGTCGCAGTACACTAGCAACCAGCTAGACTCTTGGGGAATATCCACGCGCAACGATCAAGCTGAAATCGCAACGATGCCGTTTTCAGCGCTGGGCGTGGATGCCGTTTGGCTGATCACTCCGACTGGATATGTCCCGATGACAAAAAACGATAAAAACAATCGGTTAAGCAAACATGAGCTTCTGGGCTTCTTCGCCCATCCAGGCAGTCTTGATGACTACCTCGCGCTGATCCGGACCAGCGTGTCTGAATCCAGACCGTGCACCGTGCTCTATCACAATCTACATTCCCTTTACAGCTACTTTACTTCATCGGACTTGCAGCGCGACTACGCCGATAAAACGGTATTGGTCGACGGCATGCCTGTGATCTGGCTCATGCGCTTGGCAGGAATTCCAGTAACTCGCCAGCATCGTCTCACGTATGTGGACTTCATCATCCCGATGATGGAACTTGCGCGCGACAATGGCTTTCGGGTTTACCACGTCGGTCAACATCGGGATATTCAGGAAAAAGCCTTGAGCGTCATTCGCGAGAAGGTTCCAGGAATCCAGATTGACGGCCATGACGGGTATTTTGATCAAACACCACAATCGGCGGACAGTCTTGACGTGATCGACAAAATAAATAACAACGGCAGCAATATTGTGTTGGTCGGTTTCGGGGCTCCAAAACAGGAAGCCTGGGTGCACGCCCACCGATCTCAAATCAATGCTGAAGCGGTCTTCACGTGTGGCGCTTGCATGGAATACGTTGCGGGGGCTGTGCGTACTCCGCCTCGTTGGATGGGACGATTTGGGCTGGAATGGAGTTTTCGAGTGATGGAAAACCCACGTCGTTTTGCTTTTCGTTATTTTATCGAGCCCGTGTTACTGGCCGCGATTCTGTTAAAGAATGGATTGCGTGCACAACTGCGCCGGAGCCGGGCGGGCTCCTGATGGCCACAATCAGCCACGTTGACTCCGTGAATTCTGAAAATTCCAATGCTGCTGAAACGTCACCGTCCTTGTTCAGCCGGTTTTATCAGATAGTGTCCTCACGACTCGCACTGTCAGTGGGCGCACAGGCATTGGTTAGCGGATTCCATTTCGCTCTGAACCTGTTGTTATTAAGAATGGTTACACCCTATGACTATGGGGTATTTGCCTTCGCCTTTGTACTGGCGATGTTTGCTTCCGCTATCAACAACGCGCTGATTTCCACGCCATTGACTGTCTATACGCCCGTCATCAAGGACGCAAAAGAGCGTACGGCCCAAGAAGCGATGTTCAGCACATTGAACTTTGCCTTGTTCATTGTATTGATTCTTGGCGGTATTGCAGCGTCATTTTGGCAAGGTATGGATGGAACGGTCGGTCTCGGCGTAACTATTTTCGTCGCTGTCTACTCGGCCAGACACTATAGCCGCAGTGTTGGCTACGCTCGTATGCGCCCGCTGGTAACAGCCTCTGGTGACACCACGTATGTCATGTCAGGGATTGTCCTGATGGCCGTACTGGTATGGTATTTCGACGAACTACCTATCGGCTATGTGCTGCTGGCCTTGTCCGGCGCCAATTTGGTTGCCATGTTCGTCGAGCGTCTGCGTGTGCATGGCCGCCATCATCGGTGGTTCAACCTTTCCGCAATCGGCAGCTACCGTGACGTCTGGGCCCAATCACGCTGGGCACTCGCAGGCTCACTAACCACTCTTTTTCTTGCCCAGGCCCATAGCTTGATCATCACGTCCACCAATGGACCGTTGGCGTATGCACCACTGGCCGCCGGCTTCGTTTTGTTCGGCCCGGTGAGAGTCGCCTTGATGACATGGCAGAACATGGTCAAGCCTGAGCTTGCTGTGGCGCTTGCCGATGATCAACGACAAGCGGTGGCCGAGCAGATCAAACGAACTTCAATATTCATGGCGGTCGCTGTTGTCGCCCTCGGCCTGTCACTGTTAGTCGCCTGGCCATGGATTCATGAATTTTTGTATTCCCGGCAATACGCCGATGAGCCAATGGCCTGGATCGTGACCGTCTGGTTCGTCGTCACTTTTTTCGCGGCTCTGTATAACGCGCCAGCCGCTGCACTGCAAGCCATGCGAGATTTTCGCATACTGGCAATGGCCAGCATCTACGGTGCAATCATCAGCGGAGTACTGGTCAGTGCAACCTTGTACTTGTTCAAGCCAGAAACCACACTTTTTGGCATTCTCGCAGCTGAAATATTCATGGCGCTCTATCTGACACGCATCCTGTATGCACGGTTAGGTAAATCCGCGTGAAGGTTGCGCTGTGCATCTGTACCTTCCGACGACCGGAGGGCCTGGCGCGGTTGCTTGATGAACTATGCAAGCTCAACGGCGGCGTTGAACTCGAAGTTGTCGTTGCCGACAACGATGTTGGTGAGCAAGGCTTGGCCGAGGGCTTGGCAGTTTGCGCATCCTTGAGCGACGATTATCCCTACCCAGTCCATGCGCTCAAGGCAACAGAACCCGGCATATCGGGTGCAAGAAACGCTGCCTGTAGCAAGGCACTCGATCTCGATGTTGCACTGATCGCCTTTCTCGATGACGATGAATGGCCCTCCCCTGACTGGTTGAGCGAATTGCTACGCGTACAGGCTCAGCATGATGCCGATCTTGTCGGCGGACCAACGCGCTCAGTGTTTCCCGAACACGTATCTCCTGGTCTCAAGAACAACCAATACTATGGCGCGGATCTGCAACTCGAGGATGGCAAGCCTTGTGTGCTTCAGGCCGCCGGCAATTTTCTGATCAAGCCTGACACCTTGCGCAGCATGGCCCCTGAATTTTTTCGCCATGAGTTTGCCCACTCCGGCGGTGAAGACCTGGCATTTTTCACGCAACTGAACCAAGCCGGGAGTCAGATGCACTGGGCAGCAAACGCCGTGGTGTACGAAGATGTACCGAATTCGCGCCTGGATGACAGCTGGTTACAGCAACGGGTGGTCAATATCCATAACTCACGCGTGCGAGTCATGCAGCTGCTCCAACCTGGATTCAAGCATTCTTTTATTCGTGTATCGAAGACTATTGCATTGGGCGGTACGGCTTTTGCTTTGACCCTGGTATCAATCGCCTTGCCTCGGTACCGGGAAGCGTCACGGCTGCTTCGCTGGAAATTTCAAGGGAAGCTGACAGCACATTTTGGGCTTACGACAGTACGCGGAGAAACCTACTGATGACACCGCGATTTTCAATTGTCATTCCAACCTACAATCGGGCGACCTCTGTCAGCCATACCCTGTCAGGCTGCTTCGCACAGACGTTCGAAAATTTCGAAGTCATCGTGGTCGATGATGGTTCCTCAGACAATACTCTGGAGGTTCTGGATTCAATTCAGGACTCGCGGTTAGTTGTCGTCTCACAAGAAAATGCTGGGCCTGCTGCGGCGAGAAACGCTGGTATGGATGCAGCCTCTGGTGAGTTCATCGCCTTTCTTGATTCAGACGATGTGTGGTACCCCGATTATCTGGCCACGGCCAACCAATCACTAACAGAAAAAGGCGAAGTTGCTCTCTACGGGCAATTGATTGTGGATCGTGGTGTCGGGCGATACTGGATCAAACCCGATCGCGCCCTTGGTGCCGACGAATCAATCTACGACTACTTGTACATCGACGGCGGTTTTATCCAGACTAGTACCATCGTCATGCCCGCTTCATTGAAGAATACAGTTCGCTGGGATGAGGCCGTTACTTACGGTGATAACGATCAATTTGCCATTGACCTGTGGCGCACCGGCATTGCTTTTCATATGCAACCCGACGCGCAAACCTTGTACGCCGATGCAATCAGCAGCGATGCCTTGTCACAGCTACCGATCTACGCAGGTGACGACGAGAAACACACCAATTTCTTTCGCTGGATGGAAACTCAGAGAGACCACATGTCAGAAACCGCCTGGTTAGCTTACCGCGCACGTTTCATGAGCGTCGGTCTTGCCCGCAAGGCACCATTGGCGAGCATCTCGATGATCTGGAAGGCCTATCGCGCAGGCGGAATGCGCCTCGGCGGCGTTGCTCGACAATTGATGCAGAATCACACTCCTCGACTGTATCGACGAATCGTTGACCAATATGTGCGTTGGCGAGGCCAACCGCTAACCAGTCTGGAACGATAGTGTTTGTTCTGAGGAAATGTCGGTGCTAACGACTTACCAGGCACCCTATCGAGCGTCACTTCTGGCAACGCTGGTGCTGCTCCTGACGCTGATTCAAGGCACTAGCTTCACATTGACCGTGGCGTTTCGGCTAGAAGCGGGAACCGGTCCAATTACATCCTTCGTTACGCTAGCCTGGCTGCTGAGCTATCTGCTTGCCTTGCTCGGTTTAGTAATGACATTTGGCGTCAACTGGCTGACCTGGCTCGTCCGTTATCGACTGACCCTCACATTGGTCTTGGCTGGGGTGGCATTTTCAGCACTCTGGTCACTGGATACCGAACTGACGATCGAACGCAGCATTCATTTGATTGGCAGCACGATAATCGCTTTTTACATCGGGTTCAGCCTGCCACTGGCTCGCCTACTGAAGTTATCCGGTCTGGTACTCGGTTTTCTGATGGTAATCAGTGCCTTGACCGCATTGACCTTCCCTGCCTGGGGGCTCGAAGAATACGAGGGTCGGCAAGTCTGGCGCGGCATGCTTGCATCAAAAAATACCCTGGGATTCTGGGCAACAATAAGCATCCTGCTCTTTGCAACCTTGGCCAGTTGGTCTCAGCCGTTACTGAATCGATGCATCTATTTTGCGCTTCTGATAGTTTCCATTGTCTGTCTGGCTTTTAGTGTGTCCGCTACATCGGCACTGTCGCTACTGATCGCTGCCATGGTGATGATCTACCTGCACCTCGCCTTCAGTTTACGATTAGGACTGATAGCCATGTTTGTACTCGGCGTATTGGTCTGCGCACTGGCTGGCATTGCTTTCTACTACATCGATACAGCCGAGCTGATCGGCCGTTCCGGCGACTTGACTGGTCGCGGCGAGGTCTGGAAGCAAACCTGGGAACTGATACTTGAAAAACCGCTGACCGGTTATGGCTATGGAACCATCTGGTACCCGGTAGATGAAAGCGTCTGGATTCAGAAACAGCTCACCGACTTTACCTGGATTGTTTTTCACGCCCACAACGGACTTCTGCAAGTCGCGTCTGAAATCGGTTTGCCACTTACCATACTGACCTTGTTCATGATCTTTCAACAGCTTATCGAGATTGTCTACTGCCAGTATCAAAGACAACAGCAGGGCGTACTGTTTGTACTCGGATTTACCGTGGCATTGTTGGTCAGTAACTACTCCGAAGCCCGCTTGCTCGTCAATCGAGAGTTATTCTGGATATTTTTTGTCGCGCTGCCTATCAGCATGCTGCAACAAGTAACCGTGATAAGCAATAACGCAGGATTCAATCCAGTACCGAAACCAATATCACCGCGTACGCTGGAAAAGGTCAACGTGGGTCGCAGCCAAGTCATGCAACGCCGAGCGCTGAAAGGTCGGCTGAAGCAGCGACGAAGCAATGTCATAATCGATAATGAAGCGGTTGGCGAAATAAAACCCAACCACAGATCAGGTGGAAATTCATGACTGTCAAGGTACTTGTAACCGGTGGTGCCGGCTATATTGGCTCGCATATGGTTCGCTTGCTTTTGCAACGCGGTTACGATGTCGTTGTCTACGACAACTTGAGTCGCGGCAATGCCGATGCGGTCATTGGTGCGCCACTGGAAGTGGGCGACCTGCATGATCGGGCCACTCTGGATACCGTATTCAACAAACACAAACCGGCAGCTGTCATGCATTTCGCTGCCCTTGCTTACGTCGGCGAATCTGTTGACGAGCCGGGTATGTATTACCACAACAACGTCAGCGGAACCCAGGCACTTCTTGATTGCATGCGTGAGCACAGCGTCGACAAGATTGTATTCTCATCAACCTGTGCGACATACGGTGTACCTGAGTCACTCCCGATTACCGAGGAAACACCTCAACGCCCCATCAATCCTTACGGGCATTCGAAACTGATGGTGGAACAGATACTCAAGGACTATGCAGTGGCTTTCGGTCTTCGCAGTATTGCCTTGCGTTATTTCAATGCTGCGGGTTGCGCTGAAGATGGCAGCCTCGGTGAGCGCCACGACCCGGAGACTCATCTGCTGCCATTGATTCTTTTTGAAGCGATGCGTGTGCAGGCAGGTGGTGACCCGGCCGACACCCAATTAAAAGTATTTGGCAAAGATCTTCCAACCCGCGATGGCACCTGTATTCGCGATTACATTCATGTCAACGATTTGTGCGCTGCCCATATACAGGCATTGACTCGCATGATTGACTTTCCAGATGAAGGCGCTGAACAATACAACCTCGGCGTTAATCAAGGTTTCACTGTACTTGAAGTCATTGAGGCTTGCCGTAAAGTCACTGGTGTCGACATTGGCTTCCAAAGTGTTGATCGACGAGCCGGTGATCCACCCGAACTCGTCGCTGACGCCTCGCGCGCCATGGCCGATCTGCAATGGTCACCGACGTTCCCGGATGTCACCATGAGCATTCAGCATGCTTGGAACTGGTTCACGCAGAACCCGCCTACAAAGATTTGATGATCAAATTCTCGACCTTTTCACCGACGCTCATTTCGGCCTGTCTGAGTTTCACTTTACTGACGCTGCCGACATCGCCCTACGCCGCCGATAAACAACCGCTGAACGATGCCTGCTGGGATCTGAGCTTCAGCGAAGACTTTGACGAATTGTCCCTTTGGGATGAAACAACAGGCACCGGTCGCTGGAAAACCAGCTACATCTGGGGCAGCGATATCGTCATAAACAATGAATTGCAGTACTACATTGATCCGGATATACATGGACAGAGTCCATTTGCCATCAAGGACGGCATACTGCAAATCATCGCTGACCATACGCCGGACTCCCTTCTCGATAAGGTCGACTACCGACCCTATATTTCGGGTGTACTAACCACCGAGAATGAGTTCAGTCAACAACATGGCCGCTTTGAGGTGTTTGCCAAGGTACCTGAGGGCCGAGGTCTCTGGTCAGCCTTCTGGTTACTTCCCAGTTTTGATCAATGGCCCGAAGGTGTCGCGGTGTTACCCGAAATCGACGTCATGGAGCACCTCGGTCATCAAACCAGAACCTATCACACCACCTTGCACACCAATCAGACGGGCAAACTGAGTTCTCACCCCTATGATCATACCGAACGTCAGGATCTGACCAGGGACTTCCATCTGTACAGTGTCGTTTGGACACCTGAGCGTGTTGACTGGTATCTGGACAAACAATGGAAAGCCAGCCACCCCACCCCATCGGATTTCACGCGCCCAGTGCATTTCTTGTTGAACCTTGCGGTCGGCGGCAATTGGCCTGGAGAGCCCGATCGCCGCACGCAATTTCCAGCACGATATTCAGTCGACTATGTTCGCGCCTGGACCGCGCAACCGAACTGCAACTAAACGACTATTTTTCCCTCGCAGGAAAGATCTCTATCAAGACCCGTCGTTGTCGTCATCGCCACGCCCAAAATCCGGTAGCGATTTATCCAGATAGGGTTGTGCAGCCGAGAACAGGATCTTCCAGGCGCTGTTCATGGCCAGATCGTTGACCTTTGCGTTGGCGCTGATCAGGGCATCGCCATTGGAGAGCATCGGTTTACGCAGATCCGGGGTTGACCAGATAGCCACCAGACAGGCCAAGGCACCGACAACGGTCATCAGCAGGGCCTGTGGGATCGACAACCTGTAGTGCAGTAGCCGAGGGAGTTCCAGGCGAGACAGGAACGCCAGCGTGATAAGCAGCATGAGAACCGCTGCTATGGCCAGCGGGATTTGACTATTAGGTGACAATGCAGTGGCGGCCTCAAGAGCAGATGCAACCGGTTTTTCTGCACTTTTCAACATGTCAAAGTCAGGGCGCACGCCCGAAGCCTGCAAAAACCACGGTGTGACAAACTCGGCAATCATAATGAACAGCAATCCCGCCAACATTGTGATCACCAGAAATATCTTGGCAATCGGGCGTAATGGGCCAATCATGCCAAGCAGATAACCAATCACCAATGGCACGATACACAACGCACCAACGATCGCGAGATCGAAGCGAAGCCCCTGCAAAAACAGTGGTATCAGGGCGTCAGCCTCCTGCACATCCTGAAACAGCCAAAGGCTGAACCCAGCTCTAACGATGGTCAGAAGCAGTAGAATGGTAAACGCGTACAGGAAAAAGCGTCGAAGCAAATGCGTGGCTGGAAGGGTAGCCTTCATGGATCCTACCGGGGTTGCGATTGGACAGACGATCAGTATACCAGTGCGCCCGAAGTATCAAAGCGGCTTGATCACAACAATTTCAAGACTCTAGTCATGGTTGTCGCAGCTGCGATACACTTCACACTTATAATTACATTCACGAGCTGACCTCAATCTGCCATGAAAGCATTGCTTCTGATTCTCATAGGAGGCTTGGGCCTCGGAGCCGTCTATTGGAAAACCCAACATCCGGAGGGCACGGTCGATGACTTGAAGACGCACGCCAGCGCCACAGCGACGCGTCTGAAGTCCGGTTTTGAGGCCATCAAGGACGGCGGTCCAACTGGCGTGGAGCGCGACGTTGCGCTGACCAATCGCCTTGATGATCTGGAACAGCGACTGGCTTCCAACCAGAACACGACGCCTTCGGGCGACGTGCCAGCGAGTGCCGGTCTACAGAGCCGACTTGATAACGCGGAACGGCGCCTTGATGAGACGGATACAAGACTTAGCGAAGCCCTCGCACGGGTAACGGCCGCCGACACCAAACTGACCGAAACGCTGGGCCTCCTCAGTGAAAGCGAAGCAAACATTGCCGAAACACAAAGCTTGCTGACTGCGAGCGAAGCGAGACTCAAGCAATCGCAAACAAACGATAGCAATCTGCAGGCGACCGTCGACGCACGGATTCGCGAAAACGCGGCCAAGATCGCGGACGTCGCCGACCTCAAGCCTGAGCTTACCCGCATGGCCAAGGAGAACGACGACATCAATGCCAAGCTCGATGCACAGGACAACCGAGTCAATCTGATCGTACGTCGCCTTGATGAACAAACGCTTGATCAATCGATTACTGATCTATCGACTCGACTGGATCAGGTCGATGACTCCTTGGCAAATCTCACAGAAGCGAACGAGAAACTGACAAACAAACTCGATACAGATATAGCCAGTGTCGCGGAAACTGCGGACAACCTGAATTCACGAATCAACACACTATCAAGCACGAGTGCCGGTGGCGCTGATGCGGTCGACGCAGATGCACTGTCTACAGTCACGGCGAACATCGACCAACGCTTCCAGTCAATGGAAACGAAATTGGCAACCGTCAACACCGATTCGCGCCGTATTGCCAACCTCAGCAGTGAACTCAACGACACGCGCGAGAAACTCAAAGCACTCGAAGCCGACAAGGCCGCGACCGAAACAGAACTGGCGACGCTTAAACAGTCTCTGCAAGAACTCCGCACCAAAGGTGAATCTCTGTCCATCGACACGGTTCAATCCGAAATTCGTCAGCAGCTGTCAACACTTCAATCGCAGGTTGACAGTGATGCCAGTAGCGAGAACGTTGAGGTATTGACGTCACTTCTCGATGCGACAACCGATCGAATTCAAGTACTGGAACAACGCGTTCAGGACTTACCCGCATCTTCCTCGGCTGCCGATACTGCCTTGCAGACTCAAAGTGCACTTGAAGCTCAGATAGCGGGTCTGAAGCGACGCATCGAATCCATTCCCCAGGGCACATCCACCGAACTCGTTACCAGTATCAACTCAACCATCAGTGAAGTACGCGAAGAAGTTGACGAATTGAAGGCGCAATCATTCGTCACTCAGGCAGATCTGCGCGCTCAACAGCAAGGCAGTAGTGTCGAATACAAGATCTACTTCAATCGCAACAGTACTCAAATCACTGAAGATGCCGCCAAGGTGTTGAACTCTTTCATTACTCAGGAAAAAAATCGCACTATCGGGGTTTCCATTTACGGCTTCACGGACCGTCGTGGCGCCGCCAGCTACAACCAGCAACTAGCCCTGCGTCGAGCGACTAACGTTCGTAGCTACCTGATTCAAAATGGCTTCGACTACACCAAGATCAATACATTGAGTGGATTGGGTGAAGACGCAGCTGCAGCTGAACTCGA
>CAYULV010000046.1:0-5643 GCA_964445655.1 uncultured Granulosicoccaceae bacterium | reverse complement strand
GCTGGCAAGTCCCCGTTTGACGTCATCAAGATGCCTTACGGTGATCAGACCCTGTGGCCGGATCACTGCATCATCGGCAGCAACGGTGCGGAGTTTCATACCGACCTTGACCTCACACAAGCACAGCTGAACATACGCAAAGGCTTTCGTGGTGGCATCGATTCGTATTCCGCGTTTTACGAAAATGATCACGCCACATCTACCGGACTTGCCGGCTATTTGCGTGACCGACAGGTCGATCGCGTCGTTTGTGTTGGACTTGCCTACGACTTTTGTGTCAGATTTTCCGCAGAGGACGCGCGTCGTGAAGGGTTCAACACAGTGGTTCTGTCGCAACTGTGTCGGGCTATTGATCTGGATGGCTCTGCTCAGGCAGCGAGCGATGCGATGCAAGCGCTTGGGGTTGAGATCATCTAGCTGTAGCGAATTTCGTACTTCACGGCGAAGTCTGATTTGTGTTCGATCAACGCACCCAAGCCGAGTATCCCATCACCTTCGAGCACGACCGTGTCGCGCCGAACAAATAACGGTGTATGTGAATCGCGCAGGATGTAGGTACCGTTGGTACTGCGGTCCGTCAACAGAAATTGTCCGTGGGAAAATTCGATGGTTGCGTGCTGCCGACTGGCTTCATCGTGTTCTACAGCGATATCGCATTCGTCCGTCCGGCCTAGAGTCAATACCGGCTTTTGCTCGTCGATAACAGTCGATTTACCACCCGAGCTAATCGTCATGGCACATTGTTTCTGCGCCAACCATTCTCGTCCCGTCTTGCTGGCGATCACAGTCATGGCGGTGTCTTGATCGCGCCATTGCAAGCGATAGATGCCCACCGCTTCACTCAGCCCTTTCATCGACACATTGTCTATCCAGGTGGCCAGAGACCGGTGCTCTGGCGACAAGCGATCAACGCTATCTGCGGTCGCTGTAATTTCCTCGATGCGCGCAAAAGACGCTACTCGTGCAGCCAGATTGACCGCATTTCCGTAGACATCACCACCGTCAGGGATAACACGCCCCCAATGAAATCCGACGCGCACTGACAACGGGAGATCGATATGTTGGCGTTGAATATCCCGCGCGGCGCAAAAGGCATCGTCGCAATGACGAAAACTTGCTAACGATGAATCACCCACGGTACGCAAAAGCGCTCCATGGTGCCCAGTCACAACGTCTTTCATCAATGCCAGACTTTCTGCAACCCTTCGGTGCGCTTCGAGGTCGCCAACCTGCTCGTACAGGGCAGTGCTTCCGCCGATATCGGCGAATAAAATAGTCAGCGTCTCTGCGACTGGGCTCATTACCAAAAACCTTTGAATAGGATTGTATTGTAGCGAACCCTGACAAGGACCGAAATGCCGGCAAACTGATAACATGGCATATCAGGCCTCGAGCATCAGCTGATGAGGCGACAGTCGAAATAACAATATGGCGACAATTGAAGCGGTCGATTACACGTCAGCAGACGCCTCAGAGCGGTTTGTGGCGTCATTACGCTCGACCGGTTTTGGCGTACTCAAGAATCACCCTATCCCGGAAAAAGCCGTCACCAACATTTACCAGCAATGGAATGCTTTTTTCACAAGCGACGACAAACAAAACTATCTTTTCGAGGCGGAAACCTATGACGGGTTCTTCCCGCGGGAAAAAGCTGAAACAGCGAAAGGCAACACGGTCCGGGACATCAAGGAGTATTTTCATTTTTATCCCTGGGGCAAATGCCCCGCAGAACTCAAACCAGATCTCGACGCCTACTACCAACAAACCATTGAGTTCGCTTCAACTTTGCTCGCTTGGGTCGAACAACATACGCCGACGGAAATTGCGGCCAAATTCAGCGAACCCCTGTCCAACATGATTCAAAACAGTGATCAATCCCTGTTGCGTGTCTTGTTCTACCCGCCGCTGGATAACGATGTTGATCCCAGTGCGATTCGTGCCGGTGCGCATGAAGACATCAATCTCCTGACCTTGCTACCGGCCGCCAACGAACCTGGCTTGCAGGTCAAGGCGAAAAATGGAGAGTGGCTCGACGTTCCCTGCGATTTCGGCAATCTGATCATCAACATTGGCGACATGCTGCAAGAAGCCTCCGGCGGCTATTTTCCATCGACAACTCATCGCGTTATCAATCCGGAAGGTCACGACGCAACGCGCGCTCGTATCAGTTTGCCTTTGTTCTTGCATCCTCGCCCGGATGTCGTTCTGTCAGAGCGCTACAGTGCCAACAGCTATCTGCAGGAACGACTCGAAGAGCTCAGGAGCTCGGACAAATCATGACAGGCATTGCCCTTGTTTCTTAGTCGGCGTCAATTCGGGTTACGGAAAAGCAAAATCATAGCGCATCTTTTCTGATGGCTAGAGAGTGCTCGGCGAAGTCACGCCCAACATCACCGTAAAGATAGTATGTATCGAAACCCAGGTCTTTATAGGCGTCAGCTTCGTCTGGGTAACGCGTAGCGATTGACAACCGTCCCTTAAATCCAAGTTCCCTTGCAAGTGTCGCCACCAGCAAGTTTTCTCGGTTACTACTGAGACTGACCAGTATCAATTCACAACGATCGAGCCGTGTCCTTTCCCAGAAATCGCGATCCGCAGCGTCACCATGCACACAATTCAATCCTTGATCGCTGAATTCGTTGCTTCGAGCGTAGTTTTCCTCAATTCCGACAATCTCCGTATGTCCTCGATCAAGCAGCGACTGGTAGGCACCACGTCCGATACGTCCCATCCCGAGTATCGCGATTCGCGCGCCGTCAAGCGACCCGATGACCTCTTCTGGCAGACGTTCCGGTTTCTCATACTTAACCAGAGACGAACTATATCGACGATACAGGGCGTGTGCATTTTTATTGATAGGCGTAGCAACAAAAAATGACAGAGCCATCGCCATGGCGAGTGTTGTTATCCATTCAGGTCCCAATAGACCGGATTCAGCAGCCATGGCTGCAATGATCAGTCCGAATTCACTGTAGTTGAAGAGGCTCAGACTGGTTAGCCAGCTGGTTCGAGCACGTAAACCGAATGCGGTGAACAAGGCGAAGTAAATCAACGGACGCAAGGCAATCAGCAAGCCGAGTACAACTGCCACGGCAAAGAGTTCGAGTTCGGGAAATCCGTAGTACCCGATCTGCACGAAAAAACCGATCAGCAACAGGTTTTTCAAGCCAGACAATTGGTTATACAACTCCTTTGCCTTGTCCTTATGCGCTTGCGCAATGAGCATACCTACAACAATTGCCCCAAGCCCCGCCTTGAGCGAGACACTCTCGAATAACTCGGCCGATCCCAGGGCCAGCAGCACTCCACCCAATAACAGCAACTCGCCATGCCCAAGCATGGGTAGAAACCGCCGTAACAGAGGTATGGCCAGTGGCAAGGCAAGCAGGCCAAGGGCATACCACGATGGGTAGTGTCCTGAGGTCAAAACAACAAAGACTACCGCCAGGACATCCTGTACAACCAGAATACCGATCGCGATGGACGCATAAAATGAGTTCGACTCGCCACGTTCATCAAACAGCTTGATAGCCAGTACGGTACTCGAAAATGAAAGCGCGAAAGCGAGCGTCCATGGTTCAATCGGGTTTTCAAAACGCAATGGGGTATACAAGGAACCAACCAGGTAGATCACCGCCGCCGTCAACGGAAACGCAATGACCATATGTAAAAGCGCTGAACCCCACACGTAACGCGGGGTTAGATTTGACGGTTCCAGTTTTAAGCCGATCGTAAACAGCAGCAGGATGATGCCCGCATCTGCAAGCGGCGTTAGCGCATCGCCATCGCCGATGCCAGCCATATGGGCAATAAAGCCGGCCGCAAGATAACCCAGTAGAGGCGGATAGCCGCAACGTCGAACGATCAGGCCAGCCGCAAAGGCCAGCATGATTACCGTAAGTTCCATATCAGCAGTAAGCGTTCCGGTGGTCGGACTGGGTAGATGAGGCTACAGACACAAAGTTCAGATCACGTATTCAATGGCATGGCCCGATCAACGAGTTCCATCCAGTAGCGACAACCGTAGCTGATGGCACGATCGTCGAAATCATACTCGGGATGATGCAAATTGGCTGAATCTCCATTACCAATGAAAATGAATGCACCAGGACGTTCGTTAAGCATATAGGAGAAATCTTCAGCCCCCATGATTGGCGGCCGATCATCATCGACCTTGGTTTCGCCAACGATCGAACGGGCCACATCGGCAGCAAACCCGGCCTTGACTTCATCATTGACCGTTGGTGGGTATCCGACCTCATAGCGTACCGCAGCCGTCGCACCATAAACTTTGGCCGTGGCTTCGGCAACTTCGATAAGCCGTTCTTGCAGTTGTTGTCGCACCTCCTCATCGAAGGCACGAACCGTTCCACGCATCGTGACGATTTGCGGCGTGACGTTAAATGCTTCGGTATCACCCTGCATGGTGGTGACAGAAATTACGGCAGGATGTATAGGGCGAATGTTACGTGCGACGATACTTTGCAAGGCGATGACAATATGGGAAGCGGCCAATAAGGTGTCCTTGCAGACGTGAGGCATGGCCGCATGCCCGCCTTGACCTTCTACGGTGATTTCAAATTCGTCGGCAGCGGCCATCAAAGGCCCCGGACGCAACGCAAACTCGCCTAAGGGCAAACCCGGCATGTTGTGCATCCCGTAAACCTCATTGATACCAAAACGCTCCATCATTCCATCCAGAACCATGGCTTCACCACCACCGCCCCCTTCTTCTGCCGGTTGGAAGATTACGGCGACCGTGCCATCGAAGTCGCGTGAGTCGCATAAGCCTTGCGCCGCGCCCAGCAGCATGGCGGTGTGGCCATCGTGACCGCAGGCATGCATTTGCCCTTCTGTCTTTGATGACCAGTCAGCACCGGAAGCCTCGATAATCGGTAGGGCATCCATGTCGGCGCGCAAACCAACGACTTTGTTGCTCGACACTTTACGGCCTCGTATTATGCCGACGACTCCGGTCCTGCCAATCCCCTCCACCACTTCGTCACAACCAAACTCCTTGAGCTTTTCAGCGACCAGGGCTGCCGTGCGATGGACCTCGTAACCGAGCTCCGGGTGCTGATGGATATCACGACGCCATTCGATGATTTCCGGCAGGAGGTTATCCAGCCTGTCTTGTGTTCGCATGTTTTCCGCTACCATGTTTTTGTTCTGTTCAACAAGCTGATATCTCGTCCCGAGATGGGCCCACCAAGAATCCGAGCCTTATATGAAAAAGTCTGAATACGGTCGATGGTCACATGCAGCCTCGGACTGGTCAACATCTTATCTGGATAAGGTTGACACCTACCCCGTACGAGCGCAAACCGCACCCGGTGACATTGCCGACCAGATTCCCGAATCTCCACCGGATGCCGGTGAGTCCATGGAAGCCATCATGGATGATTTTAGTCGTATCGTGCCGCAAGGCATGACTCATTGGCAACATCCTCGCTTTTTTGCCTACTTCGCCAGTAACGCGGCACCTGCCGCCATGATTGCAGAACAGCTGGCAGGATCGATGGCCGCCCAATGCATGCTGTGGCAAACCTCGCCTGCCGCGACCGAAATCGAAGTTCGCATGGTCGACTGGCTAAGACAATCAGTTGGTCTCCCGGACAGTTTCGATGGTGTCTTGCAAGACAC
>CAYULV010000045.1:4509-19362 GCA_964445655.1 uncultured Granulosicoccaceae bacterium | reverse complement strand
AATTGCCCTGCAACCATGCAAACAAAAAATAACGCCACTCCTAACACTGGCGCCGTGATAATCGATCCCGCCACAAACACCGCACCCACAACCCCACCAACAACAACCCACCATGGCAATTCTTTAAAACGTGAGAAGTCTCCAACGTCGTTAAACCAGATCAACCAAAGCACAGACACTATAAGCAGACTTATTGAGATTGAAATGCTTGCAGCTAACAGTGGATTACCAAGAATACGAGCCATTGTCGCATTAATAGCGGGTTGCAATGAGAGAACAGCGCCCATGAGCAAAGCAGCAAATATATACGGGAGGTTACTCATTTTAATCTCATCTTCTCTAGATATTAATCAGGCATATAGCGCCAATTTCAGCGGCAATTCTTGCAGTGGTTAAATTGCCTAGTCAAGTGATCTCACTGCGGCTCGGGTAAATCTGGCTCTGTAGAATCAAGGTACGTAAGATAATGTTCCCAGATAGTGTGCATGCGCTGCTTTGTTAGTTGAAGCAAACAGCCATTGTATTTTGCGTCTCGAATGGTACCACCCGACCATAGCTCATATATAGCACCGCAATAGGTCTCAAGATACATAAGCCATGCTTCTTGCGACTTTCTCAAAACTTCTAATGTTTTTGTTTCGTCAGAATATTTTTCCATAGCCATGGATAGATACCGATCTAAATCAGCTTGTGCGATTTCAGCGTCTTTTTTGCTGCATGCACTTATTTCTAAAGTGGTTTGGGGGCTACTACAGTTTACGTCTTGCGAATTAGCAACAAATGAGAATGCAAGGAACAATACAACAATACACAGTTTCATAATTTTCACTTAACGCCTTGTTAACCAGAATAATCGGTTAAGTAGGATTAGTTGATTTTCCAGTTAATTGCGAATAATTTAGCCCAATCGGCGACTTCCCTTGCCTAATCACCCGTGACCATCCAAAGCAGACATCCAAAGCAGCCACCCATTAAAATACAGCTACGCGGCTTAAGGCCGGTACTTGCTGGCTCTTAACGTACTATGCGGGGTTACAGTGACACCAAATGGCGCATTGAACTCAATATAAATAAACTGCACCTGAAGTGAAGGCTCCATTTCCTTGATCGCCATTGAAGCCAGTCGCTTGGCTGTCTTCATCTACAGCCCCAACCGCTAGCGTGTTGCCATCTGCATTCAGACTGACTGCATGACCAAAACGATCGCCATCAAAAAGAAGGCTGTCTTCAGTGTTGCTAGCTTTGACATAGGACAGTTGTTGCCAAAGCCCATCACTTCGAACAAACACATAAACAGCCCCAGCTCCTTGCTGCGAGTTGTCACTCTGATCACCATTGATACCAGTTGCTGTACTGTCCTCAAAATCAGCTCCAACTGCCAAAGTGCTGCCATCTGCACTGAGGCTAACAGCCGCTCCAAAGGAATCACCGACAGCTGTGTTACTGGCTTTAACATAGGCTTGCTGTTGCCAGAGCCCATCGTTCCGAACAAGCACATAAACTGCACCTGAACTAAATGTATCAGCATCAAACTGTTCGCCATTAACACCGGTCGCTGTACTTGCTTCACCGCTTGCACCAACCGCCAGCGTATTGCCATCTGCACTCAAACTGACGGCATTACCAAATTGATCTCTCTCTTCTGAATTGCTGGCTTTTATATAGGCCTGCTGCTGCCACAGACCAGTATTTCGGACAAACACGTAAACGGCCCCAGATCTTGGCTGCGAATCGTCATTTTGATCACCGTTGATACCTGCCGCTGCACTAGCCTCCTCAGGTGCTCCAACCACCAGTGTATTGCCATCGGCACTCAGCGTTGTAGCAGTTCCGAAATTATCAAATTCTCCCGTGTTGCTTGCTTTAAGGTAAGCCTCTTGTTGCCAAAGACTGCCGCTTCGGACAAAAACATAAGCCGCACCTGCATAGTCTGCTGAGTCATCATTCTGCTCGTTATTAATTCCAACTGCTGCACTGGCCTCCTCTATCGCTCCAACCGCCAGTGTATTGCCATCTGCACTCAAGCTAAGAGCTGCGCCGAATCGATCGCCTTCACCAGCATTGCTGGCTTTCAGGTAAGCCTGTTGTTGCCATACATTACCCTGTCGAGCAAACACATAAACCGCCCCGGATGAAAGTGCGGAATTGTCTGATTCGTCCCCGTTAATACCGGTCGCAGCACTATCCTCAAATAATGCGCCTACCGCTAGCGTATTGCCGTCTGCGCTCAAACCTAACGAAGAACCAAATAAATCTCTTACTTCTGCATTACTGGCTTTTATATAAGCCTGCTGCTGCCATAGGCCATTGACCCGAACAAACACATACACCGCCCCTGATAGAGGCTGCGATCTATCAATCTGAAGACCATTGATGCCCGTTGCCCCACTAGACTCGCCACGTGAGGAAACAACCAGAGTGCTGCCATCTGCACTTAGATTCACTGAATCTCCAAATCGATTTTCAATGTCTGGATTACTGGCCTTGAAATAACCTATAGCGTTGTCCAGCGTGCCTGTTATCAACACTGGCTCTGAATCAGCACAGCCTTGATCGTTACAAGATTGCACCAGATACTGAGCATTGACCCGCGCGTAGAGTGCAACGCGATGATCAAAGCTGGACGTACTCGCGTCCAGTTGCCCACTGATATCACTAAAGCCAGATACACCATCCGGGTTTTCCAGGATCTGGTAAAAAGAAGCATTGGATATGGTTTGCCACGTGATACGAAACGTTTTATCCGGTACTAATTCAATAGCTGCTTGCACCGGCATCGGAGCTTCGCCACCGGCTGGATTCGTCCCAGCAATTAACTCATCCAGATTACTCACACCATCGTTGTCGTCGTCCCAGCGATCGGTGTTGAACTGATTAGCCGATATCTGAATATTTTCTGAAGCACTCGTTCCTGTTCTGAACGTGTTCTCGACACTACCTAATGTGATGGCTCCATTGCGATCAGAAAATGTAACCGTCAAGAGATTTTCCGTGTCGGATGGAAAATTTTCAGAGACGCTCCAACTTTCATCACGTATAAATGTAGCGGCCGTACTGATATCACCCCAATCCAATCGTACCTGCAACTCGTTCGACATATAAGCAGGTACCGTGATGTCAAAGTCAACACGAACAGTTGCTGGTGCTGGTGCTGGTTGTGATACGACAGGAGTCGATTGAGGATCTACAGCAGAGGAATCACCTGAATCGGATGACCCCGAGCAGCCTGTAACAATCAAAGCAACGACAACCAGAAGAGAAGAATATTGCATCGATTTAACTGGAAAATATTTTTGCATTTTCATCCATTGGCTATCGTTTAGTGAAATGACTAAATTGTCGGATTACAGCAGCATACTGATCGAATTCAGACTAGCAAAAAACAGATCTTATAGCCGTAGACAGGATGGTGTTATTACCGTTGGCTACACAGTTTTACAAGCAGAACGCCAATGAAATGCCACGCAATTTGGTTAGCTATACGACTGCAGCAATTGATAGCATCCGATTTCGTGATGACTTCAGTTCTTGATGTCACTTCCCTAGAACAATTACTAAAGGCCGATGACAGCTTGCCCGATGTAGAAATTATGCCGACATACCATAGCCAAGCTCGTTGACTTTCAGATCGGATAGCACTTGTCGATTAATGTCAGAATTACACAGTTGAATCAACCACCAAACATCGCCTCAAACTCACGCTGACCCTTGGCACTAAAAGTCACGATGCGCCCTTCACCACGACTCAACCAACGTAATGATTCAAACCGAGTGAGAAAAGCCCTGCCAAGACTGCCAGCAAGATGCGACCGGCGTTCGCTCCAGTCAAGACAAGCTCTGCACAGTGGAGACTTTGAATTTTTCAGATGATCAAGATCAACTCCAAAGTCAATTACAAATCTCTCACCCTGTTTACTTAGCTCTGGCGTGCCGTCACGTTCCAGAAGATATTTCTTCGCCAGCAGATAATCATAAAGCTGAACACTTTTACCACCGGCCAGATGGTTATAACAGACTCTGGCTTTGCGTAAATTTACATCTCGTGGACCAGTAACCAAAACATGTGGGTTAAATTGAGCTGTCAACCCCATCATGGATTCAAGCAAGCTAGCTACTTCCTCATTGGCGATGGCGAAATACTTGTGTCGTCCTTGCTTGCGCAGTGCAAGCAGCCCACCGGATTCGAGTTTCGCCAAATGAGTTGTCGCTGTTTGCGCTGTCACTCCCGCATCGCGCGCGAGTTCCGATGCCGTCAGTGCCTTGCCATGCATCAATGTCGAGAGCATTCGCGCGCGGGTATTGTCGCCCAGTAGTGTTCCTATGCGTGCAATGTTGGGTGAATATTCCATAGTTCGTTCCACACCGAAGCATTCAAGGTGCTCAGTTTTGCATAATCTCACCATCGAATACAATCACCGCTACCGTGGAAATTTCATGCTGACCTGCATTATTCGCTACCACATTGACCCCACAAAGAAATCGCAATTCAATCAATATGCACGTACCTGGGGGCAAGCCATTCCTCGTTGCGGCGCCAATCTCATTGGTTACTACTCGCCGCATGAGGGCTCAAGTACACTTGCCTACGGCATCTATGAAATAGCTGACCTCGCCGAGTACGAACAATACCGAAAAAGGTTGGCGAACGATCCGCAAGGGCGTGAAAACTACGAGTTCGCCCAACAGGAAAAATTTTTACTACGTGAGGATCGCACTTTTCTAAAATTGGTATCAACCCCACATGGACCACCATCATGATCGCTGTCATATTTGAAGTAAGTCCGAAAGCAGACCGCTATGATGAGTACTTATCAATAGCCGAAGAACTACGCCCACTGCTGGAGCAGATAGAAGGGTTTATATCTGTGGAACGATTTCAGAGTCTGAGTAAACCTGATCGCATCCTGTCATTGTCATTCTTTGAAAGTGAAGATGCTATCCGACAATGGCGAACACTTTCCGAACACCGGGCCGCGCAGCAGGCTGGCCGAAGTGAAATTTTTTCAATTTACCGATTACGCGTTGCGACAGTCATCCGCGACTATGGCCTTGATGAAAGAGACAACGCGCCAGATGACAGCCGCGTCGCTCTGAAAAACTAATCTGAATAATTAATATGAGAAATTAAATTGTACCCAACTTGGGTCACTTACTCGCTGATACTGCTCCAGCTAAGCAAAACGTTCAAGCGCACTCTTCAACATCGCAGGATCAGCATTGCCACCAGACACCACACAACAAACCGCATCACCATCCAGATCATGACCTGCCAATGCAGCGGCAAGGGCCACAGCGCCACCCGGTTCTACCACAAGCTTCAAGCGCAGCATCGCTTGCGCCATTGCCTTCAGCGCATCTTCATCACTGACACTCAAGCCGGGGCCTGAGAGTGCATCCAGGATGGGAAAGCTCAGTTCACCCGGCATTGGCGTCACAATGGCATCGCAAATGGATGTGCTTTGCGTTTCGTTGGCAATACGTTGGCCTGCAATCAATGAACGACAAACATCGTCGGAGCTTGCCGGTTCAACGGGGCGAATGCGCATCTCGGGGGCTTTTGCTTGCAAGGTAAGCGCTATACCGGAAGACAATCCTCCGCCTCCACAACAAACGAGTACATCGCCTGAATCGACACCCGCTTTCGCAGCCTGCTCAACCATCTCCAGACCACAACTGCCCTGACCTGCCATGACATAGGGATCATCATAGGGCCGCACCAGATGCAAACCGCGTTGTTCGGCAAGCGAGTCACCGATCGACTCGCGAGACTCGCCACCGGGTCGGTCATACAGAATAACTTCAGCACCCAAGGCTCGTGTGTTGGCAAGTTTCAGTTCCGGTGCATCATTGGGCATGATAATTACCGCGGCCACGCCGTGCAGGGCTGCAGCTTGCGCGACACCTTGTGCGTGGTTTCCAGATGAATAGGCGATTACACCGCGCCCCGGGTCACGTTCCTGCAACGCAGTTACTGCATTCCACGCACCGCGAAACTTGAATGAGCCAGTTCTCTGCAAGACTTCCGCCTTGACCAATACACGTCGGCCGGCAATCTCGTTCAGATAAGGGCTTTCCAGCAAGGGTGTAACAACAGCCACATCCTTGAGACGAGCAGCTGCCGCTTCGATATCGTCGATGCTTATCGCGAATGACATGGGTATTTCAACTCACGTTTGGCAGCATGAAGTTCTCTTCAATAAGCCGTCGTCATAGGAACGGCTGTGTAACTGGCTATAGAACCGACAACTTAATCCATTTCATCAATCCAGGTCATCTGGATACCTTCCAGAATGCCTTCGCTGGATTTTTCCGGGTCATCATCAAAGTCATCGAGCGCGCAGATCCAGGCATGCATATCGGTAAAGCGCACGTACTGAGGATCCACTTCAGGATAGGCTTCGGCCAGCTCAATGGCGATCTCTCGAATGTCAGTCCATTTCAGTTGCATCAGTTCTTCTCCAATTTCCGACAAAGCAGCCGCAGCCGTAGCCGCAGTCAAGCGCCTTAGTGGTTTTCAGACACCATATTGATGGTGTACTTGGGAATCTCAATAATCAGATCCTTGTCCGCCACAATAGCCTGGCAGCTCAATCGCGAATCCGGGTCCAGCCCCCAGGCCTTGTCGAGGTAATCTTCTTCGAGTTCATCAGCCTCGTCGATACTCTCCCCGCCCTCACGCACATGCACATGGCAGGTAGTACAGGCACAGGATTTTTCGCAGGCGTGCTCAATGTCAACGCCATTGCGGAGCATCGCATCACACACGGAGATACCGGGATCGACCGTGAAACTTGCGCCCTCAGGGCAAATTTCATGATGGGGTTTAATGGTTATATTTGGCATCTGCCATCAGCTCCTGAGTCAATCAAATTCGCCGACGCTTTGACCTGCCATCATCTTTCTGACACTGGCATTCATGCGTCGCTCGACAAAGTTCGTGCTACCGGCTTCGAGTGCGTGCACGGCGTCATGTATTTCGTTTCGATCACCACTGTCAATGCGTGCGCGGAGATCGGCTACCAGTTTATCAATAGCCGAACGCTCTTCGGTGTTCAAATGTTCATCACCATCAGCATCAAGCGCGCTGTGAACGGCTTCGAGCACTCGCTGCGCTTCGACTTTCTGTTCAGCCAAGGCGCGCGCCTGCATATCTTCTGAAGCATGTTCCATGGAAGCGCGCAACATCTCCTCGATTTCGCCGTCGCTCAGCCCGTAGGATGGCTTGACATCAATGCTTGCCACCACACCGCTTTCTTTTTCCAGAGCGCTGACGGTCAACAGGCCATCGGCGTCTACCTGAAACAGCACTTGAATGCGCGCAGCGCCCGCAACACGCGCAGGAAACCCGGTTAGTTCAAAGCGTGCCAGTGAGCGACAATCGGTCACCATTTCACGTTCGCCCTGCAAGACATGCAAAGCCATGGCACTCTGACCATCCTTGTAAGTGGTAAATTCCTGACCACGGGCAATAGGTATGGTTGTGTTGCGCGGAATGACTTTCTCAACCAGACCGCCCATGGTTTCAAGACCAAGCGACAAGGGCGTTACATCCAGAAGCAACAGGTCGTTGTCTGGTTTGTTGCCGGCGAGCACATCGGCCTGAATGGCAGCACCGATAGCCACGACCTCATCAGGATCAATATCGGTCAACACATCCTGGCGGAAGAATTCACTGACCTTATCGCGCACGAGTGGCACACGCGTTGAACCGCCAACCATGACCACGGCATTGATATCATCGCGAGTGATTTGTGCATCACGAATAACTTGTCGGCAAGGCGCAAGCGTTCTTTGTAGCAGCGGTTCGATCAGTGTATTGAAAGTCTCAAGACTCAGCGTCCCTTGCCACTGATGTCCCTCTGATGCGAATTCAATTGTTGTTTCTGCCGCGTTCGACAAGGTTTCCTTTGCCGCTCGAGCCAGTGCTTTTACATCACTATGACCTTGCTCGGTTGCAAGCGCATCGACACCTGCCTGCTGAAGAATCCATTCGGCAACAATATTATCGATATCGTCCCCGCCAAGCGCTGTGTCGCCGGCCGTTGCCAAAACTTCAAAAACGCCGCGCTGCATTTTCAACAGAGAGATGTCGAAGGTGCCACCACCGAGATCAAAAATCGCAACGGTCCCTTCATCCTTTGTATCAAGACCATAGGCGACAGCAGCAGCGGTGGGTTCATTCAAAAGGCGTAGTACCTGCAAACCACTCAGGGCGGCTGCATCTTTTGTTGCCTGACGTTGGGCATCATCGAAATAGGCCGGCACAGTAATCACCGCACCCACCAATTCACCACCGAGTGTTTCTTCTGCACGAACCTTGAGCTTGTAAAGTATTTCTGCGGAAACCTCGATCGCGCTCTTGGAGCCCGCGGCTGTTTTGAACAAGGGGATGGACGCAGATTCAGTATCAAACTGATAATGCTCACTCAACCAGCTTCCCGCAAGGTCATCCGCACCCTTGCCCATCAATCGCTTCGCTGAACGAATCGTACTCAAGGCATCACCGACGATAGCTTCGGCATCATCACCCACCGTCACCGTTTTATCATCTGCATAATGCACGACCGACGGCAACGCTCGGCGCCCGGCGGCATCAGGCAACACGCTCGATGCACCACTACGTACAGCGGCGACCAATGAATTGGTAGTTCCGAGGTCGATACCGACAGCCAAACGATGCTGATGAGGTGCCTGCGACTCACCGGGTTCAGCAATTTGCAACAGCGCCACGCTTATAACCTCTCACCATAAACATCGAGACGCTCCTCGGCATCTCGTACTTCTCTTTGCAGCTTGTCGAGAAACTGCCACTGACGAACTACCGTTCTGCCAGCTTGCCAATCAGAAGATGCTGCAGCACCAGCAAATGCGGCAGCCTGTTGCTCACAGCCTACTTTGAGCTGACCGGCGAGTCGCTCAAGCGCGACAAAAGGTTCATCGGTTTCTACTGCAGCCTCCAAAGCCTCACGCATCTCCATTTGTTCCATTAAAAAACTCGGTGACATCTGTGTATCCGTTTCTTCATCGACCGAGATACCATTAAGCGACAGCATATAGGCTGCTCTGGCGATCGGTTTGCTCAAGGTCTGATACGCCTCGTTAACAAAACTGGCAGCTTGCACCGACCAACGCTTTTCAGTATCAGTAGCACCGGCAAAACGATCAGGATGCAAGGCTTTTTGCAAGGCACGAAATCGCGACGTCAAGTGATCATTATCCAATTCGAACTGCACAGGCATTTCGAAAAGTTCGTAGTAATTGCGGGTTAAATCGACCTGCATGGTCGTCAAGTCTCGGTCGTGACGCGTTGCCAGTCTTGCAGACCAAGGCCAGGCCACTGAGTTATGTTGGAGATTGGCATGAACAGCAATTGTTGGATCAATCTTACCATTGCATCCAGACAAAGCTAGATAGTGAAGGACTCTCCACAGCCACATTCATCCTTGACGTTCGGGTTCTTGAAGCGGAACCCTTCATTGAGCCCTTCCTTGGCAAAATCGAGCTCGGTACCTTCCAGATAGACAAGACTTTTCTTGTCGATAACGACTTTCACATCATTGTCTTCAAAGACTTCGTCGTTTGCAGCGATCTCATCGGCGAACTCAAGAACATATGCGAGCCCCGAACAACCGGTTGTGCGCACAGCGAGACGCAGGCCAATGCCCTTGCCGCGTTTATCAAGATAGCCCTTGACGTGCTCTGCTGCACGATCTGTCAGCGTAATACCCATGTACCTTGCCCGATGTCTTTGGCCAGTCCAAAAAGACTGGCCAGATTTCTTCGTATCCGTTTTAGCGTGTGCCAATAAACGTTTCGATAGAACCGTTTCTAACTGGCAACCGCTTCAGAAGCTTCCGCTGTAGTTTCTCCACGCTTCGCCTTGATATCAGCGATAGCCGCAGCGATGGCATCTTCAGCCAATACAGAGCAATGAATCTTTACCGGTGGCAATGCAAGCTCATCAGCGATGTGCTTGTTCTTGATTTCGCCAACTTCTTCGAGCGTCTTGCCCTTGACCATTTCAGTCACCAAAGAAGACGATGCTATAGCTGATCCACAACCATAGGTTTTGAATTTGGCATCTTCGATGATGCCGTCGTCGCTGACCTTGATCTGTAGACGCATGACGTCACCACAAGCAGGCGCACCGACCATGCCGGTTCCTACATTTGGATCATCCTTGTCTAGGACGCCAACGTTACGTGGATTTTCGTAGTGATCCAGTACTTTGTCGCTATATGCCATGTGCTTTCTCCTGAACTGATTGGGTGCAGAGCCTTGCGGGCGCTACGTAAATTATAAAAAGTAAATTAGTGATGGGCCCATTCGACCGTATCGAGATCGATTCCTTCCTTGTGCATGTCCCACAAAGGCGACAGCTCACGTAGCTTCTCTACAGCACCACGCGTTTGCTTGATGGTGAAGTCCACTTCTTCCTCGGTTGTAAAACGGCCGATAGTGAAACGAATGGAGCTGTGAGCGAGCTCATCATTGCGGCCAATGGCTCGCAATACATAAGAAGGCTCCAAACTTGCACTGGTACAGGCCGAACCACTTGATACGGCAATGTCCTTCATTGACATGATCAGGCTCTCACCTTCGACAAAGTTGAAGCTGACATTAAGATTGCCCGGGATACGCTGCTCAAGATCACCATTGATGTAGATCTCTTCCATATCTTTCAGACCATCCCATAAGCGATCACGCAACATGCGCAGGCGCTCGTTTTCTGCAGCCATCTCTTCGTGGGCGAGACGGAAAGATTCACCCATACCAACAATCTGGTGAGTTGCCAGTGTGCCGGAACGCATGCCACGTTCATGACCACCACCATGGATCTGCGCTTCGATACGGCAGCGCGGCTTGCGGCGCACATACAAGGCACCGATGCCTTTAGGTCCATAAACCTTGTGGGCACACAGCGATAAAAGATCGACATTCATTTCATTGACATCGATCTTCACCTTGCCCGGGCTTTGCGCTGCATCGACATGAAAGACAATGCCTCTTTCGCGAGTGATGGCGCCGATAGCCGCGATATCCTGAATAACACCGATTTCGTTGTTGACATGCATGATGGATACAACCGTAGTGTCATCACGCAAGGCAGCTTTGAAAGCGTCCATATCAAGCAGGCCATTTTCCAGAGGATCAAGGTAAGTTACCTCAAAACCTTCTCGTTCGAGCTGACGGCAAGTGTCCAGAACCGCCTTGTGTTCTGTCTTCAATGTGACGATATGCTTGCCCTTTTTCACATTGAAACGAGCCGCACCCTTGATCGCCAGGTTGTCAGATTCGGTGGCACCGGACGTCCATACGATTTCCTTGGAGTTGGCGCCGAGGAGATTGGCTACATTGTCACGCGCTTGCTCGACCAGCTCATCGGCTTGCCAACCAAACGGGTGTGAACGTGATGCAGGGTTACCAAAATGCCCTTGCTGAGTCAGACACTCTGCCATCTTCGCAGCAACTCGCTCGTCCACGGGTGTGGTAGCGGAGTAATCCATGTAAATTGGAACGTTTAGGGAACTCACTATAATCTGCCTCGAAACCTTTGATTGATACTCTACATACGTTATGCGTAGGGTTGCTGGACCATGACCTGATCTTGCTGAATCGACACCGCTTTGACCCGACGTTGATCGATCATGTTCTGCAACGATACACCGCTTAAAAAATGTTCTATCTGTTCACTCAAGCCTTCCCACAAATCGTGCGTCAGGCAACGCCCATGGCTGTGGCAGTTTTCCTTACCGGCACACTGTGTGGCATCGACTGATTCATTAACAGCACCAATGATTTCCGACACGGCGACCTTGTCCAGATCACGTGCGACTCGATAACCACCACCCGGCCCACGGGTACTGGTGACCAGACCATTCTTGCGCAAGCGTGAAAACAATTGCTCAAGGTATGACAAGGATATTTCCTGACGTTGGGAAATTTCCGCCAGCGACACCGGACCATCCTCAGCATGCAGCGCAAGATCCAGCATCGCTGTTACCGCATAACGTCCTTTGGTTGTCAGTTTCATGGGTATAGCCCGTTCAGATGCCGTCGATTACCGACCCAAAAAAGCCAGCGACACCAAGCTGTGAAGTGACTCAATCTTCTCATACCTGACTAATTTAGTCAAGTATAGTTCCCGCCCCGCTAACTCTTCAGACTCAGGAGTTCTCAGTGCCCGTCTTGGCTGTTTTCCCGGCGCTCGCAGCACTTGACGAAGTCTGATTGTCTGAGTCTTCTCGAAGACGCATCAATTCAGCTCTTAGCTCGGCAACCTCTTGCTGCAAGGAATCCAGCGCGGACTGCATCGGATCTTCAGCAATGCCAGCGACGCCGTAAGCATCGAAGCCAGTCTGATTGGCCGAATGTTCAGCGCGCATCTCGCGCACCAGTTCAAGACAATTCCCGTTCGCATTACGGCAGCGAACGATACGTGCAGGAACCCCAACAACGGTCGCCCCGGCCGGAACTGGATCAAGCACCACGGCATTTGAGCCGACGCGCGCATCATGATCTACCGTAAATGGCCCCAGAATTTTGGCTCCTGCACCAACCACCACATTGTTGCCCAGTGTCGGATGCCGCTTGCCCTTTTCCGAGCTTCGCCCACCCAGTGTCACACCTTGGTAAAGCGTGACGTCATCGCCAATTTCTGCGGTCTCACCAATGACCACTCCGGTGCCGTGATCGACGAAGAAGCGACGACCGATTTTCGCCCCGGGATGAATCTCGATGCCGGTCAACCATCGCGCAATATTGCCGAGAAAACGGGCTGGCCAACGCAAACCGCGCTGCCACAACCAGTGATTGCAACGATGAAAAATAACCGCATGGACACCGGAATAGCAGGTCAGGACATCGAAGACGCCGCGCGCCGCAGGGTCCCGCTCAAACACACAGGTTACGTCTTCTTTGAGTAATTTCCACATAGCAGCAGCCTCAGACCGCCAATTCCTAGTGAATTGGTCAAGTATTATACGCCGATTGCAAGGAATCGTCTAACTTCCGCAACAGGCTATCGGATTTTAGGATGTTCAACTGAGGTCAGAATTCCCCGAAATATCGACAATTCGTCCTCACTTGGGCGGTTTGACTCGAAATAGCGGCGTAATCGCCGCCGCAAATAACGTGGATTGTCAGGGTCGAGAAAGCCGGTACCAATCATGACCCGATCAAGGTGCTCGAAAAAATGCTGCATCTGTTCGCTGGTCGCAGGAGTTTCTGCCAAAACATCGGCGTCTGCATCCTTACTTTCAGAAGCCGGTTTCCATTTACCGGCCATGCGCTGCGGCGGACCTAGAGGAACCGACTCGAGCGCCTGCGACAACTCATAGGCAACCACTTGCACCGCACTTCCCAGATTCAACGACGAGAAATCCGGATTACACGGTATGCGCAGCAACCGTGTACATCGATCAAGTGACTCATTACTGAGACCGGATCGCTCATGACCGAAAACCATTGCCACGGTTTGGACGTCATCGGACGCCTTGGCCGAGACCGCTATTTCATCCGCTATGTCACGACAGCTAAGCATCGGCACGGACAAATTGCGCGAACGAGCACTGGTTCCAATGACCGCAACACAATCGGCCACTGCCGCATCGAGGGTGTCGTGGCAGACCGCATTTTCCAGAATTTCATTGGCGCCAGATGAACGGGCGATCGCCTCGGCGGTGCGATGCGAACAGGCGTCAACGAGACGCAATTTGTTAAAGCCCATGACCTTGATCGCACGTGCAGCCGCGCCGATATTACCGCTATGGGTTGTGCCAACCAATACAAAAACAATTTCTACGCTCATGACGACGATAATCTCACATCTAGCAGGTGTATCGATCATTGTGTGTATCTCTGGCAAGCAGGCAAAGGCGTTCGGCATTACACTTGTCGCACTCACGAACCCGGATTTAATCCCCTATGCATCCGATGCTGAATATCGGCATCCGAGCAGCCCGCGCTGCCGGTAAAGTCATCACACAAAACTTCGATCGCATGGATAGCGTAAAAATCGATCGTAAAGGTCGTAACGATCTGGTCACCGAAATTGATCGCCACGCCGAGGCTGAAATCCTCAGCATTCTGCAGCGCTCATTCCCTGATCATGCTTGCCTGTGTGAAGAATCAGGTTTGGTCGGCAAGGAAGATGCAGAGTATCAATGGGTCATCGATCCATTGGACGGAACCATGAACTTCATCCACGGCCTGCCGCACTTCAGTGTGTCGATTGCCTTGCAACAAAAGGGCAAGCTTTATCAAGCGGTCATCTATGACCCGATGCGCCAGGAACTGTTCACAGCCAGCCGGGGCGAAGGCGCCTTCCTTGACGGCAAGCGCTTGCGCGTCGCGCAAACCAAACAACTGGCAGACGCTTTACTCGGCACCGGCTTTCCGTATCGACCGGGTCAGGATCTCGATTTCTACCAACGCACCAGTCGCCACTACACCGAACGGGCAGCCGGCATCCGACGCCTCGGTTCAGCCGCATTGGATCTCGCCTATGTAGCGGCCGGACGGCTCGATGGCACCTGGCTTTCTGGGCTACAAGCCTGGGACTTGGCCGCCGGCGGGCTCATCGTGCGTGAAGCGGGCGGCCTGCTGAATGATTTTGATGCCGGTGATGACTGGATGACACGTGGTGAGGTTATTGCCGCAACACCTAAAGTGCACCATCAGATGATTGAGGTCATGAAACCTTTGTCGGCAGCGCGCAAGAAGACAGCAAAGCCGGCCTGATCAACGGCGCAAGTAGTGAGCGCCGCAGTAGTGGTCACCGCAAGATAAAAGCATGCCGCAACATCGAGCTAAAAAGCTCGTAGTGCATTGCCAGGCTCAAACTCAGGGCGT
>CAYULV010000045.1:0-4409 GCA_964445655.1 uncultured Granulosicoccaceae bacterium | reverse complement strand
CGCAACATCGAGCTAAAAAGCTCGTAGTGCATTGCCAGGCTCAAACTCAGGGCGTTGACTCCAGATCTGCGCCCTCTTTCTCAACCGGCATCAGATCTTCTTTAGTAATACCCAACCGCAACACAGAAACGCTGGCGACAAAGATCGAGGAATAGGTACCGACAACAACACCAATAATCAGCGCAAGTGCAAACCCGTTGATGATCTTGCCACCGAACAGAAACAAGGAAAACAACACCAGCAAGGTCGTCAATGATGTAATGACCGTGCGCGATAGAGTCTGGTTGATCGACACGTTCATGACCTCAGCCGGCGTTTCACTTCTGAGCAGCAGAAAATTCTCACGGATACGGTCAAACACCACAATCGTGTCATTCAATGAGTAACCGATAACGGCCAGGATCGCAGCGAGAATGGTCAGATCAAACTCGATCTGGAAAAGCGCAAAGATACCCACGGTGATAATGACGTCATGCACCAGGGCTAAAACCGAGCCGACCGAAAACTTCTTTTCAAATCGAAACCAGATATAAACAACGATAAAGAAAAGCGCAGTAAGAACAGCGATACCACCCTTCTCTCGTAGCTCTTCGCCCACCTGCGGCCCGACGAATTCGACACGCCGTATGGAGATCGGCGAATCACTGACACTATCGAGAACGCGTAACACCTCGGTACTGACGTCAGCGCTCGACAAGTCTTCACGTGGTGCCATGCGTATCAGAACATCGGTACTCTTACCAAAGGTCTGGACTTGCGAATCCGGCATTTCGGCCTCGGCCATAGCGCCACGAATGGTTTCAAGATTGGGCGCTTGTTCGTAGCCTACTTCGATCGTGTAGCCACCGGTGAAGTCAACGCCTAAATTCATGCCGCGAATGAGGATCGCCAGCAGTGAAATCACAATCAGCGCACTGGACAGGATCATCGCCTCACGCTGGCGACCAATGAAATCTATCGAGGAATTTTTGATCAGGTTTCGCATGATGTCATCCAGTCCTAAATAGGCAAGGTGTCGCGGCGACGCCCACCAAAGATGGCGTTGACCAGTATTCGAGATCCAAAGATGGCGGTGAACATCGACGTCAGAATGCCGATACACAAGGTAATGGCAAAGCCTTTGATCGGACCGGTGCCCATGCTGAAAAGCACAACCGCCGCAATCAGTGTCGTGACATTCGCGTCAGCGATCGTGACAAAAGCCTTGTCATACCCGCTAGAGATTGCCGCTTGAACGCTACTGCCGGCTCTAAGTTCTTCGCGTATACGCTCAAAGATCAGAACATTTGCATCCACGGCCATACCCGTGGTCAATACGATCCCCGCGATACCAGGTAAGGTCAACGTTGCTTGCAAGACGCCCAGAACAGCAATGATCAGAACGACGTTGATAACCAGCGCAGCCCCTGCGATAAGTCCGAATACCCGGTAGTAGAAGGCCATGAAAACCAATACCAGGGCTAGACCGACCAGTGCAGATAGAAAACCCTGACGAATATTGTCCTTACCGAGGCTCGGGCCAATCGTGCGTTCTTCCACAATCTGTACTGGCGCTTTGAGCGCACCTGCACGCAGCAACAAGGCGAGCCTTGATGCTTCTTCCGAGCCAAGTCCGGTCGTCTGGAAATTGTGGCTAAGTACATCTCGAATGGTAGCCACACTGATGACCTCTTCGGTCTTGGTGGTTGTCTTGATGGTTTCGCCATCGACGACGCGAGTGTCGAGACGGTTTTCGATATAGACAACGGCCATCGGGTTACCGACATTGTCCTCGGTGACTTCGCGCATACGTCGCGCACCCTTGTTATCGAGCGTCACGCTGACATTAGGGGTTTGTGTTTGTTGATCGATACCCGCGCGAGCGCTTTTGATCTGATCGCCGGTCACGATGATATCGCGACTGAGGCTAACCGTAGAACCATCGTCACGCCGTTTATAGGTACGCGAATCTGACCCACTGGTTACCAGTCGATATTCGAGCGTTGCCGTCGCCCCAAGAATCTCTTTCGCCTGAACGGTATCCTGAACACCCGGGAGTTGAACCACGATGCGTTCCAGCCCTTGCTGCTGAATAACGGGCTCAGAGACACCCAATTCGTTAACACGATTACGCAGGGTTACGATATTTTGTTGCAAGGCTGCACGTCGTTCGGTATCCGCTGCAAGCTCGGTCAGATTCGCCTCGATGTAGGCAAACTCGCCTTCCTCTCGGGTGGAGAAGTCAAGGTCAAAGCCATCGACACCAAAGGCTTGATACATCTTGTCGCGACTGGCCTCGTCGCGAAACCGCGCGACCAGTTGACCATCTTTGTGAACGATGGACGTGCCACGCATTCTTTCTTCGCGAACCTGACTCTTCCAGTCAGCGATAAAGCGCTCTTCGGCCGTATCGATTGCCGCTGACATATCCACTTCCATCAGGAAATGAACGCCACCGCGCAGATCCAGGCCAAGAAACATCGGCGCGGCAATTTTGCGCAACCACTCCGGACTTGCGGGAACCAGATTCAACGAGGTGATGAAGGTGCTGCGATCAAGCGACTCGGCGAGTAGATCACGCGCCTTGATCTGCTCATCTTCACTGGCAAACAACACGTAAGCACGACCGTCTTCGTTACGAACTTCAGCGTCACCATAACCGGCCGTTCTGACCGCCTGACGGATCGCTTCAATATTTTCCGGCCGCAGATCACCACCACGCGCAGAGATCTGTACTGCCGGATCGCTACCATAGATGTTCGGCAGTGCGTAAAGCAGACCGGTTATCAGTACCACTGCCAGGAGCAGTACTTTCCAAAGTGCGTTGGTATTGGTCATACGAATTGACTACGCCAGAAAAGGTTTATACAAATGGATCAAACGGCCTTCAAGGTACCGGACGGAAGGAGCGCCGCGATTGACGGCTTTTGCACGTTAACTTCAACTGACTCGGCAACACGAATCGTGATGAATGCATCGCCAACATTGGTAATCGTGCCGCCGAGCCCGCCGTTCGTGACCACCTCATCACCCTTTTTCAAGGCTTCGATCATTTGTCTGTGTTCTTTCATGCGTTTTTGTTGCGGTCGAATCATCAAAAAATACAGAATCGGCAACATCAGGAACAACGGCAAAAGACCCGCTAAGGGGCTGGCGCCTCCGGCGCTCTGGGCATAGGCATTGCTGATGAAAAAATCCATGGTGAGGTCTCTCGTCGGGGTCTCAGGGACAGGTTAAGTCAACCCCTTATTATGCCACAGGGAGTGTCGAGGATAGCGACAGCAAGCGTCAGTCGGACGACGCTCGCCGAGCTGCGAAATCCTGCTGGAACTCGGCAAACTTTCCCGCTTCAATCGACACCCTGATCTCTGACATCAATTTTTGATAATAGTGCAGGTTGTGCAATGTATTGAGCCGAGAGCCGAGAATTTCACCGCATTTGGACAGATGATAAAGATACGCGCGGCTATAGTTTTTACACGTGTAGCAGCTGCAGGATTCGTCAATCGGCCGCGTATCCGTGCGGAACCTTGCATTGCGTAGTCGCAGATCCCCCGTTTCCGTGTAGATATAGTCATTGCGCGCATTGCGCGTCGGTAAAACGCAGTCAAACATATCAATGCCCCGCGCGACCGATGCGACGATATCTTCGGGTTTGCCGACACCCATCAAATAGCGCGGGCGATCCTCAGGCAGAAACGGCACCGTGTCGTCCAGCACCTGATCGCGCAGGCTTTTCTCCTCACCGACGGCCAGCCCGCCAACCGCGTAACCGGGGAATCCGATATCCACCAGCGCTTCAGTCGACGCCTTGCGAAGATCCGCATACATGCCGCCCTGCACTATGCCGAACAGTGCGTTGGTATTGCCAAGTTCATCATGGGCATCACGACAGCGCCGCGCCCAGCGCATCGACAGCTCCATCGAGCTTGCGGCTTCGTCACGCGTCGCCGGGTAAGGCGTACATTCATCAAATGCCATGACGATGTCCGATCCCAGCGCGGCCTGAATGCGCATGGATTCCTCGGGGTTCAGAAAGACTTCGGAACCATCAATCGGGGATCGGAATTTAACTCCTGACTCGTCAATCTTGCGTAACTTGGCCAGGCTGAAGACCTGAAAGCCGCCCGAGTCAGTCAGTATCGGTCCTGACCAATGCATGAAATCATGCAAATCGCCGTGCGCCTGGATGATTTCCGTGCCGGGGCGCAGCCACAGATGGAAGGTATTGCCGAGCAGAATCTCAGCGCCGATACTGCGCACCTCTTCCGGGGTCACCGATTTTACGGTGCCATAGGTGCCGACCGGCATGAACGCCGGTGTTTGCACAGTACCGCGATCAAATTCAAGCTGCCCACGCCGCGCCACTCCATCATTGGCAATCTTGGTAAAACGCATACTCACAGACGGACTCCAGGTTGTGGCCAGAC
>CAYULV010000044.1:0-19840 GCA_964445655.1 uncultured Granulosicoccaceae bacterium | reverse complement strand
GCCTTGCACAATCTGATAGAACAATACCGCTACCAGGGTGCCGGACTCCTGAACAGGCGGCCGATAACTTTGGCACTCTTTCGCTTGAACCATTGGAGCCCGAGGCTGTTGAAGAAATCAGAAAAGCACTGGCAGGTTTGCAAAGGCCTGCCTGTTAGTAAAAGCCCGGCGAGGCAGTCCGGGTTCATTCTGTTGAACGTCCTTGTTCGACAGACTTGAAAAACATACCGTGCTTATTTACACCAACACGCAACTACGCCAGTCAGGCTGTTACGACTTTTCAGTTGGTACCGCTGAAGACGCACCATTGTCTGAATTGACGTCAACGACTGGGCGCGATGCGAATGATGAAGAAGGCTTAGCTGATGTGCCGTTGCTTGCGACGCTTGATTCATCACGATTGGCCAGCGATCGAACAGAGCTTTTCAGTTCACTTGGCTGACGTGCAGACACGCGCGAACTGTTGTCGTCCGAAACAGTATCATGACTGACACTATCAGAACTGCTGTCGCTCGAACTACCATCTTCGGCCGCAGCTGCGCGCTTTGATTTGACACGCTCGCGACGTCGCCCGCCACCGCGTCGTTTTTTCGAATTTGAAGACGATTCGTTGTTAGTGTTTTCCTCAGAATGTGTCGCAGTGGCTGAGTCCGATGCCGATGAGGTCTGTTCGGCCACCTCAGCTGTTGACGTTGCCTTCACGCTGCCGCTGACGTTGCCACTGTCACTTACGTTGTCGCTGCTGCTGACGTTGTCGCTTTTATTGGCGCTGGTTTTCTCCGCAGGCTTTGAAGTTTTCGCTTCATTTGCTGCGCCGTCGTCTTTCGCGGCTTTTGATGTTGCTGGTTTCGCATCGACAGTTGTTTTAGCTTGCGCGGCGATGGGCTGGGCCGTAGCCGCGGTTGCGCTTGTTGTTGCACCCGCAGTAACTGCCGAATCTTTAGTTACTGCTGCACCTGTAGTAACTGCCGAATCTTTAGTTACTGCTGCACCTGTAGTAACTGCCGAATCTTTAGTTACCGCTGCACCTGTAGTAACTGCTGCACCTGCGCTGAATGTCGCACCAGCTGTTGATGACGCTGTCGCTGTCGCAGTCGTTGAGGCAGTCTCCACGTTTGCTTCAACCGCATTTTCGCTACCACTTTCAACATTGTTCTGCGTCTGATTGCGACCACGGCCTCGGCCGCCACGTCGGCGTCCACCACGGCGTCCGCGACTCCGACTCGTCGTGTTATCGCCCGCTGCGTTCTCGGTACCACTTGCATCGCCATTGGCACTATCCGTTGCACCATTTGCATTTACCGCAATGGCTTGTTTGTTGCCGTTGTCGCTGCCCGTGTCCAACTTGGCTGAGGCATTTGAATTGGCAGCAGTCTCAGTTTCGGCGTCTTTGCCTTCTGGACGTTTTCCTCGCCCACGGCCACGTTTATTGCGGGTTGAAGAATCTGTCGTTTGGCTTGCTTCGTTATTGGCAGAGGCGTTGCCTCCACGTCCTCGCCCACGTCCACGACCATTGCCGCCGCGTCCGGCATTACGAGATTCCGACTGAGCCTCGTCATTTGTGTTCTCATTCGAATCAGCAGAAGCATTAGCGTTGCGATTGCGGCCACGTCCTCCGCGGTTGCCACTACGTTTGCCTCGTCGTTTGTTACCGTCCTCCGACGCACTGCGATTACCGTTGGCATGGCGACCTCGTCGCGAATCACCATTTCCGCCACTTTCGGTTTCAGTTGCGCTCTTGGCCACAGCTTTCGCGGCGGCACTGGCGCCGAATACAGATGCAACAGCCCCGAACAGGCGTTTGATGCCCGTGGTCTGTTCGGCTTCTGTAACGGCAGCTTTCTGTTTTTTGGCTGCTGGCTTTGGAGCAGGTATTTGCGGCGTGACCCTCCTGACAGCAGCTTGCTCGGCAGGGCGGTCAGTTCCAGCCTCCGTTTGCGAATACGCTTCAGTTGTATCAGTCGCGAGCTCGTAACTCTTTTTATTGAGCGCTTCATGATCGGCTTCGGTCATGCGCACGCGCTCGATTGTGTAGTTCGGTGTCTGAATGGTCGGGTTGGCAACAATCAGGAGATCAACCGTATTACGCGATTCGATCTCGCTAATGTTGGTCCGCTTTTCGTTAAGCAAGTAAGTGGCGACTTCGACAGGAACATCAGCCAGCACGCGATTGGTGTTGTCCTTCATCGCTTCTTCTTCAAGCAGTCGAAGAATGGAAAGCGCGGTCGATTCGATACCACGAATGGTGCCGTGACCGAGACAGCGAGGGCAAACGTTTTCCGATGACTCGCCGAGAGAGGGGCGCAGACGCTGTCGAGACATTTCCAACAGGCCAAATTTCGAGATGCGACCCACTTGAACACGTGCGCGATCTTGTTTCAGCGCTTCGCGTAAACGGTTTTCTACCGCTCGCTGATGTTTTGAAGCCATCATGTCGATGTAGTCAATGACCACCAGACCACCGAGATCGCGCAGGCGTAGTTGCCGGGCTATTTCGTCAGCGGCTTCCAGATTGGTATTGGTTGCCGTTTCTTCAATATCGCCACCTTTGGTAGCACGCGCGGAGTTGATATCGATGGAGATCAGTGCTTCAGTGTGATCGATGACCAAGGCGCCGCCGGATGGCAGTCGCACTTCACGCTGGAAGGCTGACTCTATCTGGGATTCGATCTGGTAGCGATTGAATAGCGGAACATCATCCTCATAGAGCTTCAGTTTGCGCTCGTTTTGCGGCATGTACATGCGGATGAATTCAGCCGCCTGATCAAACGTGTCTTGCTCGTCCGCAATGATTTCACCAATGTCGCCGCGAAAATAGTCGCGCAGTCCGCGAACAATGATGTTGCTCTCCTGATAGATCAGGAAAGGGGCTTTGCGGTCTTTTGCCGCATCAGCAATAGCGGTCCAGATTGCGGCTTGATAGTCGAGGTCCCATTGCAGTTCTTCTGCTGAACGACCAATTCCGGCTGTGCGGACAATGGTCCCCATACCGTCTGGCACTGTCACATCCTGCATCGCGGCTTTGAGCTCGGCTCGGTCTTCGCCTTCGATGCGACGCGAAACGCCACCGGCACGCGGGTTGTTCGGCATCAGGACAAGGAATCGTCCGGCCAGACTGATAAAGGTTGTCAGGGCAGCGCCTTTGTTACTGCGCTCTTCCTTTTCGATCTGAACAACGATCTCTTGACCTTCTTTGATACCGTCGCGGACATTTGGCCGACCACCGTCGCCTTTGCCGCTATTTCCCTTCAGGTACTCACGGGCAATTTCCTTGAAGGGAAGAAAGCCGTGTCGTTCAGCACCGTAATCAACAAACGCCGCTTCGAGGCTTGGCTCGACGCGGGTGATTTTGGCTTTGTAAATATTTGATTTCTGTTGTTTGCGTGATTTGTGTTCTATATCCAGGTCGACTAGACGTTGGCCATCAACGATGGCTACTCGCAACTCTTCTTCGTGAGTTGCATTTATGAGCATTCTTTTCATTATTTTTGAGATCCACGGTGGATTCCCTCACGGCCAAACTCCTTTGAGACGCCCACGCACACGAATGCCGCGAAAACTGTTGTTCGCGTTGCCAGTGTGTGCAGGTTTGGAATGTGTGCTCAACATTGAGTTGGACGGGCTAGTATTAGAATCCGAAATTGTTTGAGGTTGGCCGCAAGAGCTGCCCGGAGATGTTGGGCAAAGTCTTACGTCCGCGTTCGTGATCCAGTCTTTCTCCAGTTTCCTGGATCACGATCTGACTGTTTTGCTGACAGGTGTCACTATCATCTGAATTTCGCCTCTCGAGTGGTCCTCGATCAAGAGAGCTGTTAGTAGCAACCCGAATTCATAGCTCGAATTACCAACTCAGGGGCGTGTGCAGAGCGACACTCAATCAGGCGGGCAGGTAGGAAAAAATCCGTTATCCGACCGACTCTTTAATATAGCAGTGACAGGGAGATTCGGCAATCGAAGGATAGTTCCACCTTGCATTGCCGATTGCGTAATAATCCTGTCTGAATCGTACAGCTTGGTATCAAGCAACTTCCATGCAAGAGAACGACAAAAAAGTGTCAGAACCCGGCTCGGCGGATGCTCCGCTACAGCATACCCGTGTTCGGCATGTTGAGGTGACGACAAATGAACTCAATCAGCGAATAGACAATTTTTTGTTGCGCCGCTGTCCGGGAGTGCCCCGTACACACATTTACCGGATTATCCGCAAGGGTGAGGTCCGCGTCGATGGCAAGCGGGTAAAACCGACAAGAAAGCTCGCTGTGGGAGAGAAGGTTCGGATCCCGCCCTTGCAACTGAAGTCCAGCCAGCGCGTTCGAGTGCCCGATGATGCGGTCCAGGCGGTTCTTGACAGCATTATTTTTGATCACGCGGATTTTCTGATTTTGAACAAACCCCCGGGGCTCGCCGTGCATGGTGGGAGCGGGGTGCCGTTTGGTCTAATCGACGCCTTGCAGCAGGGGCTGGATGTCCCGACGCTCGAATTGAGCCACCGGCTCGACAAGGACACGAGTGGAGCCTTGCTGGTTGCTCGCAACGCAGGTTCGAACAGGCAATTACAGGATCTTTTCCGGAATCGTTGGGTCGACAAGCGATATCAGGCTCTGGTAGACGGACAGTGGCCCGAAGAGCTCACCGAGCTGAATGCGCCGTTATTGAAAAATACCGAGCAGGCTGGCGAGCGCAAGGTGGTCGTGGATCCGGCCGGTCAGTCAGCCTTGACCCATGTGACAGTGGTCCAGAGATTTCGTGATTCGACTTTGCTCGATGTGGTGCTGGAGACAGGGCGTACGCATCAGATTCGGGTCCATGTCAGTCATGTGGGGCACGCGGTTGTCGGTGACACAAGGTACGGCGACAATGCGCGCAATGCGCAGTTCCGGCGACAAGGCCTGAAACGGATGTTCCTGCACGCCGCGTCTTTGGGTTTTACCTGGCAGGGCGCTCGAATCGATGTCGATTGCTTGCCCGGCACTGGCTGGGCTCAGGCGGTTGATCGTCTTGATATTTTCTGAAACCGACAGAGATGCCTGTTCTGTTTGAAGTAGCGGATAAATGGTGGCACCATTCGCCAAGTGGCTGCGGTGTTTAACTTGAAGAGGGCATCCCTTGGTTACAATGAGCGATGTTTCTATCGCGGCGGGTGTCTCGACCGCGACCGTTTCACGGGTTATCAATCATCCGGAAATTGTCGATACTCGCACCCGAGACAAGGTTCAGGCCGCGATCAAGGCACTCAATTACCGCCGCAATGAAGTCGCACGTGGTCTGGCGAGTCAGTCCTCGCGCACGATTGGTGTCGTTGTGAACACGTTTGCCTCAACCTATTTTGGACGGATGATGGAAGGCGTGTCGGTTGCCTTGCGTGAACAAGGCTTCCATACCATTGTCGAATCCAGCAACCTGAATGTCGACGGTGAACGTCGATCCATTGATTCATTGGTCAGTCGTCAGGTTGATGCGTTGATTATTTATAGCTTTCGTTTGTCTGACAAGGAGGTCGGCGAACTGATGAGTAGCTTGCCAACGATGGTGTTGATTGATCGCCAGGTGTCTGGCTACGAAGAACGCTGTGTTGCCTTGGACAACGAGCAAGGTGGCGCCACGGTTGCGCGGTATCTGCTTGAGCGGGGACACGAAAAAATCGCCATGATTGAAGGGCATGATTTCATCGACGGTACGGCCCTACGCTCTAAAGGTTTTACGGATATACTCAAAGAAGCAGGGCATCCGGTTGCGCCAGACTGCATCCTTAAAAGTGATTTCAGTTTTAACGGTGGATATAAGGCGATGCGGGCCTTGATCAAATCGGACCAGAAATTTACGGCAGTCTTTGCACACAATGATCAGATGGCAGCCGGTGCCATTGATGCTTGTCGTGAAGCGGGCTTTAGCGTACCTCATGATGTATCGATTGTTGGATTTGATGATCTGGATGTGGCGTACTACACATCACCAAAACTCACCACCGTCCGCTTCCCGCTGGAAATGATGGGCCGCTCCGCTGCTGTGCTTGCCCACAGCCTGGCTACGGACAAGGCAGCATCGCAGTCTACCCATCAGCGACTCTTTGTCCCTGAAATAGTTGAACGGGAGAGTGTGCGTAAATTGTAAGCACTACGCGCATGGCATCATCCAACGAAAATAGCTTGTCGATCTCGCTCGAAAACGAAGCGGCGATGGTGTCACTCGGACAACGTCTGGTCAGCGTGTTGCCCACGCGCTTGTTGATCAGTTTGAGCGGGGAGTTGGGTGCCGGCAAGAGCGTGCTTGCGCGTTCGATGATCCAGGCGCTCGGTGTCACAGGACGTATCAAGAGTCCTACTTATACCTTGCTGGAAACCTATCACGTGCCGAAGCGGCGTATCGCGCATCTGGATCTGTATCGATTGGAGGATCCGGACGAACTGCACTACCTCGGTTTTGATGATGTGCTGGCCGAACATGAACTTATTTTGATCGAATGGCCCCAAAAGGCGGGAGCACAGCTGACTCGGGTTGAATCCAGTATGTCTCACTGGGAGATCGAGATTCACTATTCGGAGAGTGGGCGTGTCGTTGACATTGCGGGTCTTGAAGCCTTGCCGGATTAGACAATTCACGTTTCTTTTCTGTGAAACCTTCCTATGCTTATTTCAAGCGAAGCTTTGTCCAGCGCATCGGGGGGTGTAGAGGATATGTCAGCGATTTCGCATCGTGTTGTAGTGCTTTTTTCACGTGTTGGCCTGATGGCGGCGTTTTTGTGCCTGTCATTGTGGCCGCCCCTGTCATCTGCAGGGACGCTGTCAGCCTTTCGCATCGTGTCGCAAGACACCTTGAGGCTGCATCTCGATCTCGATTCTGCTGTTCCGAATGCGAATCTCTTTACGCTGGATAATCCTGATCGTCTGGTCATTGATCTGCCCGGGACGTCGCTTGCATCGAGTTTGTCGGCACAGACTTTCGCCGATGGTCTGGTGCAGGCTGTTCGTTATGGTCTGCATGGCAGTAAGGACCTGCGCGTCGTCGTCGATTTGCGGGAGGCGGTATCACCGACATTTCGTTTCCTGGGACGTCAGAATGGGCAACGTTTGCTTATTGATCTCGGCGTTCCCGGTAGTGCTGATAACAAACCCGTTGCTTCACGTGCGGCCGCTAGCGGTGAATTGCGTGATGTCATAGTGGCGATCGATGCGGGGCACGGAGGTAAGGATCCGGGTGCGATTGGGCAACGCAAAACCCGCGAAAAAGATATCACGCTGGCAATCTCCAGACAGCTGTACGCTTACCTGAATGCTCAGCCAGGTATTCAGGCTGTGCTGACCCGCGAAGATGATATCTATGTGGGTCTGCGTACCCGAATCGAGCGAGCGAGTGAGGCTTCAGCTGATTTGTTTGTTTCGATACACGCTGATGCGGTACTGCGTCGCAGCGCTGCCGGGAGCTCGGTCTATGCCTTGTCGCTCGATGGTGCCAGCTCGGAGCTCGCGGCAAGACTGGCACAAAGCGAGAACGAAACGGCTGCCTTGTTTGGCGATGTGGCGCTGGGCGGGCTCGAAAAGCATCTTCGCCAAACGCTTCTGGACCTTGCTCAAAGCTCGACCATGGAATCCAGTCTGGAGGCTGGCAATGACGTGCTGGATGAATTGAAAAAGCTGGGCCCGGTGCACAAGCCGAATGTTGAACAAGCAGCATTTGTCGTGCTGAAATCTCCCGATATCCCGTCTTTGCTCATCGAGACTGCGTTCATCTCCAATCTCGAGGAAGAGAAAAAATTACGCAGCAAAAGCCATCAGCAAAAACTCAGTCGAGCAATTGGCAAGGGGATAACGCGCTATCTGATAAAGCGTGCGCCGCATGGGACTCGAATTGCTGCCGCCAGAGGTTCTGTCGGCACCGAATAAGGCGCATAATAGGCGGGTGGCAACGAGCACCAGCATCGATACGAGGATCCATCAGCTCCCGGACCATCTGATCAATCAGATAGCGGCCGGAGAAGTTGTTGAACGCCCTGCATCCATCATCAAGGAATTACTCGAAAACAGTCTTGATGCGGGCGCCACCGATATTCGTATCGATCTTGAGCAAGGTGGTCTTGATCGCGTTCGGGTACGGGATAATGGCCGCGGAATGGTCGCCGATGATCTGCCACTGGCCTTGAATCGTCATGCAACCAGCAAGATCAAATCGCTTGAAGAATTACAACAGGTGATGACGCTTGGCTTCCGCGGTGAAGCCTTGCCCAGTATCGCCTCAGTATCGAGGTTGACGATAACCAGTCGTACGGCAGACAGTGACGACGGTAGCCGCATTGTGTATCGCCCGGACGCAACGCCGAGTCAGATGCCAGCGCCTCATCCGCCAGGCACCACTGTCGATGTGCAAAATCTTTTTTATAACGTCCCGGCACGGCGCAAGTTCATGCGAACACCGCGCACTGAATATTCGCGCGCCGAAGCCATCGTCAAGACGCTTGCCATGGCACATCCTACTGTGTCGTTTCAGATCAATCACAATGGCAAGGAAACATTTGCTTGTTCTGCCGCGACAACAGATGCAGAACAGGACCAACGTATTGCAAAGATCCTGGGCAAGGACTTCGCATCCGCCGCGAGACGAATCGTGTTGGATGGGCCAGGGGTATCCCTGCATGGTTGGATAGCCGATCCGAGCTTCTCACGCAGTAGTGGAGACATGCAGTACTTTTTTGTCAATCATCGAATGATTCGTGACAAGGTCATCACGCATGCCGTAAAGCAAGCCTACAGTGACTTGATCTACCATCAACGCTTTCCCGCGTTCGTGCTTTTTCTGAACATCGATCCCACTGCAGTTGATGTGAATGTCCATCCAGGCAAACACGAAGTCCGTTTTCGCGACAGTCAATTGGTGCATGGCTTTGTGCGGCGTTCCCTGAAAGATTATCTCGCCCGTGTTCGACCCGAGGAGGGTGAGAGCGAGAGCCCGACCGAAGGCGCCGGTGCATTGGATGGCATTGAACGTGTTGTCGATGCGCGAAGTGGGCAAACCACTCATGGTGGACGAGGTGCGCCTGCACCGATCAGCCCATATGCATCATCAGCCGCTGTACAGCGGCCAATGCCACTTGAAGTGCGTGAGCAGTTGCAGTCAATGGCAAAGTTGAGCGGAGCCAGTCACAGCAGCTCCGCGCCGAGTGCAGCCCATCTATCAGCTCAGAGCTCAGGCGCAACTGCGGCAAGCGACGGAGAAAGTAATCCGGCGATGCCACCGTTGGGTTTTGCTCGTGCGCATTTGCATGGTGTCTATATTCTTGCTGAAAATACGGATGGTATGATCATCGTTGATGCGCATGCTGCCCATGAACGCATTACCTATGAACGATTGAAGGCGTCCTACCAAGCCAACGATGTACGTTCACAAGCTTTGCTGGTTCCAATAGTTGTCAACGTCAGCGAAGCGGAAGCGCAACGAGCGGAAGATGAACAAGACTGGTTGCAGCAGTTCGGTTTGGTGGTTGACCGTCAAGGACCTGAAACGCTTTGTATTCGTTCGGTACCCGCCATACTGGGGCAAGCCGACGCTGGTGGTCTGTTATCAGATGTCTTGTCGGAATTGATGAGTCATGACAACAGTGAACGCCTTGCCGCCGCTGTCAATGAGGTGTTGTCATCAATGGCCTGTCATGGTTCGGTGCGAGCTAATCGAGCCCTGAGTTTGAGTGAAATGAACGCTTTGCTGCGTCAGATCGAATCAACGCCCAATAGTGGTCAGTGCAATCATGGTCGCCCGACCTGGACCAGCCTTTCGATGGCTGATCTCGACAAGCTGTTTATGCGTGGTCGCTGATAGAGATTGAATCGGCGGTGATTCTATTTTTGTTAGGACCGACGGCGACTGGCAAAACTGCCTTGTCGACAAAGCTGGCCAAGGCCTTGTCGGCAGAAATCATCAGTGTTGATTCGGCTTTGGTTTACCGTGGGCTGAATATAGGCACCGCCAAACCCGATATCCAGGAACGCGACGGCGTTGTGCATCACCTGATTGATATTCGCAACCCCTGGGAGAGTTACTCGGCTGCGGAATTTGCTGCCGATGCCAGTCGTCTGATTGCCGAGATTCAATCACGTGGGTCGATACCTTTGCTGGTCGGCGGGACAATGCTGTACTTCAACGCACTGGAGCACGGCATTGCTGAATTACCGGCAGCAGATGCAGCGATTCGCAAAGAGATAGCGGCCGAGGCGGAGCGTCTTGGTTGGGCTGCCTTACATCAGGAACTGAGCGGCATTGATCCCGTTTCTGCCAAGCGTATTCATCCCAATGATCCACAACGTTTGCAGCGAGCGTTGGAGGTCTATCGGATTACCGGTAAGCCCCTGTCGGAATTACACGCGGAAACAAGATCATCGTTACTGGAATCTCCAATCAAAATCGCACTGCTACCGGAATCAAGGGCCTGGTTGCATGAACGAATCGAGCGGCGTCTGGTCTTGATGCAACAGGCGGGTTTTCTTGATGAGGTAAGAATGTTGTCGCAGGATAAACGTATACATGCGGGGCTGCCCTCGATGCGCAGTGTCGGTTACCGCCAGGCATTAGCCTATCTGGAGGGCGATACGCCAGATGATGACTGGATACCCAAAGCGGCAGCTGCAACACGACAATTGGCAAAACGTCAGTTCACCTGGATTCGCGGCATGGAGTCGCTAACCCCTCTCGCATGCGATAGTCTGGACATTACACAACAGCTCGAAACTGCACTGGCACGAGTAAAACGAGGTTAAAGGATTCGTCTTTATGGCAACAACACAAACATTAATGCCAACGCTGGTCGAGCAAATTGGCAACACCCGTCTGGTGCCGTTCCAGCGTATTACTCAAAACCGAAACGGTAATCAGGTACTGGGCAAACTTGAAGGAGATAATCCTGCCGGGTCGGTCAAGGATAGACCCGCATCCAATATGATCGTTCAGGCGCAGGCGCGCGGTGATATCAAGCCGGGTGATGTGTTGATAGAGGCAACCAGTGGCAATACCGGTATTGCCTTGGCGATGGTCGCAGCGAGCATGGGATATCGCATGCGTCTGATCATGCCGGACAATATGACTGATGAGCGTAAAGCGTCGATGCGAGCATATGGTGCGGAACTGGTTCTTGTCACCGAAGATCAAGGTATGGAGTACGCGCGAGATCTTGCTGCGGAAATGGCTGAAAAAGGAGAAGGTCTGGTGCTCGATCAGTTTGCCAATCCCGACAACTTCGATGCTCACGTTATATCAACAGGACCGGAAATCTGGCGAGATACCCAAGGCAAGATCACGCACTTTGTCAGTTCCATGGGAACGACTGGCACTATCATGGGAGTGTCACGATACCTAAAGGACAAGAATCCGGATATACAAATCATTGGTGTACAACCCGAAGATGGTTCGAGTATTCCGGGAATCAGGCGTTGGCCTGAAGCGTACCTACCAAAAATCTATGAACCTCAGCGTGTGGACCGGATCATTGATGTCAACGCGTCCGATGCAGAAGAGATGGCTCGTCGCATGGCTCGAGAGGAAGGCATATTGGCAGGCGTATCCTCGGGAGGTGCCTTGTGCGCGGCCCTGGAACTACTTGAGGAGTTGCAAGACGCTGTTATCGTCACGATCGTTTGTGATCGTGGCGACCGTTATCTAAGTAGTGGTCTGTTTCCGCCTGTGTGAAAACCCTTGAGAGAAAATCTATTTGTCACGCAGGCGGACTCTACCGAAACGTGTACTTACGAGAGCATGAACTCGACATCAATTCCCGCAACGTTCAATTCATCACCACTATGTAACAGCACCGGTTCGTCACCGATTGCATCGTGATTCAGGGTTGGGCGATCAACGCTGTCATCGCTTTCGATGTGCATCAAAAAATAACCATCTGGCTTGCGCATGATGGCAGCGATTTGAATGCCTGGTCGTCCAAGCGTCGTTACGGGTTTGTCGATCGGCAGGATTTGACCTGACTTTGCTCCGTTCTTTATCTCGATCACGGCGCCGCGAGAAGGGGTGGCCGGTGAATCGAGTTCGTGCATTGGCTGTTGGATGTCGGAGCTACTGATGCCATCCAATGGGTGCGCATTTGTACTTGCGGATCTAGGTGTTGCCGCTGAGACTTCTTTTTGTAGAACTGGTGCTTCAGCTTCTGCCACTGCGGTATCGGAATTGATTTCGGCGGAGATGCCCGCGGCACCCGCTTCAGCATTCACTGCATGCAAGGTTGGTCTTTCCACAGGCTTGCGACCGAGTGCGACGCGTGCCTTGTCGGAAAGGCTCATCGCGCTTTCATTGAATTCCATACTATCGTTTTGCGCAGAGACGGGCTCATGAATATTTGACTCATCGGCTGATTGTTCAGTTCGCGCAACTGTGCGTTCAACGTTGGCATTTGCATCTGTTGAAGCGTGCGCAGCTCGAGTCACAATGTTGTTGGTTGCAACTGCGCCTGTTGTAACCGCACTTGCTGCGTCTGCAATGCCTGAGGCCGTATCGATGGATGTGTCTGTTACGTACTTCAAGCGAACCTTGCCCATGATTATGTCGTCTCCTTGCTGCAGGGTTTGACGGGCAATCAGACGGCCATTAATGTATGTGCCGTTGGTACTGTTAAGATCTTCTATCCTGGCTTCGCCATCTTCGATAGTGATGCGCGCATGCTTACCGCTGACGGACAGGTGCGGCACGCAGACATCGTTACTTGATCGACGACCGATGGTGATGATGTCGCGGTCAGCAGGAAAATCGAATTCATCGACCTCATGGTCCTCGTTCGTCACGATGATCGTGCTCATGCTTAGATCCTTTTGGCCGTAGCCGGTTGACGTAAAAATACAACAAATATTATTGGCTTTTCGCCACGGCGAGTCAACAACTCTGTTTTGGAAGACGTATGGTTGACATCAAATGCGCATAATCAAAATCGCTTCTGACTAGATTGGCTGATTTTAACTTCCAGTTGAAATGGAAAGACGCTCGCCGGGGTGAATGATATCGGAGTCCAATGCTTTGCCGTTTTGATCGGTAATATCTCGCAGGCGTACCGAAAATTTCGATGCAATATCTGACAGGGTGTCGCCGATACTCACGACATATTCAAGTGTTTCGCCAGCCACTGCGGACTTACCTGCGCCATGCTTGTCGAGCACGGCGAGTTTCTGGCCAATCCAGATATGCGATCCTTCAATGCCATTCATGTTTTTGAGCCGGCGTTGTGAAATGCCGTATTCCAGCGCAATACTGCTGATCGAATCACCGGCGACGACGGTGTGAGTGAGTGGCAGGGAGTAGAGTGTCTGATCGTTTGCTTGCTGGATCTTCTCAACAAAGGTTTTCGCTTCGCTGCGAGGAATATACAAAACGTGTGGTCCCTTGGGAGGTGTGACACCATGGACCAGCCCGGCGTTCAATCGCGTCAGTTCCGACTCTGACAACGACGAGTATGCCGCAACCTTGTCAATACTGACTCGAACTCCGACATCCACCAACTTCAAGGCACTGCCTGAGTCTACTTCGGGTACCGTCAAGGCGCTGTTATCGGCATCACGCAGGGCATCGATCAGGGCGAGAAATTTTGGTACGTAATTTTCCGTTTCGACAGGCAACTCTAGCGACCAGTAATCGGTGGGTTTGTCGTTCTTGCGATTTTTGCGTATCGCACTTCTGACACGACCAGGGCCTGCATTGTAGGCAGCCAGGGTATGCATCCAGTCGCCGTTGAATTCTGCATTGAGATAACTCAGGTAGTCGATGGCGGCGGTTGTCGAGCGCGTAATGTCTTTGCGCCCGTCGTACCATTGATTACGTTCGATCCCGATCTCCTTCGCTGTTATCGGCACTATTTGCCAGATACCGGCAGCATTACCTGCGCTGACAACATCCGGTAGATAACCGCTTTCGATGGCAGGGAGCAATGCCAGCTCAATGGGTAAGAATCGCGAATCCAGTTGTTCGACAACGTGACCGATATACGGGGATGCGCGGGACAATATCTTGCTGACCCACAAGGCTTCCCGTTCGTATTGTTCGCGGTAATCCTTGATGGCCTGATTGTCAGGAATCTCAATGCGAGTGGCAGACTGGATTGTGCTCCATACATTGGAAGATGCAGGGGCTGAGGCTTCGGGTGGGTCAGACGGAATGAATTCTGGTGTTTTCTGCTCGGTATCCTCGCCGTCAGGGGCTGTCAGCCCGCGTTCGTGAACGTGCTCATCGGGTACTTCCCGCAACATCTGGCGATCGGCGGCTTCCGTGTTGCCAAGACTTGGCAGTGCGATACCCTGCGCATTGGCGCTTGAGGAGGCCAGGAAGGTCACGATGATCACGATCGACTGGATCACGAAAGCTATACTGGTTGAAGTTGGCACGAGTTTCAGCGAAAACAGTGAGCGATGACAGCGTAAAAGGTTGATGGCGATGCGATTTTCAAAAAAGTCCCGGCGAATCCCCATTTGGCTGGAGTCTCAGGAACCGTTGCGGCAATGGTACGCATCCGGCCTCGGACAGTCTATCGCCGAGCGCCTACAGTCCGCTCTTAATTCACGTCTAGGTGATGTATTTGGCTATCAGGGCTTGCAAATCGGTAATTTGATAGATGCCAGTGACCTGTTAGAAGGTGCAGGTCTGCAGCGCCGATTGATCCTGGATGCGCCCGGGAATCACGCCGATATCCATGCAGATGTTCTGTCCTTGCCGATCGCGACCGGGTCGATGAAGGCCGTTTTATTCTTTCACACGCTGGATTTTTGCGAGGCGCCTCATCAGGCCTTGCGCGAGGCCGATCGTGTGCTGACTGACGATGGTCAATTGATCATTGTGGGTTTCAACCCTTTCAGCGCGTTTGGTGTGCGCCATTTATTGACTGGCTGGCGGCACCGAGAACCCTGGAACGGGCATTTTTATTCGCGGCGTCGAGTCGGCGAATGGCTATCCGTACTCGATTATCGTGTGCTGGATAGTGCAGCTTTGTTTATCCGGCCGCCGATCAACAGCGCACCTGTCTTGCGCCGACTGAATCGTCTGGAGCGCCTTCAGCCGTGGATGGGCGGGATTGGTGGTTTGTATATCTTACGAGCTCGCAAGCAGACCATCCCCATGACCATGTCCCGTGCGCAGTGGTTAAAAAAGGGTCGTGGTCTTGCCGTTGGTGGATATGCTCGATCCGGCGACTCTGTACCGCAGCAGCAAGGTGCCAGTGTCGCGCGTATCGATTCACACAGGTCTGACAAACGTTCCGAATGATAGAAATATTTACCGATGGTGCCTGTCGAGGCAATCCTGGTCCAGGTGGCTGGGGGGTGTTGTTGCGTGCGGGAAAACATGAAAAGGAATTGTGGGGCGGGGAGGCGCATACGACCAACAATCGTATGGAAATGACAGCCGTCATTGAAGCTTTGAAAGCACTAAAAAAACCGAGTGAAGTGGTGCTGACTACCGACTCCCAGTATGTGCGAAAAGGCATCACCGAATGGATTGAAGGTTGGAAGCGCAAGAACTGGACAACGGCGGCGAAGAAGCCTGTCAAGAACGTCGAGCTGTGGCAGGAGATTGATGCATTGGCGGCGACCCATCAGATCGATTGGCGTTGGGTAAAGGGGCATAGTGGGCACAGTGAAAACGAACGTGTTGATGATCTGGCCAACCGGGGTATTGACGAACTGCTTGAGCGTGGCGTTTGAGTTGTACCATCTATAAAGTTGGTTAACGCTTCGCACCCATAAACCGTCTGCCGTTAATTAAAACGTGATTACCTTTGTCGTCGGCATATCCGAATGCTGCAGTGATGGTGTGTCCGTCGTCGTAGGTAAACTGCGCGATGTAGTCATCAATACGGTAACTGCCGCGTGCCTTGTCACTTACTCCCATACTGAGTTCGCTGGAACTGCCGAATGCCGTGCTGGAATTGGTAAAACGGCCGTCCGGCCAAAAACACCATGTGCGTGCTACCCCGACAATGGTGCGACCGGTGTAATCACCGCCGCTGTTTGAGCCCAATCGACCGAAACAGCCGGACAAGCGGTGGTCCTCGTCGTTAGGTTCGATACGCCAGGAACCCATTGTTTCCTCAAAGTCGTTATCGCCATGCCCGCGAAGTTCAATCGTCTCGTTACGAGCACGCCAATGTCCCCATTTTTTTGGTTTCTCGCGCTTTGAAACGTCGATACTGTCGTTGAATGTGTTTGCCAGATCGCTGGTGTAGCTGCCGTCGTCAAATATTGCAATGAAGTCGTCGCCTACGCCAAATGTTCCATCGGCCTGGATACCCATGGCAATGATGCCACGCAGCTCAACCAGACCCTCGGGTGCACTGTCTTTAGCCGTGTCAGCCTGAGCGACCATACAAACTGCGTTAGCGAATACACCAAGCACAAATAGTTTCGAAAGCATCGATTTATACCTCGAACATTGGTCTAAATCCAAAGAATATCAGATCGATATCGATAACGTTGCTGCGTATCGATATCGACCACATTCCCATGCAAGTATATTAGTTATTGATTGACTCAATAAACCACTGCAAGTTATGACTTGGGTGGCTGGAGTCCCAGAGGCCAATATTTTGTCCGTTTTGTCCATTTGATCCTCCATCGATAGCGAAGCCTTCGTTACTGCGCTTTACGAGTTTATAGGCGCCGCCGTCTGTCGCTACTTTTTTCCATTGTTGATTCTCGGAGTTAGCTTCACAAAAATACAGGAAGACGTTATCGCGGTTAGCGGTAGTTATACCTCCACCATCTATGCAATGGTTAGTATTCATTTTTTGATACGAGTAATAACCATTGCCTCGGTCTAGTTCTATCCATTGTTGGTTTGGATGGTTTTTATTGGTGGCCCACAAATGGATATTTTGGTTATTCGTTGCTCCATTTTTCCCATCTAACGCAAAGCCCGAGCTGTTACGCTTTGTGATGTGAACAACTTTGGAAGAACCACCACCGCCACCGACAGTTTTACCGGTTGGCGATAGCGCTGCTTTGTTGATCCAGGAATATATTTTCTCGCCCGTATTTGTATACGAGTAACCCCAAGCGAGTGTTAATTTCACGTTGGTAGAAGTGTTACCTGTGTTGCTTGGTGGAAAAAGCTGTACATCGTGTGAATCTACGTAAGCTGCAGTATAGAACTTCTCATCTAGTGCAAGGGCATTATGAGCTACACCATATCGTTGCTTTCCAGTCTCAGGGATATTCAGTAATCCGCTTAGGTATTGATTGTCTACATTAGTGTAGTAATACCGCGCTCTACCAGCCCCGTTATCATCACTACGACCTGCCGTCACGTAGTAGTCGAACAGATTTTCAGGTAGATAAGCTTCAACGATTTCGCTCTCTTCATATAGGCCGAGTCCATAAGCGCCACTAGCGGTCAAAATAGCATCGCGCTCTCTTTTGCTGTCACTTAATATATCTTCGATGTCATCTCTGGGGGTTAAGTCAGCGAGTTTTATCCATCCGGATTGTCGACCCACGTTAGAATTTACTGACCAGGCGTACACCACCGTGTGTTTCACACCGTCAATATTGATCTCATTGATGGCCCCAGCGATAATTCCGCCATCCCTTTCGCCAGCGACATGGTTGTATCCGATGGCGCTCTCCCACGCTTTGGCAATGACATTTCCGAAGCTGTCATACAACAATGCGTTGTCATCATTTTTGATATACATCGTATTTTTTTCATCATCGTTGCTACCTGCGTGTAGATCGACTTTGTTGTATCTGATGCCGCTACTGGTATTGAAGCCGAAGCTTCCCCAGCCATAGAAATCGCGATTAAACTCAACAGGTGGAATATTAAAAACTCCTCCCTCATCGTTCGCCCAGTCATAACTGATAGCATTTAACGGGCTGGTCGCGTTAAGCGTACTGTTGCCTTCAAGTGATTGCAGACTTGAGTCCTCGGTACTGTCTACGCCTCCTCCGCTACAGGCAGTTATTAACGCTACGCAGGCGATGGGTAGTACGAGTTTTTTCGACATTAATGATCTAAGCCTATGATTGGATTTGTTTTTATTATTGTTGTGGCAAGAGATATGGCTATTGCTTTGATCCTTCAAAGGTGCCAGTAGTCTTGTTGCCGAAATGCTATCACACGAAGGTCTAACTAATTCGCTCGAAACATAGAGGAAATTCACACGGTTTGAATTCTCACCAACTGCCCGAGCTCTGTCAGGTTATTTGGCTTTAATCATTTTGATTTTCTTGTGACGTTAGATGGGTAAAGCGAAGGTATGGTTTGTATATATCAAAACCAGAATTGCTCTGGTTGAAGTGGCTAGCAGCGATGCTTGGAGGGAAAGATTTATAAAACGGCCACCCGGGATCCAGGTGGCCGACAATACAGGCTTGTATCAGAAGGATCTTACTGGTAGTACATAAATCGTATCAGTTTGATCTTTGGCTCCATTAGAAGCACTACCATCTGGCTGCAGAAACCATGCGTTCTCGCCAGTTTCTTCAGTTGACGACCAAAAATTTGGGACGACATCCTCTTCGAACTCGTTGGCCACAGTAGGGCGGCTGAGATTGAACCTTGCGATTTGTAAAAGTTCGATGATTGATGGCAGATACCAATCCGCAAATTCGTCTTCATTGACACTTGGTGAGAATGTGTATTCTAAAGCCGCCTGTGCTGCACGAGCATCACATTCAGCTTCTCTTAAAAACCCGGCGTTAAGCAGACCCGATTGCACTGCTTCATTTGGTATCAGTTGAGGGCCAGGGCTTGGTTCATCATTCTGAAATCCAGATAAATTCGGAATGTTCTCCAAATCAGTTGTTTCGCAGCCCCAGGCAACAGCGCTTAGAGCGTCAGGTGCAAACTCCAATCCTCTAGTGCCATTAAGAGATACCGAAAATACAACCCCTCCAGCGGGGCCGGTGTCGCCAATATTGAATGTCGGCAAAACACCTACTATTGTGATAGTGATCTGTGCTTGGGCTGATAGCCCTTGATCGTCTTCGACAATGTAGTCAAACGTTACGGTTTCTTCGTCGCCTTCAATCAAATCCCCAAAGTCTATTGTGGGGTCGAATGTAATGCTGCCGTTTTCAAACGTCACAAATTCGTTAGCAGGTACCGAAAGTGTTATTTCATCACCGTCTGGATCACTAGAGTTGCCTAATTCTCTCAAATCATCCAAGTCAAAGGAAAAGGGTTCGTCAGCAAATGTGCGAAAGGATACATTTTCTGTAACTGGCGGGTTGTTTGGCTCAGGTTCACCTGATACTCGCGCAATTTGCAAATAGGAAATAGTGTCGTTGAATCTTTGGGTACGAAGGTCCGATATGGTGTCGACATACGTTTCGCATCTACCACTTCCGCCATTGCGGGAGTGCTCACATGCAATTACTTGATATCCGTCGGTGATTCGAATTGATGAAATAACATCGTTTCCAAGGCCAGAGCTAATGAGGTCTGAAATCGTGACGGTTCTTTCATCGTCAATCGCGAGAGATCTACCATTGAAGCCTACATGCTGATATGCGATAACAGCAGGAAGATCGGCTGATTTACCTATCCTTAGAGACGACACAACATCGTTAAATGAAATTTCTCGAAAGTCGTTATTGTCGCTTGTGAATGTCTCGCATCGTCCTCTCAGCCGGCTATGTTGACAGGCCAGAACGGTATAGCCAGTCGCGACCCTAATCGAAGAAATTCTATCGTTACCAACTGACGTTCTGAGATTTCGAATGGAAACATCGCCTTCTCCAGCATCAAGAGACCGTCCACCGAAGTTGACGTGTTGATAAACGGTTACAGGCTTTATATTGCCGTCATCGGAGGCATATAGCGTCGAGCTGGCAAGTAGTGTAAGCGATGAGATGATGATCGCCGACAGGCTAACAAG
>CAYULV010000043.1:0-19875 GCA_964445655.1 uncultured Granulosicoccaceae bacterium | reverse complement strand
GAATGGCGTGACAAAATTGCCAGTGGAGCTGTGCATCCTATCTATTTCAAATCATGATCGGTAAGCATTTGCATTCGCGTCTTTTCGTCGTTCTGTTGACTGCCATGGTTTCCGCTTGCGCCAGTAGCGCAGGCGGCATCCCCGCTCCCAGCGATGGGGGTAGCCGTATAGCTGCGTGCAAGAGCGGCGATACGCAGATTGCCTCACGCTCGCAGTGCCTGATCGATGATGCTGCCTGTTATCAGCTGAGTAATGGCGGCTGGTGCACCGGTGAACGGGGAAATTCCTGCCCGAGCGGATCCAAACCCTTACCCGCTGGCGGCGCTTGCCCCGCTGGAGCTCGATGTTTTGCTCTCGCTGAATCACTAAGCTGTTATATCGGCGGGTAGATTTTTCCGTACCTGCGACCAGCTGCACGTGCGGCGTATCAGCCTGACTGGATTCTCGCCGATAAGGACTGGATAACCATTGTGTTGATTCATGTTCATGGCGCCAGCCCCCGGTTCGATCAGTAATAGTTCGGTTCATCTGCCACCCATCGCGGCCGATGTCGATGTGCTGTCGCGCACAGAATCGGCCGAATTGCGCACCGTTTGGCAGTGGTGGCAGGCCTTGTTCACGACGGCTGCGAACACCTTTGTCGACTCACTGCATCTTGAACCCGAGCATGATCACTATCGTCTGAGAAGTCGCAGTGCGTTGACGCTGGACGAAGAGCTACTGCAAACATCCGAACCGCTGAAAGCAGCAATTGCCGCACTAACTGAACAATGTTGGGACACACGAACTGCGGCTCATGCTCGTCATCAGCGACACCTAAAACTGAACTGGCAACAGTCGCAGCTTTATATCAGTGTTGACTGCATTGAGACCAATCGCGGTATCGGTTTTCATTTTTCGATCATCAGAAACCCCGAGAGTCGACCCACCCTTGACGAGCTGGGATTTCGCGACAAGGACCTGTCAAGCATTCGCAAATTGCTCAAAGACGCACAGGGAAACTTGCTGGTTATCGGAAGCGATGCAACGGCCCGTGCAACAGTCATTCGTGCCCTTGCTCAGGAGCTTAACGCACCGGATCAAAAAATCATTGCGGCGGAATCGTTGATTCACCCTTTTTTGCCACGAATCAATCAGGTGGTATATCCGGGACTCGACAAGGACGAAGAATTGGCCCGCGCGCATTGGCAACGAGCGGCCGGTTTGGATGCAGACGCGATTTTCACGGCGAGTACCCTACCTGAAGAAGATCGCGATCAATTGCGGCAACTGGCACAAGAGAATCGCTATGTAGTCAGCGGCATGGCCGTGGAAGGGGCACGAGCTGCAATACTACAGATCCTCGCTGATGGTGCGTCACCCCAGTGGATTGCCACGACCGTGCAAGCCATTATCGTCCAGCATCGGATCAAGACCTTGTGCAAAAACTGTTATCAATCGCTCACCTTGAGCGATGAAGAGTCAGCCTGGATAAGCGCGATACAGCCACGTATGAGTGAAAATTTCGCGACATGGCTGACCGTAAATATGAACCGCTCTTACACCGACTCACCAGGATGTCGTGCGTGCCATCAGACAGGTACCGAGAGTATGGACAATCTGTTTGAAGTGATCGAACTTTCGCCATCGGTGCGCGAAAATTTGTTGGTTGGGAATATAAACGAAGCCTTGACTTTGATTGATGATCAGCTGGCTTTGTCAAAGCGATTGTTGGCACTTGCAGGCGAAGGCAAGATCAGTATCGCCGAAGCGATACGAGTAACGGCGCGTACCCGTCGAATTTACTGAGAATAGATGTAACTACGCCGCTTCCGCGTCATCACTACTTGAAGATCTCGATACCGCGCTAACTCCGCCAACCACACGTAAACGTGGCAACCGTATTTCTTCCTCGTACTCAGAGTATTGATGCTGAGCCGAAATTTGCTCTGACCAGACAATACCAGCTGCACTCTTATCACTTATAGCGCGATATAAATTGCCGTTGAGCTGGTTACGCATGATCAGAAATTTTCGATAATTCTTATACAAGGAGATATCAACCGTGCCAGGCTCTGACCAGAACGATTCAAGAGGAAGCTGCGAGGTCAAGCCCGGAAGATCGTAAACCGCTTTACCTAAAGTCTTGACTGGTGTGCCGTGAAAAAGTGAGGACATACCAACAGTACTATTGATCAGTATCGAGCCTTCAGCGTGCTTAAGGAGCGTAGGTAGACAGATGTCATGAACATAGAATACGCGTCCCTGCAGGCCTAACTCACCAACCAGATTAGCGATCAGAACCGTATAGTCTGTGTAACCACGATCCAGCGGATGATGTTTGAACACGATCGCTTTGTTTTCCGGTGCATGTTCTGCAAAGGAGGCAAGTACATCGCCGATAAAATGTTCAATCGAGTTGTAGTCAGAATGCACCAACACCTGCATGTCGCAGTGCACTTGCAACGGGCACAAGAAGTAGTTTTTGTCAAACTGAGAGACAATTTCGTGGGCCATGCCACGCTCACGGCGAGCGTAGCGCCATTTGCGTATCCCTGATCGAATCCAGATAGAACCTTCTGAAAACCATTCAAAAGGGCGATGATGCTGGTAGTGCTCAAATTTCGACCGATAGTAAGCACTTGCCCAGTAGTAGATCATCGAAAAAATGGCGGTAGTCATAAACACATGCTTCGGCGACGCCGACTCATCTGGCAGTTTGTGCGCTTCCGCACTGAATGGCGCTACGCCTTCAAGCATGCGAGAGTTACCGTTCACACCGCCCTCTTCAAGGGTTATGTAATTGGGTCTTATATACCCCTCTTCAAACACGAATACACGTATATCGTGACGAGCGGCAACACGCTTGGCTACACGATGGTAGGCGCGACAGTCGCCAAACAAATAGAAGCGACCTATCCCTTTGTTGATGATCAGCCGCTCCAGATAGGCTTCCCATTCACTAAATTTTTCGGTGTAATCAAACGCCTGAGAACGACGGTAAAAAAACTTGTCACCACCGTTGAAATTGACTTTGTATACGTCGAATCCGCGAGCTTCAAGATCGTCGCCAAAGCGGCTGAAAAACGGTCCGACCGGACCCTGTAACAACAGGACGGCACGTCGAGCGGGAACCGGAGAATCCATTTTTTCTTTACTTTTCATCGATGGTTCCACGCGTTCGTGCGAGAAATCGCTATCTGGTTGCATGGGTTATTGCTCTTGCAGAACGGGCATTGCAACCCCGTGTACAAGTCAGATATCGGCCGCTGCGCGCATTTCTGGAGCAAGTGTTTCCATACCATCATGCTGGCTCAGGCTGCCCGGGCCAAAACCGATTCAACAACTTCAGAGTCGTGATTTACGTCAAATTTCCGCCCAAACAGCTCAGATGACGACTCGATTATTGGCCAGTCTCCCATATCGAAAACCTTCACTTTTGGGATTGGCCCCGGACGTAGAATCAGTCGTCCGTAGTCCTTGCTCGTCTTGTCGCGAAACGGTGAATTCTTGATATAGGTTTGAAAGTAGCACTCATCCGGGATGAAGGTCGTTCGGACAACGTCAAAAAGTTCGTAGGCAAACGGATCATCCCGCAGATGTTCCAGCATCACACGATTCAAGTTGAACCAGTTGGCCCCTAAGTGGAAGGCATGGCGTGAGAAGAAATCCTGCCTTCGACGTAACAACAAGGGATCGCAACTTCCAACGTAGACCTCTCCCTTTTCCCCTAATTCGGTCACGTCGACCAACCAACGGACAGCCGTCATGGCTTTTGGATGAATAGTGCCTGGTTTGCCAAATATTTTCGTGTGCCCTCGATCACCCCATTGACGAATTTTCGCCGTGGTATTGAATACTTCATGATCTTCAAGTCTTTCAGGTTTATGCTCAACAGCACGGATATAGCTGATGTTGTCACTTAATCCTTCGCTGAGGCGAGACTTGATAGCATCTGGCGACTGCAAAGGTAAATCCTGACCACTTAGCGTGATGTAGTAATCCCAGCGCTTATCCGCATCAAGCAAGAAAAATGCACCACGGATAGTTTTACGCAAAGTACCCGAACCGCCCCAGCCAATATTCTTGTCGCGCGTAATATGTACGTTTTCACACGAACTAAAATTCTCAATGGCAGTTGTATCTGGCGCATTACCATCATCGATATCAATGAGGAACACATCGTCCACGCTGTAAAGCGCATCAAGCAACTTTGCCACTTGCGGGAAATTATTATGGCAGAGGATGTGATAAGCAATCACGCATTAAGTCCGTTGGCAGTCTTCAGGCATGAAATACAGAATGCATGCCATCTGTAGATCCCTTGAGGGACAATTCAAAAAATTGACACAATACCCGATGGCAGATTTATTACGTCAAAGCTATGACTGTACCTATCGCCAAGCTAATTCCCTCAATTTGAAACTACGCAGTCTGAATCCATGGCCTCTATCCATTCTTGCAACAACTCAACACCCACAGCATCAATAAGATGGCTGGCTAAGGGTGGCATCGAGACACTAGAGCCTCGATCAATTGCCCTCAACCAAAGTGTCGACTTGCCAGGCGAACCAGGAGCAATTAACCGTTCTTCACTATCAGACGCCAAACTTACTTCCTCAAACGGTAGTTCTCCACACAATCGCATGTCCTCAATTGACAACGCAAAGCGAGCATCCCAGTTTGCTCTACCCGCCGTTCCTTCCCCTCTATGACAACTTGCACAATTCACGTGCACATAAGAACGAGCACGCTTATCCAAAGAAATACCTGTATCAGACAACTCATCACGTGATGGGAACGGGTCTGCAGATGCACTTTCGGCATTATCGATAATACCGATACTTTCGAATACTTCGAGCTGATTATTTGCCCCTTCGCCATCGAACGGCGATTGAATGCTTAGTTGTTGGGATTCCAATGCCAAGGAAAAGCCCGCCTGCTCAGTATGGCAACGCAGGCAATCAGCCCTACCGGGATAATCCCATTGCTGTTCACCAATCGTAACCGACCGGCCTTCATCCGGCACCAATGTCGCATCATTCAGATCGTCATCCCATTGATACGTATACCCACCGTACCCTCCTTCGTCATATCTCACGAAAAAGCGCGTCTCAAAAATCGTTTCGTTCAAATAGAAATGTTTGATAGTGACGCTACCAGGGGGTAACTCCCATGAATCTAAATTACTTGTGTCAACTGTCGTGTTGTCAGGCAAGGCCAACAACCGTTCTTTGCTCGCACCATCTGACCAGAAAAACTGCGCTGTTTCATACGGATAAACTCCCGGTAGCGGTATAGGGTCACCATTTCTTGTAAATGCAAAACAACCTGTCTCACTTAGTCGCTCGGGAGGCTCAACATCCACGAATTGCTCGTTTTTGACCAGCTTGTAAATTTCGCCATTGGAGAATCCGATGACAAACAATTCACCGTCACTACCTTCGGTGAAGGATGAAACGTTGAAATTTGCGGAAACCAGACTTAGCAATGAGGGGACGCCATCAGACGCCGGCTGGATATCGACCGCCTTTATGACACGGTTGATATAGTCAGCAAATACGTACTTTCCGTACAACTCTGGAATAGCGGACCCTCGGTAAACGAAGCCACCTATAACAGCGGCTCCCGCTGTGTTCGGGTAACTATAATAAGGGTCTAATAGCTCTGGTCTATCCTGGTTACAATTTCCTTCACACTCGGGCCAGCCATAATTCCCACCTTTAACAATTTGATTTATCTCTTCCTGTTTGAACCAGCCAACATCGCTGTTCCATAAACCCGTATCGTTTTCTCGATCAAAACTTAATTTCCACGGATTTCTAAACCCGTAGGCATATACGGGCGAGGGCTGACCGGTTCCGTAATCAGGGTTATCAGAAGGAATTACAAACGGTTGATCGGAGGCGGTATCAACATCAATTCGAAGAATGGTGCCATAGAAATTTCCAGGATCCTGGGCGGCCTCACGCTGTTCGTCAAATTGGTGATTGTTACCATCGTCACCTACCGAAATATATAAAAAACCATCTGGCCCAAACGTCAATGCGCCAGCATAATGTATCGGATTATTTTTAGGTATGGTTAAGAGGCGTCGCTCACCAGTAAGATTGGTGTTATCGTTTGCCACGGCAAATTCACTGACTCTAAGCTCGAATTCCGTTTCTTCCCCGACAGCTCCATAGGCGAGAAATATACGACCGTTATCAGCAAACCTCGGGTGAAAAGCCAGCCCGGTACTACCACTTTCCAATTCAGTCGCAACATCAAGTTGCAACAATATGGACGATTCGAAGCCATTATTGGAATCAGATGCGCCGGTACGGTTCACAGCCTTTACAAGACCATCCTTTTCCATAACGAAAAAACTGGCGCCGGAGCTTCCCGGCACCTCAGCCATGGCAACTGGTCTTGAGAACCTTAACGTATCAAATGCCGGCTCTAGCCCAATGGCGGTGGATCTTGAGCCAGCAAGGCAAAGTTTATTGCTTGGGCGGTTGGAGAAACTGACTTCACCGACTTCTGGTGCCGTGTTCGATGTTTGTTCACTACAGCCATATAGCACGAGGACAGCCAGACACGCGACAACCACACGCACTACTGACCCAACCATGGGTGAAGTTCTCATGAGGGCATACTAAAAAGCTCTTGAGCAAGCACCTCCGCAAGAAGCGTTCCAGAAACAAACTAGCCGATATAGTCGAACCTCATGAATAGGTGCGGCATACCAGAACGTTCTACCAGACCAATGATACCTTGTCGGTCGCACCCCAAGTTTCACCACTTGCCTTTAACTTGACGAAGATCGACCCACCATCACGCACAAACTGCCGCCCTGGACCCTGCTTGAGCGCATCGATGTTCGTAGCCATCGAATATCCGGACGTACGAACCGTAGCATTGGATGGCATATTGCGAAACTCTAAAACCACGGTGTCGTCATTGTGCGCAAACTCCATACTCGTCACTAGTGACCCAACAGCTAGAACATTTGCATCGAACTCGTAGGCATAGTGATAGCGATTGTGATTCACTGACACGACACTCTGGTAATGTGCTCGAGCAGCCAGAGGTCGACCAATAGCCTCACGACCGTCGCTACGGAAATGTCTGACCGGTGGCAGATCCTTGCGTCCATCAAAGTCCATTTTCACTCGAACATAACGATTGTCACACAAGCGCCCTTCTCCGAACACATCGGTACAGGTAGAGTCCGTCATCATCGGATGATCAGCCACCAGTGCAGTACCCGCACCCAAACCCAGGCTGCCATCTTCGTCATGAATTACGGCGCCCCAGGCGGAAGGTCGCATGTCTTCGGGATCGTTGCGTCTATCGTAATAAAGATAAGTATCAGCAAGTGTAATACCCGAAGCTGGGTTGTTCGTGATTCGAACATCGGCATCACGAGCTCCGAACATGTAGCTACCCCCATATTCATTATTGAAGTTTACAAAGTGGACGTCACGGAGATCTACACCAAAATCATAAATACCGATGGCACTTCGCCTTGTACCAGTATCACCATCTGAAAGCTTACTGTTAGCAACAAATAACGAATTTCTTACCGTCACCGGCCTTGGCGCTACAAAACCAGCATGATGAAGGTTGCCCGTATCAGTGACCTTGAGTTCGGTAAATATCTGATTACCCTCGCAAGGCCAAACAGCGCCTTGTCCACCAGCGAACACCGTCAGATTATGAAATTGAGCGCGCTCCGGTGGTAAATAGCCAGCTGGCCCGCTATCCAGCGTGCAGGTACTGAATGCCATGTCAGAAGAGTGCACACGGTTATCTCGAAACTCACCAAACCTTGAGAACATCGGTGATACATTGCGATAACGCGAAAGACTCAAGGACGAACCAGAAACTGTTTCATCCGTGTCGTACCAGAATCCAAGACCGTCGGATCCGGCGGCAGTATTTCCAATAAACGTATTGTCGCCATTCGAGATCCAGAACGTTGAAGGGCCTCTTGCGGCTTCGCCGTCCTGGATGTCGCTGGGTATCAAAGCAACTTCATCTCTCGGCCGACGGGTGAGCAATCCAAGATTGTGATTGAATACGTTACCAGTCTCACCACCGTCTTCGAGAAAGAAACCGTGACCGACGTGGTCCATACAGACGTTATCCTCAACAAGTGCATTGTGCGAAGCATGGACAGTGACACAACGATTGTAGCTTCGGACAATGGACGAATTACGAATGTACTGACCTTCAACGTTATTAGCTATATGCCAGTGAAATGGATACCGACCGAGAATACCTTCCTGCCCCACTCGACGAAATTCAACGCCGGAGATCAGACCAATCGAACCTTCCATGATCATCATATGTGCACCAAAGCGATCCGCTTCAGACGCCTCATCACCTTGAATACGAATATTGCGCGACAACAAAGCAACTTCCGCACGCGTGTCAACATCCCAATTTCGCTGTCCATTCGAGAAAGACTGCACCTCACCAAAGTGGCGATACTCCAGCGCTCGATTGAGTGTGATCGATTCACCGTTGATGCTCTGGATAACGTGCGTTTCAGCTTCATGCATGGAATCAGTGGTCGAAGTCACCACGATTGTGTCTCCAGCACGCCAGTTAGTCGCGTATTCAGTGCGGATCTCCCTGGAACCCGGATTGACAGTGCCATTGAGCATCAACCAACTGGTGCGGGGCTGACCATGCAGCGAGATAACACCTCCTCCCATGGCAGCAATCGTCTTGGTCCCCATGCCCATGACTGACTCGTCCTTGTCATTGCCAGTCAGCGTAATATCAAAGCGATTCAAAAAAGGTTTTTCAGCGGTACCGCATTCAAGATTTCCATGCACCATGATCCAACGGGCACTTAATGCCAGGTCTCGATCGTCACACACGAGGGCTCCATTGACAGTCAAGGTTGCCGCCGACACGTTCTGGTCAAGGATGATGGTCTGGCCGCGCGGTATCAGTATTTCGGCATTGTCCCCGGGAACCGCACCACCCCAGGTCGCTGGATCAGACCAGCGCGTGGCCACGCTGATATCCGCGCTAGCCATACTGGTATCCGGGGCGTCTTCGAATGGGATATTCGATGCCCCTGTCGGATCGCTGGATCCTCCACCACAGGCAGACAGCACAGAGATGGAGAATAGAAGGAAGACTGTTCGTACGCGGAGGTTAAACATCCAGGGACCCGATTTATTGTTTTAGTTATGGGTCAATGATGCACCGTCAATTTTTGCGACGCCACCGCAAGAAAACCAATTTGTTGACGGTATAGCGTTTCGATCTGTTTTTTCGACCAATAAGTGAACCGACCGGAACAACGGAAAAATGACGTTGAACCTCCTCGAATGGCAATCCACGTGAAGCGCTTCACGCTATACTATAAAAATGTCGCAGTGCATCACATGACAAGCCGCCAAAGTCTCAACACACGTCTACGCAAGTACCTGGGACTCATAGTTGAACTGGATCTCATTCCAACAACTAACGACGGGGATTCGGCAGACGACAAAACAGCTTTTCGCAGCCGCTGCAATCTGGCTGCAGGCTGGTACATGCTGAGTGTTTATGCCGGCAGCGAATCCTTGGGCGCCGGCCTGGATCTGCACCTCAAGGACCATACTGCATCACTGCAACTTGGTGTCAGCGGTTTAAGTCGACGGATCATTTATATCCGTTCACGACTGACAGAGCTGGGTGTCTCGATCGATCGTGAAAAGGCAGCCAGGACTACTCCTGAGCGAACAGATTTTCATATCGAGCTAGCCCGCCTCAGCCGAGGTTTCGCAATGGATCGCATGAACAAAAAATGTCGGCGAAAAGTGTCGTATGAAAGCTATGACAAATTCATGCATGCTTTTCGGGCTGAACCAGACTTTAACGCTTGGTTGCTGCGGCATCCCGATGGCGGTTCGCGCCTACTCCAAAAACCAGATGGGGAATCCAACAAAGATGCTTTGCTGATCACCTCTGATGAGATCATTTTGCATGAAGATGCCAAGGCAATTCTACTTATGCATCTCAATGCAAACCCTCAGCTTCAATTGTGCTACAGCGATCATCAGCTTGTAGATGCAAGTGGACAGCCTCTACATGGCGTCATGAAACCCTCCTGGGACATCACGCTATTGCAATCAGGAAACTATATCGGGCGTGTATTTTCGTGTACCCGAGCTTTGTTTGACAAGCTCGGCGGGCTTGACGATTCATTAGGCAATTCGAAAGAATATGATTTTCTGATGCGCGCAAGTCATGTACTCACAAACAATGAAGTGCTCAGAGTGCCAGCAGTCTTGTATTCTGCTCCCAAATCAAAAACAGAGGACCAATGGTTTTCTGTTGGTGAAAATGACAAACAAGTACTTGAACGGTACTGGCAAACCAAAGTACCGGAAGACAAACTACGCCCGAAAGTCATTCCTGCATCTGTTCCGCACTTGTTTCGTACGCGGTGGCCGTTACCCGATTCAGCGCCTGATGTTGATATCATCATTCCTACACGCAACCGTGAGCCAATACTGCGCGCCTGCGTCGAGTCAATCCTCAAACTAACCGATTATCCGAACTATCACATTCGAGTAATGGATAACGATAGTACCGAGCCCGCATTCTTTGCATTTCAGAAAACGCTTGAACGTGAGACTCGTATTTCCTTTACCGCATTTCCGGGTGACTTCAATTATTCCGCGATTAACAATGCAGCCGTTCAAGCATCATCTGCGGAGATAGTCGTTCTATTAAACAATGATACGGAAGTTATAGACGGTCGTTGGCTTGAAGAACTGGTTGTCCAGGCCAGGCAAGCAAGCAGCGGCTGCGTCGGTGCGAGACTCTTGTATGCCAATTCTCGTGTCCAGCATGCCGGCATTGTCATGGGTATGAAAGGGCTTGCCGGACATGTGAATCGATTTGCATCTGATCGCGACAGCGGGTATCTGCACAAGCTTCGTATTGCTCACCAGACAAGTGCAGTAACCGCCGCCTGTCTTGCGATTCGCCGAGACGTGTTTATCAATTGCGGAGGACTTGATGAAGAAGCCTTGCAAGTGGCGTTCAACGATGTGGACCTATGCCTGAAGGTGGCAAGTCATGGATATGACAACATCCTTTTACCGTTTGTGACGTTGTTGCACCATGAATCAGTCTCGCGCGGAGCCGATGACTCGCCAGCAAAGGCTGCACGCTTCAAGCGCGAGTGCGAAACCCTGAGGCAACGCTGGCCCAGCTTGATCGACAATGATCCGTACTGGAATCCCAACCTGTCGCTTGACAGCGAAAAGCCGACTTACGCGGCTGAGTAACGTATCGCCTTGACGATATTTCGTGCCTTGCGCCAAAGACGTGGGGCGCGGCTGCCTGCCGTGTTTGCCGATACGCGAGTCTCGCGTGCCATCATACTGACCAGATCTTCCGGGCGAATGAATTCACCGCTTTCGATATCCAGGTATTTGGGATAGGCGATCAGGCTGAGGTACACCAGCTCATCCAATGTCCTCGCTCGCGTCCTGCGAGCCAGATCATGTCGATCACGGGTCAAACCCCAACCGGCATAAAAAGGCAGCCCATAGGTCACGACCGTCTTGTTACGCAGCAATGCCTCAAATCCCGACAGGGATGTAATCGTATGTACTTCATCACACTGTTCTATGCAGTCAATGATATTGATATCGACAACGATGTCATCGACAATACTGAGCAAGACATCTTCCGGTATCTCACCAATACGATTACCGCTAACAACATCCGGATGCGGTTTGAAAACAATATGAGCATGCGGATTTTCTTTTCGAGCAGCTTCGCACAATGCGAGATTACCGCCGATGTCCAGAGAACCACGCCGTATTGATTCATCATCAGCGACCTGCCCCACGACCAGCAATAATGGCTTGCCAGCCGGCGCTTCCAGTTTTCGGGTATCACGACCCACATTGTATTTGCTGACACCGGCTGCAAGGATCTGTCGCCGCAGGCGCGCAGCCCGAGAGATATCTACCGGTGAACAGTCATACTCTTGTAACAGGTTTTCAAGATCACTGGCACTCGATGGGTCAAAGTACAATCCACTACCATCGACCACGATGGATGCTGGTGCTACGAAGTCTGATCCCAGGCCACGTGAACGCAGGAAACCATCCTCGATGCGATGCACCTCGCCACTCAAAGGTGTACGCCCTTCTGACTCATCTCGAAAACTCCAGGTCAATGCAGTTTCCTCTGAAGATCGGTTACTGGCATTGGCAAAACGCACACTGCCAGCAGGCGATCGAAGATATTGACGCAGATAACGACGCTTCCAGAGCGTTATTCCATCACAAACAAACGCCTGTGCATTGCGCGCAAACTCATGTTGCTGCAGGCAAACATGGGAGAGACACTCGCGCAGCGTCCAGTTATCACCAGTCACCGGGTGACAATAGTGAGCGATGGCCATGTGTGCGGCGAAGAAGAGTTCGTCGATGCTACGTTTTTGCACTCGACGCGGGATCTGCTGGCGATCATTTGTCAGGCCCCACCCCGCGTAGAACGGTTTTCCAAATACATGGACCTCTGCACCACAGAGCAGCGCTTCATAACCAATCTGAGATGTCCCGACATACACTTTGGCTGCATGCTTTAACCAATCCATAGGATTATCACCTTTGGCGCTAATCTCAAGTCCTTTTCTACCGGCAAGACTGCCGAGGTAACCCGCGCGGCGCCCTGAAACGACATCAGGGTGTGTGCGGACTACAATGCGCGAGTGCGGATTCTCCGATATGGCTGACTCGAGCATCTCTTCGAACCTCGTCGCAGACATATCACCATAGGCGAGAGATGCATCATCCAGAGTTTGATCAATGACAAGAACGAGGTCGCGTTCATCCTGTTTGATATCACTTGCAGCAGCGCGCTGGCAGAAGTTGTATTTGGTAATACTGTTATTGACCAGAAGTGCTCGGCAATCTCGCGCCTCTTTGCGTTCGACAACGCCACAATGGGTGGCGAATTCTGCATCTGGCAAATTCAACAAATTTTCGAGTTCAGAGGGTACGGTGCTGTCGTAGTACACACCTTCATGATCGACCAGCAAAGAGTAAACACGTCTCGAGTGCGCATCGGCAGATGCGGTGCGTACCCAACCATCCTCGATATAGACGACCGGCAAATCACGTTCAGCTGCGACAGCCAGGGCCGGTTCGGCACTTTCTTTTCGCCCCCAAACGACAACCATCGAGACCTCAAGGTTTCGTGCGTCAGCAATCGCAGGGGAGACAACTGAATCAACACCGAGAAAATTGGGCAGATGCACAATGGCTCGTATGCCGGCAGATGTGGCGATCGCATGAATGCCTGCTTCGGTAGGTGGCGCTGAACTGGATTTCAAGTGCGATATCTTGTGGCGATCCCGATACAGAGATGTAGCAGAAACCACGCCATCGCGCAGCTGTCGCCAAACCGTTCAAAAAGATCTGAAAACCGCATGCTGATCCGCCTGGGAGGCATTGTTGGTGGCCTCCAAATTGCATTTTTCTGATATGCAGAATTTCCCACCTCCTTTTGCTCATCTGTGCTTTCGGCTCACACCATGAACATACTGTTCGTAACCGCTGGCAGGCTGGATGCTCAGCCCTATGGAGATGGCTCGACGCGCTATCGTTGTTTCAATATGGCAGAGGCTCTGCGCACCCATGGGTTCCGTGCGGATGTCACGACCCTGGCGGCACTCGATCCTGGGATCGTTGAACGCTATGACATTGTCAGTTGCCTGCGTCCCGTAACAAGTCGCAAGCTTCATCGACTGGTGAGTACCTGTTTGCGACACAACGTGAAACTGGTAGCCGACTTCGATGATCTTATTTTCGATCCAGATCTGGCTGCAGAATCACCACGCGTCATAAACGGCTTTGCACGGGCGAAAAAAGTAGCTACCCAATTCGCCGATCATGCGAAAGCGCTGCAAGGTTTTTCACACATAACAGCGTCGACACCAGCCATCGCTGATCACGCGATACGCACATTTCCGAACAAACACATCTTGCTACTACGAAACGGACTGTCCGAATTCTGGTTACAGCATGCGAAATATCAACAATCTGAAACGAAAGCCTCTATTGAACTGGCCTACCTTCCAGGTACGCGAAGTCACGATGCAGACTTCAGATCGATAAAATCAGCGCTAGCAACTTTTCTCGCTGAACGTGTTACCGCAAAACTGCATATCGTCGGCAAACTCGACGGCGCTGAATCCCTACCGGCTGCACAATTACAGTCATCCAAATGGATAGACTATTTCAAACTTCCATCGGTCATTGCTGGTAAACGGGCAACGCTGGCGCCACTGACAGACACGCGATTCAATCAAGCAAAGTCGCATATCAAATTTATCGAATCTGCGGCCCTTGGAGTTCCAGCAATCTGCTCACCCAACAGTGATATCGAACTACATGATATCAATGGCTTGTTCAAACCAATTGACGCGAAAAGCTGGCTCGCTGATCTACACACCGTTTCAGCCGATGGATATGCCGCGCAGCAACTCGACTCGCTTCGCAACTACGCCCATGAGCACTGTACGGCTCTGGCCTATACTCAGACCTTGGTCGATGAATGGAACAGTGATGAGTTCTGGCACAGTTATGCCAGTGCTGCATGATAGACGCATGAGTTACGTGACTACACATCGATTGTCTGATCAGCTGAACGAGCTTGAAGCCTCGGTGCGCACTGTATTGCAGACGATTGGACATCAAAGTACCCATTCGATTGACATCGAGCGCGTATTCAATCCGGATGTAGTTGGCTCAGCACCGTCACCAAACGCCGTGGCAATACGCCTACTCGCCGATACCGCACATCCGGATCTGGTGTTGTACCCGATTCATCCAGAATCTCAGTCTGAAATTTCCGTGGGTGTGCAAGGGCTCAATCGTCATCTGGATGAGCTCGGCAACACGGAACGCGAGCCTTGCATCCACAAGATAGAACCCGTTGCTCTGTTTCATTCGCGTTTCCGTCCACTACCAGCAAGCTGGCCCGACGAACTGTACCGTGCAACACATCGAATCAATGTACAACTGACTGCCTCCCCGGATGACGAGGACATCGCGGCGATTCTGACCACACTGGATTCGCTGCAAGATAAAAGCTACCCACTATTGAAGCCGGAAAACAGTCAGGTATTTCTAACATACTTTGATACAGCCATTTCCGATGCAGCCAAACGTGCATGTGCCGCGATGAACCTCAATAGCGAATGGCAAGCTCACACAATCAAGATTGATCGAGTATCCGATTATCACGCCTTGCTGGGTAACACAACCGTTGCAATACAGGCAATCGAAGCGCTATGTGCTGATGCACTACTAGCAGGAATACCCTGTATTGCGTGGAAGCCTGAAGCATCGGGAAAGTTGCTGCACTCGCTGGCGGACATCCAGTTCGCAAACACCCCACTACATGATCAGACGCGCATCAAATACATCAGCGAGCTACAGCTTGTCTTGCAGCATTGCTTACTTGCGATTGAATCAGACGACACATCGAATGAATTCAGATCTCGCAACACCACCGATACTCGCGCATTCGAAACAATTCTGAGCCCAGGCATTGACGCCATTCAACAGCCAGAACTGGCAACCCGCTTAAGCCATTCGTTAAATCGGGGACAACGAAAATATAACAAGTTTCGTGAATCGCCCGGCCGTTTTGTCAATGACAGTCAGTCACCTTTACTGCGCCCGTTCAAAAACAAGCGCTCATCCTCATGAGTGCGAATCCAATTCTCAAAGCAGCATTTCATCAAGGCGACTGGCATGATTCGCTTTGCGAGCAATTATGGACAATTGCCGAACAGCAGCCAAGCGCTGCTAACCTGAAACTGGCCCTGGATACAAGTCACTGTATCGAGGGGGTCGACAACAGCCGCATCGAACAGGTGGAAGAACTGATCAAGGATCGTCGACTGACGAGCTGGCCCTTGTTCTTTCGCCTGTGTTCCTTTGATATCGCGGCGAATCGAACCGATCAATTACAAGCTCGTCTCACGCAGCATATCGGTAAAAGCCTTGGCTTTCGCCAGCGTCGTGCCTTGATGAAATTCCCTCGCGTGCTGAATTATCTCAACCAACATCATCAGGCGCTACTGAATCAAAAGCTGTTCATGCAGGCAGAGAAGGCGCGTGGACTGCTAACTCGGAGTATCCCTATCAACCAACTCCTGGATGAACTCGGCGCAGGACATTCAGGCAAGCGGGTGGCGCTTGTCGGCAACGGCCCCTCGCTTGAAAATAACAACGCTGGTACCGACATCGATGCACACGATATTGTCATTCGATTCAACAATACCGGAGTATCGGCTGAGATTACCGCTGAAATTGAAGCAGACATAGGTAGCAAGACAACACTGTGGGTTGCGTCGCCGGGCTTGAATTTTGATACGGTCCGCGCCGCAGCAAACCGATGTGCTGTGACCGGGCCAGATCCATGGACGCGAGCTTCACGCTATTGGACGCAAGTCGCGATGCAGGCCGTCACTCATATAGCAATATTCGATTTGCAGCGTTGGCATTGTCTGGTCAGGGAATTATCTGCCCCTCCAAGCGCTGGCTTATTGATGATCGATGCTTTGCGCCAGGCTGGTGTCGACGCTAGTGCCATGACAACCTTCGGCTTCAGTCGTCTGGAAAATAACAACGTAATGGATGAAGCATCAAATAATGAAGCCGCGAATCACTATCGCGATGATGCAGTGCGTTCTGATCGGCATAACTGGTCTGTGGAGGCTACCCTATACCAAAAGTGGTGTAGGTGAAACCTGACGACTAACTAGCCAGCCGTAGCGTCGTTCGGCTACGTTGCTCCTGAACCAATGATGTCAAGTATTGGCCGTATGCATTTTTGGACAGAGGTTCACTCAACGCCAGCAATTGATCGTCGTTGATCCAGCCTGCGCGCCAGGATACTTCTTCAGGGCAAGCTATCTTGAGTCCTTGCCTGCGTTCCAGTGTTTCTACAAACTGCCCCGCTTCGAGCAAAGAGTTGCCTGTTCCGGTGTCCAGCCAAGCAAACCCGCGGCTCATGGTTTCGACCATTAGCCGATTGCGTTCCAGGTAATGTTTGTTGACATCAGTGATCTCAAGCTCACCTCGTGCAGACGGTTTGATCCCCTTGGCTATCGATACAACATCATTGTCATAGAAGTACAGCCCCGTCACCGCATAACTCGAAGCAGGTTTCAAAGGCTTTTCTTCAATATCCAACGCACATCCATGTTCATCAAAACTGACGACTCCGTAGCGTTCGGGATCACTGACACGATAAGCGAAAACAGTTGCACCGCTCTCTTGTCTTGAGGCATTACCAAGGAGCCCGGCAAGATCATGCCCGTGAAAGATATTGTCACCCAGAATCAAGGCCACGTTGTCATCAGCAATAAAATCTTCACCGAGCAAAAATGACTGAGCAAGCCCATCGGGCGATGGTTGGACCGTGTAGCTAAGGTTGATACCCCATTGGCTACCATCACCAAGCAATTGCTGAAACAGCGGCACATCACGCGGTGTCGAAATAAGCAGGATGTCGCGAATTCCTGCCAGCATCAACGTCGTCAATGGGTAATACACCATTGGCTTGTCATAAACTGGCAGCAACTGCTTCGATACAACTTGCGTGATCGGGTGCAGTCGCGTACCCGATCCCCCTGCGAGAATGATACCTTTCACGAGCTTGTTATCTGCGTCGGTCTATTACTTCAAGATGCGCGAACTGCCATCTGACTGACAGTTGCCGACTCATCTGACAGCAGGCTGTCAAAATATTCGATTGTGCTCTTGAGCCCTTCTTCCAGAGAGACCTTTGGCTCCCAATCCATCGCTTCCTTGGCAAGGGTAATATCCGGGCGACGCTGTGTCGGATCATCACTTGGCAGTTCCTTGTAAACCAGTTCTGACGATGAGTTAGTCATCTCGATGACCTTTTCGGCCAGTTGCTTGATTGTGAATTCACTCGGGTTGCCAATATTGACAGGGCCTGTAAATGAATCATCGGTGTTCATCAGACGAACAAACGCTTCGATGAGATCAAGGCAATAGCAGAAGGAACGTGTCTGATCACCCTCACCATAAATAGTAATCGGTTGACCGGTCAGCGCCTGAACAATGAAGTTGGACACAACACGACCATCATTAGGATGCATGCGCGGACCATACGTGTTGAAGATACGCCCTACCTTGATACGAAGATCGTGCTGACGACGGTAGTCGAAGAACAGTGTCTCAGCACATCGCTTGCCCTCGTCATAGCAAGAGCGAAAACCAATTGGGTTAACATGACCCCAGTAGCTCTCGTGCTGCGGATGTACTTTAGGGTCGCCGTAAACCTCACTGGTTGACGCCTGAAAAATCTTGGCGCCAGTACGCTTGGCAAGTCCAAGCATATTTATCGCACCGTGCACACTGGTCTTGGTCGTTTGTACCGGATCATGTTGATAATGTATCGGTGACGCCGGGCACGCGAGGTTGTAGATTTCGTCGATTTCCAGATACACCGGAAATGTCACATCGTGGCGCATCAGCTCGAAGGAAGAGTGATCCATCAAGTGTTGTATATTCTGCTTCGAGCCGGTGAAGTAGTTATCCATACAGATAACTTCGTTTCCTTCATTCAGAAGTCGCTCGCACAGATGCGAGCCTAAAAAACCGGCTCCTCCCGTAATCAGAACACGTTTTCTGATACCCATTGATGAAGCTATGTCATTCATATGTCTAGTTTAATCCGATATCCAGATGGGAAATACGCGGTTTGGCTGACCGCAGGAGTCCTTGCCAGAAGACACTGATAATAGACCCCAGATTTATACATACCAGACGCAATTTACGAGCCAGCCGGCACAGCTGTCGTGCGTTATTGTCAGATGCAGACCTAAGCTGCGGGAAAAGCGCATTCCTACCCACTTTTTGCTCGTAAATAGCCTGTACTTGGCCTGCAAACCACCTCAAACTGTCCGTAGTGTGCCTCAGTCCGCACCGAGAAACACGGTCATATCCACATCGCAATTGTCAATATTTATGGCTTTCAGCTCCCTCGGGGAAGCTTCACGCGGCAGCCCGAATGTGTTCAAGCACTCGGTCAACGATTTCTGGCGACTCGCGGGTATCAAATTTACGCCCGAACAACTCGGGGCATTCGCTTATTTGCGGCCAATCCTCGTCTGTAAAAACCTTGACCCGGGGCTTTGGCCCGGGGCGCAAAATCAGACGACCGTAGTTCCAGTCGACAGTATCGCGAAACCGTGTGTTCATGATGTAGGTCTGAAAAAAGCTCTCATCGGGAATAAACGTACCGCGAAGTACATCGTAGAGTTCATAGGCAAAAGGGTCGTCAATCATGAATTCGAGCAAGGAGCGATGCAAATTGAACCAGTTTGGCCCCTCAAAGTAAGGATATCGTTCGAAAAAGGTTCGACGTCTCTTCAAAAGCAGCTCGTCACAACGGCCGATATATACCTCACCCTGTTCACCTACTTCCGTGACATCCACCAGCCATCGCGCACCATGGTTGGTTTGTGGGTTGATCGCACCCGGTTTAGCATATACTTTTGTATGACCTCGATCTCCCCAAAGCTCAATACGTTTGCTTTGACTGATCACAGGAAGCTCATTCGGAACGAGCACCTCAGTGGCACCGTAGCGTAAGTAGTTTGCCTCTCGCGCCGCGCCTACCGCTAATTCAGCTTTTATCGTTGCGATATTTTTCAGCGGCAGATCCTGTCCACTGAGAACAATATAGTATTGCCATCGGGTATCCAGTCGTAACAGCTCGAAAGCACCTCTGATAGTCTTGCGCAAGGTGCCACTCGCCCCCCATCCGATGTTGGCATCGCGCATGATGTGGACATTTGTCTCTCGCGCAAACCTGGAGGTGAATCCATCAACC